>JAFADX010000060.1 GCA_023424475.1 Pseudomonadota bacterium
GCGCTCGCGGCCGACCGCCGGCGCGATGCGGCCGCCGGCGGTGCCGCCCGCGGGGCGCACCGGGCCGACATGACGCTCGTCCACCTGCCCAAGGACCAGCCCGCGGATCTGTGTTCCACCGGTGAGCAGAAGGCGCTGCTCGTCTCGGTCGTCCTGGCCCATGCCGCCCTGATCGCCGAGGCCCGCGGCTTCGCGCCGCTGCTGCTGCTGGACGAGGTCGCCGCGCACCTCGATGCCGCGCGGCGGGAGGCCCTTTTTGCCGCCCTCGCGGCACTGCCCGCGCAGAGCTTCCTGACCGGCACGGAAGCCGAGGTTTTCCGCCCCCTTCGGGGCATCGCGGACATGTTCCGCGCGGGGGATGGAAAGCTGCTGCCGGAAGGCGAAAGCGGGTCGCCTTGAGGGGCGGAAATGCCTATATTCAAGGCTCGCTTGATCCCCCTTCCAGCCAGGAGTGAGCGCGCCGCATGAGCGAGCCCGCGCGTCCCGAGTCCGACGCCTACGACAGCGCCTCCATCACCGTCCTCCGCGGCCTCGAAGCCGTGCGGAAGCGGCCTGGCATGTACATCGGCGACACCGATGACGGCTCGGGCCTGCACCACATGGCCTTCGAGATCATCGACAACGCGGTGGACGAGGCGCAGGCCGGCTTCGCGACCTCCTGCCACGTCACGCTGAACGGGGACGGCTCCGTCACCGTGCGCGACGACGGGCGCGGCATCCCGGTGGACATCCACCCCGAGGAAGGCGTCTCGGCGGCCGAGGTGGTGCTGACGCGCCTGCATGCGGGCGGCAAGTTCAACCAGAATTCCTACAAGGTCTCGGGCGGGTTGCACGGCGTCGGCGCGGCCGTGGTGAACGCGCTGTCCGAATGGATGGACGTTCGCATCTGGCGCGACGGCAAGGAACACCATCTGCGTTTCGAACTCGGCGAAACCGTCGTGCCCTGCGAGGTGGTGGGCGCCTCCGACCAGCCAGGCGGCACCGAGGTCACCTTCAAGCCCTCGGCGCTGACCTTCACCAGGACCGAATTCGACTTCGCGGTGCTGGAACGGCGCCTGCGCGAACTCGCCTTCCTGAATTCCGGCCTGCGCATCACGCTGCGCGACGAACGCCATCCGGAGGTGCAGGAGACCGAGTTCCACTTCGACGGCGGCCTGATTGCCTTCGTCGAATGGCTCGACAAAGGCAAGAACCCCGTCTTCGGGCAGCCGATCAACGTCGTCTCGAAGGAGCAGGACGGCATCCGCGTCGAGCTCGCGCTCCGGTGGAATGACTCCTACCATGAGACGATGCTCTGCTTCACGAACAACATCCCCCAGCGGGATGGCGGCACGCATCTGGCGGGCTTCCGCCAGGCGCTGACGCGCGTCCTGGGCAAGGTCGCCGAGGGGCTTGCGAAGAAGGACAAGGTCAACCTCGCCGGCGAGGACATGCGCGAGGGCATCACCGCCGTGCTGTCCGTGAAGGTGCCCGACCCGAAGTTCAGCAGCCAGACCAAGGAAAAGCTCGTCTCCTCGGAAGTGCAGCCGGTCGTGCAGGCAGCCGTCGCCGACGCGCTGACCCATTGGTTCGAGACGCATCCGAAGGAAGCCAAGGACGTCGTCGGCAAGATCATGGACGCCGCCGCGGCGCGCGAAGCCGCCCGCAAGGCGCGCGAGCTGACGCGGCGCAAGGGCGTGCTCGACGTCTCCTCCCTGCCCGGCAAGCTCGCCGACTGCCAGGAGCGCGATCCGTCCAGGTCCGAGCTGTTCATCGTCGAGGGCGATTCGGCCGGCGGCTCGGCCAAGCAGGGCCGCGACCGCGCCTTCCAGGCCATCCTGCCGCTCAAGGGCAAGATCCTGAACGTCGAGCGCGCGCGCTTCGACAAGATGCTGGGCAGCCAGGAGATCGGCACGCTGATCACCGCGCTCGGCACCGGCATCGGCCGCGGCGACGTCAGCGAGGGCGGTTTCGATCCCGGCAAGCTGCGCTACCACCGCATCGTCATCATGACCGACGCGGACGTGGACGGCTCGCACATCCGCACGCTGCTGCTGACCTTCTTCTTCCGCCAGATGCCGGAACTGATCGCGCGAGGGCATCTCTACATCGCGCAGCCGCCGCTCTACCGCGCCAAGCGCGGCAACGAGGAACGCTACCTGAAGGACGACCGCGCGCTCGAGGACTTCCTGCTCGAGAAGGCGCTGGCCGGTGCCTCGATGCGCTACGCCGACGGGCGCGTGCTCGGCGCGGAGGAACTGCGCGGCGAACAGGAGTTCTTCCGCCAGGCTTCGGCCCGCATCCGGCGCATGGCCGGCAACGTACCGGTCGAGATCGTCGAGCAGGCCGCCGTGGCCGGCGCGCTGACGATGGAACCCGACCGCGCGCTGCAGGCTGCGCAGGCACTTGCCGCCAGGCTCGACGCGCTCGCGCCGGAGAACGAGCGCGGCTGGAAGGCGACCGCGGACGCCGCGGGTCTCGTCGTCTTCCGCACCGTGCGCGGCGTGACCGAACGCCATGCGCTCGAGGCGACCGCCCTGCGCAGCGCCGAGGCGCGCTGGCTCGACGAGCGCCGGGAGCGCCTGGCGCAGGAATTCGGCGAGCCGGCGATGCTGGCGCTGGGCTCGACGGAACATGCCGTCCATGGCCCGCTGCAGGCTTTCGAGAAGCTGATCGCCGAAGGCCGCCGCGGCCTCGCCATCCAGCGTTTCAAGGGCCTCGGCGAAATGAACCCGGACCAGTTGTGGAAGACGACGCTCGACCCCGCCGCGCGCACGCTGCTCAAGGTGCGCGTCGAGGATGTGGAGGATGCCGAGCAGGTCTTCTCCACCCTGATGGGCGACCTGGTCGAGCCGCGACGCGACTTCATCGTCGGCAATGCGCTGAAGGTCGCCAACCTGGACGTCTGAAGCGGTTCGTCGCGCGCGGGGCGCGGTGTCGTACAACGATTCGACTCGGGCCAATCCTGGCCCGGGAGATCGGACGATGCCGTTCAACTACCGGCGCGGCCATCAGATGGCGATCCTCGATCCGCGGCTGAACAATCCGCACACAGCGCCGCCGACGCTGCTGGATCCGCCGCTCACCTACAATCGCTGGCGCGTCGACGCAGCGCATCACAGTCCTCAGCACATCCTCGCCTGGGCAGCGCGGGTTGCGGAAGGCGTGCCCGGAACCGGGAGGCTCGACGCGCTGCACCTGATGGCGCACGGCAACCGCGCCCTCATGCAGATCGGCTCGGGCATGCTGGACGCGTCGAACCTGCACCTCTTTGCGCCACTCCAGGGAAAAGCGGGCTGGATCGTCTTCTGGTCGTGCCTGATCGGTTCGGACACCGCTGGCTGGTACCGGGGGCACCCGGAGTATTTCGGCCAGCAGGTTGCGCGCACCGTCGGGTGCCGCGTGGTCGTGGCACATGAGCCGCAGACCTATTCCTGGCTGGGCGGCATGGTGGATTTCGGCGACTGGGAAGGGCCGGTCGACATCTTCGAACCCGACGGCGCCTGGGCGACGCACCAGGACTACAATCCGTTCCGTGCCCCTTCGCGGCTCGATCTGGAAGCGATGATCTTCCGCTGACTTCGGCCGGCGGGTTGTGCGTCCATCCGTTCGGGGGAACCATGCGGGTCGTGCCCGATCCCGGCGGGCCGCGCAGCGAAAGGACGACCATGGACCCCGCCATGAAGCGCCGCCTCGGCCGCACGGACCTCGAGGTCACCGCGCTCGGCTTCGGCGGCGCGCCGATCGGCGGCTTCCGCAGGACCATCCCGGAAGCCGAGGCGCAATCCCTGCTCGATGCCGCCTGGGAAGGTGGGGTCCGCTTCTTCGATACCTCCCCCTTCTACGGCTTCGGCCGCAGCGAGCTGCGCGTCGGCCATGCGCTGCGGCAGCGCCCGCGCGAGGACTTCGTGCTCTCGACCAAGATCGGCCGCCACATGCGTGCGCTGCGGCCCGGCGAGGCGCCGCCCGAAGGGATGCGCGCCAACGGCCTGCCCGGCTTCGTCCCGACCTTCGACTACACCTATGACGGCGTGATGCGTTCCTTCGAGCAGTCGCAGCTCCGCCTTGGCATCCAGCACATCGACGTCCTGCTGATCCACGACATCGACTTCTGGACCATCGGCGACCGCGACCTGCTCGAGGACCGGTTCCGTACCGTGATGGACAGCGGCTACCGCGCGCTCGACGAGTTGCGCGCGGCGGGCGCGATCGGCGCCATCGGCTGCGGGCTGAACGAGACCGAGATGTGCCTGCGCTTCGCCAGGGCCGGTGACTTCGACTGCATGCTGCTGGCAGGCCGCTACACGCTGCTCGAACAGGGTGCGCTCGGCGCGTTCCTGCCCTATTGCGCAGCGCGCGGGATGAGCGTGGTGATCGGCGGCCCGCTGAATTCCGGCATCCTCGCCGGCGAGGTGCGCGAAGGCGCGACCTACGACTATGCTCCCGCACCCGCGCCGGTGATGGAAAAGGCGCGGCGGATCGAGGCCGTCTGCCGCCGGCACGACACGCCGCTGCCCGCCGCGGCGCTGCAATTCCCGCTCGCGCACCCGGCGGTCTGTTCGGTCATCCCGGGCGCGCTGGCGCGACGGGAAGTGGAGGACAACCTCGCCCATCTGCGGCGGCCGATCCCCGCCGCCCTGTGGCAGGACCTGCGGGCGGAGGGCCTGCTCGACGAAGCCGCCCCCGTGCCGGGCACCTGACCCCATGCCGATCCGCGGCCCCGGCGTGATGCTCAGCCAGTTCATGGGCGACGCCGCGCCCTTCGACAGTCTCGAAGGCGTGGCCGGCTGGCTGGCGGGGCTCGGCTACAAGGGCGTGCAGATCCCGGTGCACGATGCGCGGCTGATCGACCTTCCCCGCGCCGCGACGGACGACGCGTATTGCCGCCACTATCGCGCGAGGCTCGCCGGGCCCGGGCTGGAGATCAGCGAGCTCGCGGCCCATCGCGCCGGGCAGCAGATGGCGGTGAACCCGGCCTTCGATGCGCTCAACGACGCCTTCGTGCCGGAAGACCTGCGTGGCGATCCGGCGCGGCGCACCGCCTGGGCCGAACGGCAGCTGCACCTCGCCATCGAGGCCGCGGCGCGGCTCGGCCTGGCCCGCGTGGCGAGCTTCTCCGGTGCCTTCGCCTGGCCCTACTTCTACCCCTGGCCGCCGGCGCCGCCTGCGCTGATCGAGACCGCCTTCGCCGAGCTGGCACGGCGCTGGCGCCCCATCCTCGATCATGCCGAGCAGGCGGGCATCGACATCTGCTTCGAGCTCCACCCGGGCGAGGATCTGCACGACGGCGTGACCTTCGAGCGCTTCCTCGACCGCGTGGACGGGCACCGCCGGGCGCGCCTGCTCTACGACCCGAGCCACATGCTGCTGCAGCACATGGACTATCTCGGCTTCATCACCCGCTACGGCGACCGCATCGCCGCCTTCCACGTGAAGGACGCGGAGTTCCGGCCCAGCGACCGCAGCGGCGTCTATGGCGGCTTCCAGGACTGGCGGGACCGGCCCGGGCGCTTCCGCTCCCCCGGCGACGGGCAGGTGGACTTCCGGGGCGTCTTTTCCCGCCTCGCCCATGTCGGATTCGACGGGTGGGCCACGCTCGAATGGGAATGCTGCTACAAGCGCAAGGAGGACGGCGCGGCGGAGGGCGCCCCCTTCATCGCGCGGCACATGATCGCCGTCACGCCCCGCCCGTTCGATGCGGCGCTGCGCCGGACCTTCGACGCGGCGGCGGCGCGCCGGATCCTGGGCATCGAGCCGTGAGCGCGTTCGAAGCCTTCGGACGGCCCCTGCGCCTCGGATTCATCGGCGGGGCCGCGCCGTCGATGATCGGCCCCGTGCACCGCCGCGCCGCCGCCATGGATGGCCGCTTCGCGACCGTCGCGGGCGCCTTCTCGCGCGACGCCGCCCGCAGCGCGGGCGCGGCACCCGAATACGGCGTCGCGCCGGACCGCGCCTATGCCTCGGCCAAGGAGATGATCGCCCGCGAGGCCGCGCGCCCCGACGGCATCGAGGCCGTCGCGATCGTCACGCCCAACAACCTGCACCATCGCCAGGCCATGGCCGCCATCGCGGCGGGCCTCGATGTCATGATGGACAAGCCGCTGGCCAACAGCGTCCCGGAAGCCGAGGAGATCTGCCGCGCGGCGGCGGCGCGGGGCGTCGTGGTCGGCCTCGCCCATGCCTATGCCGGCTATCCCATGCTGCGCGAGGCGCGCGCGCTGGTTGCCGCCGGCCGCATCGGCGCGCTGCGGCTGGTGCAGGTCGAGTATTTCGGCGCCGGCCTCGCCGCGCGGGTGGAGGAAGCGCCCGATGCGGCCCGCCGCTGGCGGCTCGATCCGACACGCGGCGGCCCCTCCCTCGTGCTCGGGGACATCGGCACGCATGCGCATCACCTCGCCACCCATGTCGCGGGCGAAGCCTTCGCGGAGATCAGCGCCGAGGTCGGCACGCTGATGCCGGGGCGCCAGGTGCAGGACTATGCGCAGGCGCGCTTCCGCCTGGCGGGCGGCGCGCGCGGGTCGATGCTGCTGTGCCAGGGTGCGGCGGGGGCGGAGAACCACATCCTGCTGCGCGTCTTCGGCGCCGAGGGGCACCTCGAATGGCGGCATGCGGTTCACAACGAATTGCGCCTCGCGCCGCTCGACGGGTTTCCCTCGATCCTCTCGCGCGGCCACCCTGCCCTCTCGCCGGCGGCGACGCGCGCGACGCGCATCCGGCGCACCGGCCATCCGGAAGGGCTGCACGAGGCCTTCGCCAACCTCTACCTCGACTTCGCCGAGCGGGCTGCCGCCCGCCGCCTGGGCGCCACGCCGGATCCGCTGTCGCTGCCCATGCCGGATGCGCGGGCGGGGCTCGACGGGTTGCGCTTCGTCGCCGCCGCGCTGCGGTCCTCGGCGCGCGGCGGCGGCTGGGAAGCCTTGTGGGACAACGGCTTGCCGGATCGCCATTGATGGCATCGCGGAACCATCGCCAGAGCTCTTTTCGATCAGGCGGCGCCGGCCCCCACCCCCACCCCGCCCCCCCACCAAGAAAAAGTAGTTGGGTGGCCGGGTGGGGGTGCGGGCCGGTGCCGGTTCCGACAGGTCGGAACATGCTCCAGCCCTTTGTTTCTGCGAGCATCTTCACCCGATCAGGTGATTCCACCCGATCGGGATCTGCTCTAGCATCGCCGACATCCCGGGGAGGACGGCTTGGCGTCGGTCGCATTGCGTCAGCTCCGCAAGGCCTTCGGCATGCTGGAGGTCGTGCACGGCGTGGACCTCGACATCGCCAAAGGCGAGTTCATCGTCCTCGTCGGTCCCTCCGGATGCGGGAAGAGCACCATCCTGCGCATGGTCGCCGGCCTCGAGGAGGTGACCTCGGGCGAGATCCTGATCGATGGCGCGGTGGTGAACGAGCGCGACCCCAAGGATCGCGACATCGCCATGGTGTTCCAGGACTACGCGCTCTACCCGCATATGAGCGTCGCGGAGAACATGGGCTTTTCCCTGGCCTATCGCGGCGTGCGCAAGGCCGAGATCGCGCGCCGCGTCGCCGAGGCCGCGGCCATGCTCGACGTCGCGCATCTGCTGCAGCGCCGCCCGCGCGAACTCTCCGGCGGCCAGCGCCAGCGCGTCGCCATGGGCCGCGCCATGGTGCGCGACCCGAAGGTGTTCCTGTTCGACGAGCCGCTGTCGAACCTCGATGCCAAGCTGCGCGTGCAGATGCGCACCGAGATCAAGAAGCTGCGCGACCGGCTGCGCGCCACCACCATCTACGTCACCCACGACCAGGTGGAGGCGATGACGCTCGCCGACCGGATCGTGGTGCTGCGCGGCGGGCACATCGAGCAGGTCGGCACGCCGGAGGAGATCTACGACCGCCCCGCCAGCGCCTTCGTCGCCGGCTTCATGGGCGCGCCGGCGATGAACCTGCTGCCGGTGCGCATCGCGGGCACCGAGGCCATGCTGCCCGACGGGACGCGCCTGCCGTTGAGAGCGCCGCCATCCGCGGGCGAGGCGCTGCTCGGCCTGCGACCGGAAAGGCTCGCCTGGCTGCCGCCGGATGCCGCGCCGGCAGGTGCCGAGCTGACGGGCCGCGCGGCGGTCGTGGAACCGCTCGGCGCCGAGACGCTCGTCACGCTCGACATCGGCGGGCACGAGCTGCATGCCCGGGTGCCGCCGCGCAGCGTGCGCGCGGCGGGGGAGCAGGTGCGCCTCGCCGTCGATCCCGCCGACCTGCACCTGTTCTCGCATGACGGCGGGCAGCGGCTGTGAGCGGCGACCCGCTCCTCGTCCCGGCCGGGGCGCTGGCGCGCGGCACGGCGGTGGGCCTCACGGTCGTGCCCGACGCGGTGGCGCTGACGCGCGCCTTCGCCGACATGCTGGTGGACGAATACCGTTCGGCACGCGCCGCCCGGCGCGACCGCGCGACCTTCATCGTGCCGGTCGGCCCGGTCGGCCAGTACGACCTGCTGGCGGCGCGCTGCAATGCCGAGCGCCTTTCGCTCGCCGGTCTCACCCTGATCGGCATGGACGAATACCTGACGCCCGCGGGCGCCTGGATCGCGGAAGAGGACCCGCGATCCTTCCGCGGCCACATCCGCCGGCACCTCATCGACGTCATCGACCCGGCGCTGGCGCCGCGGGTCGTCTTCCCCGAGCCGGCGCGGCCCGAGGCCATCGGCGCGCTGATCGCCGATCGCGGCGGCGTGGACGTCGCCTTCGGGGGCGTCGGCATCGCCGGCCATGTCGCCTTCAACGAACCGCCCGAGCCTGGCGAGCCCGTGGATATCGACGCCTTCGCCGCCTTGCCCGCGCGCATCGTGCGGCTGGCGCGGGAGACACGCACCATCAATGCCGTCACCGTCGCGCGCGGGGCCATCGACCTGGTGCCGGAACGCGCGGTGACGGTGGGCATGCGGGAGATCCTCGGGGCCCGGCGGATCCGCCTGTTCCTGAACCGCCCCTGGCAATGCGGCATCCTGCGCAAGCTGCTGCATGGGCCGGTCACGCCGTCGGTGCCGGCCTCCTACATCCAGCGCCACCCCGATGCGGCGCTGGTGGTCACGGAGGAGGTCACCCACTCGCCCCTGCCGGTGCTCGCATGAGCGCGCCGATGGGCGTCGGGCTGATCGGCTACGGCGCCTGGGGACGGCACCACGCGCGCGCCCTGGCAGCAGCGCCATCGGCCCGTCTCGGCGCCATCGCGGCGCGCGGCGAGGAGAGCGCCGCGGCCGCGGCCGCAGACTGGCCCGAGGCGGCGATGTATCGCGACTGGCGTCGGCTGATCGAGGATCCGGACCTCGGAGCCGTGGCGGTCGCCGTGCCCAACGGGCTGCATGCGGAGGTCGCCCTCGCGGCGCTCGCGGCCGGCAAGCATGTGCTGCTGGAAAAGCCGATGGCGCTGACCCTGGCCGATTGCGACCGGCTGATCGCCGCGGCGCACGCCGCGGACCGCGTGCTGACCATCGGCCACGAGTTGCGCGTCAGCCGACAATGGGCGCCGGTGCGGCGCCTGATCGCGGAGGGTGCGATCGGCCCGTTGAGCCACCTCTCCTTCTCCCTGTTCCGCTTTCCCTACCGGCAGGGTTCGGCGGCCTGGCGCTACGAACGCGGCACGGTCGGGTCCTGGATCCTCGAGGAGCCGGTGCATCTCTTCGACCTGATGCTCTGGTACGGGCGGGAACTCGGGCCGCCGCGCTCCCTGCGCGCGGTCGCCGAGGGCGATCCCGCCATGCCGAAGGCGCTCGCCGTCGCCGTCCGCTTCGAAGGCGGCGCCTTCGCCACGCTGAACACGGTGATCGGCGGCTTCGAGCATCACCTCGCGCTGCACGTCATGGGGCGCGACGGCGCCATGCGCGCACTGTGGTCGGCCTCCATGGATCGCAGCGGCGAGCCCTCCGCCAGCCTGCACATCCTGCGCGGCCGCGCCGCACCGGGTCAGGTGGCGGAGGCCATCCCCTTCGGCCGGTCCGGCGAGATATTCGAACTGGAGACCCAGGCGGAGGAGGCCATCCGCGGCTTCCGGGAGGGCCGCGCCCTGGTGCCGCCGGAAGAGGCGCGCGCCGCCATCGCCTGCTGCCTGCTGGCCGAACGCTCGGCACGCGAAGGCGGCGCGGAGATTCCTTGGACCGGGGCCGATCCACCGGCCTAGGCTCGAACGCAGGACGGGAGGAAGGACAAGACGATGCTCGACAGGCGCACCATCCTTCAGGCCGGGGCCGCGCTGGCGCTCGCCGCACCGGCCCTCGCGCAGACGCGACGCCGCATCAGCTTCTTGACCTGGAACATCATCGACCAGGAACGTCTGATCCGCGGCTGGATCACGGGCTTCGAGCGCGCCAATCCCGGCGCCGAGGTCGAATGGCTCGACAAGAAGGGGCCGGAGCTGCCTTCCTTCTACCAGACGCAGCTCGCGGCCGGCACGCCGCCCGATGTCATCAACACCCAGGGCGCGCTGTGGCTCGAATACGCGGCCGGCGGCGCGCTGATGGACATCACGCCGATGCTCGCGCAGGAGGCGGCGGTGAAGAACCGCTTCAACGCCGAATACCTCGCGAACTGGACGTATGAGGGCAAGAACTGGATGCTGCCCTTCTACATCACCAAGACGCTGCTCTTCACCAACAAGCCGCTCTTTGAACGCGCCGGCCTGTCCGGCCTGCCGCAGAGCTTCGACCAGATCCTGGAATTCGCCGGCAAGGTCGGCCAGGGCGAGCAGACGGGCTTCCTGACGCTGAACTTCGACTGGCTCTACTGGCCTCTCTTCGCCATGAACGGCGTCGAGCTGCTGACGCCCGACCTGCGGCAGCCCGCCTTCAACACGCCGAAGGCGGTCGAGGTGGTGGAACGCCTGGCGCGCGCCTCCGACACCGGGGCGATCAACAAGATCTCCTGGACCGGGCGCTGGGTCGAGCCGAACGGCGCCTTCGCCGCGGGCAATGTCGGCATGCTGCATGCGCATTCGCCGGCCTATTTCTTCATCAAGGGCCAGGGATCCTGGATCACGCCCATCAGCCTCGGCGTCGGTCAGGCGCCGGGCGGGTATTCGACGCCGAACAGCCATGGCCTCGGCATCTCCAAGGGCTCGCGCCATCCCGAGCTCGCCTGGGCCTTCCTCAAGCATGTCACGGCCAATGAGCAGGCCGGGCAACTCGCGACCCAGCGGCGCATCCTGACGGGGAACACGGAGGTGGACCAGGCCTTGCTCGCCTCGCTCCGCACCGAGGATCCGCAGGTCTTCGCGGTGCTCTCCACCCAGTTGCAGGATACCGACAAGATGGTCGGCAAATGGCCGCTGGCCAACGACGCCCGGGTGAAGGACGCCTTCTGGTCCGAGCTGCAGAGCGCGCTGCTCGGCCGCAAGCCGGCGCGCCAGGCGATGGCGGACGCCGAACGGCGCGTGGCGCGCGAATTGCGGCGCGGCTGACGCGATGCGGGGCTGGTGGGGCAGGCGGCGGACGCGGCAGGGGATGATGATCGCCTGCTTCCTGCTCCCATCGCTCGCGATCTTCTTCCTTTACCGCGTGCTGCCGCTGGGCTGGAACGTGATCCTGTCGTTCCAGGCCTGGTCGCCGATGCGCCCGCCGCAATGGGTGGGCCTCGAGAACTACGAGGAGATGATCTTCTATGACGACATCTTCTGGCAGGCGCTGCTGAACACGCTGATCTGGATCGGCGCCGCGCCGATCGCCATCGCGCTCGCCCTCGGCATCGCGCTGCTGGTGAACAGCGACCTGCGCGGGGCGAGCGTCTACCGGACGATCGTCTTCCTCTCCTACCCGCTGATGACGGTCGCGGTCGGGATCATCTGGCGCTGGATGTATGATGAGCGCGGCGGCTTCATCAACTGGGCGCTGCGTTCGCTCGGCATCATCGACCAGCCGCTCGGCTTCCTGCAGTCCTTCGACATGGCGCTGCCGGCGGTGATCGCCACCGACATCTGGCAGATCCTCGGCTTCTACATGATCGTG
This sequence comes from Pseudomonadota bacterium, assembly GCA_023424475.1. Lineage (GTDB taxonomy): Bacteria > Pseudomonadota > Alphaproteobacteria > Acetobacterales > Acetobacteraceae > Neoroseomonas. The sequence goes on from JAFADX010000060.1 coordinate 11,933, forward strand.
CTGCTGGCCGGGCTGCAGCAGATCCCGCCGCATCTCTACGAGGCCGCACGTGTGGACGGCGTGCCCGCCTGGGCGCGCTTCTGGCGGATCACCCTGCCGATGCTGCGCCCCGCGCTCTTCCTCTGCGCGGTGATCGGGCTGCTGAACTCGATGACCGCCTTCGACCTGGTCTACGTCATGACCGGCGGCGGCCCCGGCAACGCCACGGAACTGCTGATCACCTACATCTACCGGATGGGATTCGGACAGACGCGGTTCGACTACGCGGCCGCAATCACCGTCGTGCAGTTCGCGCTGCTGCTGGTGCTGACCGTGCTGGCCAACCGCGCCGCCGGCGGCAATGCCGGCGCGGTGGATCGCGACTGATGCGCCGCGGCTTCCCCTGGCTCCGTCACGCCGTGCTGCTGGTGGTCTCGGCGGTGATGCTGCTGCCCTTCTATTGGGTCATCAAGACCGCGGTCACCAACGAGAACATCTACGCCTATCCGCCGCGGCTGCTGCCGCAGGACCCGCATCTCTTCAACTTCGTCGACGTCTGGTACCTGATCCCCTTTCCGCGCTACCTGCTGAACAGCATCATCGTCTCGGCCATGGCGGTCGCCGGCAACGTGGTGCTGAACGCGCTCGCCGCCTATGCGCTGACGAAGCAGTTCCGCGCGCGGCGGCTGGTGATCCTGGCGCTGCTCTCCTGCACGCTGATCCCCTTCCAGGCGACGATCATCCCGGCCTACCTGGTCACGGCGCGGCTCGGGCTGCTCAATTCCTACCTCGGCCTCGCGCTGCCACTGCTGTCCACCATCATCTGCATCTTCATCTACAAATCGGCCTTCGAGGCGGTGCCGCGCAGCCTGATCGATGCCGCGCGCATGGACGGGCTGCCGGAATGGCGGATCATCCTGCGCGTCCTGCTGCCGCTCTCGAAGCCCGCCATCGCGACCAACGTCATCCTCGCCTTCATCTGGTCCTGGAACAGCTTCATGTGGCCGCTGATCGTCACGCGGGATGCGGAGATGCAGACCCTGCCGCTCGGCCTGGCGCGATTCCTGTCCTACATGGAGGACACGACCGGCGCGCTCTATGCCTTCGTCTGCCTGGTGCTGGCGCCGGGGATCATCGTCTTCCTGATGGCCCAGCCGGCCTTCATCCGGGGCCTCACCAGCGGAGCGACCAAGGGATGACGTGGCTGCGCTCGCGCTGGGTGATCGTGCCGGGCGGCATGCTCGTCATCGTCGCGCTGTGGAACCTCTATGTCGCCGCCAATGCGGGCGGCATCGTCGAGGGCCGGGTGGTAGACAGCACCGGCGCCCCCGTGGCCGGGGCGCGCGTCGCCCTCTACGAGCGTTCCTTCATCACCAACGACGAGAAGCAGCGCACCGTCACCGGCCCGGATGGCCGCTTCCGCTTCGAAGGCAATGCGAGCCACGCCATCCAGCTCCAGGCCGAGGGGCCCGGCGGGCGGTCCGATCGCATGAACCTGCGCCTCTGGTTCCGTGCGCAGAACCGGACGCTCGGGGAACCGCTGCGCCTGCCGGCGGGCACGTCGTGATCGGCCCGGCCACGCGCCTGGTGTTCCTCGCCGGCGACCCGATCGGGCACACCAAGGGCTACGCGGAATACGCCGCCGCCTTCGCCGGGGCAGGGATCGACGCCGCCTACCTGCCCCTGCACGTCCCCGCCGGCCGCTTCGCCGAGTTTCTCCGGGGAGCGCGGCAGATGCGCAACCTGGCCGGGATCGTCGCGACCATCCCGCACAAGCAGGATGCCTTCGCCGCCTCGCGGCCCGACGCCGCTGCGCGCCGCGCGGGCGCGGCCAACCTGCTGCGGCCATGCGCCGATGACTGGGAGGCGACCAACCTCGACGGGGTCGGCTTCCTCGTGGCGCTGCGCGAGGCAGGGATCGCGCTGGCCGGGCGGCCGGTGCAGGTG
>JAFADX010000128.1 GCA_023424475.1 Pseudomonadota bacterium
TGGCCGCACCCGAGGCCTCGCGCAGGCGGCGCACCAGGGCCGGGCGCGCGGCGGCGCCGTCGCGGATGCGGCTCGCGGCGAAGGCCACGACCACGTCGGCCAGCGTGTTCAGCGTCACCGAGACGAAGCCCAGCACCACGAACTGCACCGCCACCGCCCCCTGCGCCGGATCCACGAATTGCGGCACGAAGGCGAGGAAGAAGGCCGCCGTCTTCGGGTTCAGCGCCTCGACCAGCACGCCCTCGCGGAAGGCCCGCCGCACACCGATCGCCGGCGCCGCGCCCCGCAGCCCGACATGCGCCTCGCGCCGCGCCGCCAGGACCGTCCGCACCCCGATCCAGACCAGGTAGGCCGCGCCCGCCAGCTTCAGCGCGGCGAACAACTCCGCGCTCGCCAGCACCACCGCCGAGACCCCGAGGCTGCCGGCCAGCACATGCACCATGCCCCCCAGCCCCGTCCCGAAGGAGGATGCCACCCCTTCCGCCCGGCCACCCGCCAGGGTCCGCGCGGCGACGTAGAAGATCCCGGGGCCCGGCGTGACGGCGAGGAGGAAGGCGGCGGCGACATAGAGGGCGAACTGGGTCGGTTCGATCATGGCGGTCATCCCTACCCGATCCGGGGCACAGCCGGGAGGGCGCCGCCCTCCGGGACCCACCCGCCGAGGGCCGGAAGGCCCTCGGGACCCGGCACGCGCGGGTGGTTGGCGGCCAAACCGCCCGCGCGCCACAACCTCGCGACGCGAGCCCGCAGGACGACTGCGCCGAGACCAGCCGCCGTGCCGGGCGGGCCGGCGCGTGAGGTCACCTGATCGGGTGAAGAGGTTCGCAGAAACAAGGGGCTGGAGACGTTGCCGTGGGCCAGGGCGAACGGGAACGGCTCTAGATGGGCAACGCCGTCGTGCTCTTCACCCGCTCCATCGCGAAGCGGGAGGTGACTTTGCGCAGGCTCGGCACCTGCGCCGTCAGCCGCCGGTAGAAGGCGTCGAAGGCCTGCATGTCCGGCACCACCACCCGCAGCAGGTAGTCCACGTCGCCGCCGAGGCGCCAGCACTCGACGATCTCGGGCATCTTCGCGACCGTGCCGGCGAAGGCTTCGATCCAGGGCGCCGAATGGTCGCCCGTCTCGATGGCCACGAAGACCGAGACGCCGAGGCCGACCTTTTCCGGGTCCAGCAACACGACGCGGCCGGTGATCACGCCTTCCTGCTCCATGCGGCGGATGCGCTTCCAGCAGGGGGTGGGGGTGAGCCCGACCTCCTTGGCGATGTCGGCGAGGGACAGCGCCGCGTCCTTCTGGATCAGGCGCAGGATGGCGCGGTCGGTGGCGTCGGGCTCGAAACTGCGGGTCACGGGCAAGTCCCTGGCTGATGCGGCACTTTATGTAGAAATAATATCTTTGATTTGCAATCTGGCGGCAGGTCTGGAGAACATGTTTCTCTATTCTGAAAACAAGGATCCATGATGCCTCGCCATCCCGATCGCCGCCGTGCCGTGGTCCTGCCGGGGCTTGCCCTGGGCGGCATGCGCGGCGCCGCGGCCGTGGCGGCGCCGCGAGTGGCCGGCTGGTCCGGCCAGCCGAAAGCGATGGACAGCCGCCCTCCCGGCATGGTGAGGCGGCGCCATGCCGACCCGGCGCGCGATCCTTGCCTCCGCACTCGGCGGGGGCTGCACCACCCGGCCGATGCCGGCCCCGCCGCTCGGCGCCGGGCGCCTGCTCGTCGCCGCGGAATCCTGGCACACGGACCTCTGCCTGCCGACGGCGGCGCTCGCCGGCACGCCGCTCGCCCCGGTGGCCGGCGTGCCGGGCAGGGGCGGTGCGATGGCCCTCGGATTCGGCCTGGACTCCTGGATGCGCGCCGACCGCCCGGGCTCGGCCGAGTTGCTCGCTGCGCTGTCGGGTGGGCCGGCGGTGGTGTGGATGCGCGCCCTGGACGGCCCTTTCCCGGCGGGGGCGGAGGACGTCGTTCCCCTGCGCCTGCCCGCCGGAGGAACCGCGGCGATCGCCGCCTTCGTCGCCGGCCAGGTCGCCGCGCCCCTGCCTGCCCTTCGGCCGGGCCGGTCGGTGCTCGTGCCCTCGCGCCTGCCCTATGCGCTGGACTTCACCTGCAACACCTGGGTGATGCAGGCGCTGGCGCTCGCCGGCCTGCCCGTGCCGGTGGCGGGCATCCGCCTGCGCAGCGGCGCGATGGCGGCAATCCATGCCGAGGCCGCGCGCCAGGCGGGGCGCTGACCCGCGCCGGCGGCGCGCAAGATGTCACGGTGCTGCCACGATGAAGAACTTCATCTGCAACCATGGGCGGGTTGAACACGTTCCGCCGCAAACTCTCGATTCGGAACCTGCCCCGATGTCCATCCGTCGCGACCTGCTCCTGCGCTCGGCCCTGCTGCGACTGCCTGACCTGGCGGCGCTGAGGGCCGCCGCGCCGGTGCCGCCGCCCCGGTCCGAACCGCCCAGCCCCAGCCCTCGGCGGGCCCCGCCGGCACGGCGCCGGCGGCGGTTGGCGGCGAAGCGCCCCATGCCGACGCATTCATGACCACGGCGGTCCCCCGCGCCGAAGCGCCGGGCCCGCCACCTTCCTGACCTCCTGTCTCGGCGGACATCTCCGCCGGTCAGGCGGGCCGTTGCCGGGCATGGAACTGCGCCCTGCGGCGCAGTTCCGAACGGCCTCTCAGCCCCCGCGGCGGAACCGCGCCGCGAAGAAGCCGTCCATCCCCCCGCGACCGGGCCAGAGGTCCGGCCGTGTCCGCAGGCATCCCGAGGATGTGATGGCCTCCGGCAGGCCGGGCAGATCGGCCGGGCCGAAGGGCTCGTGCGCCAGGCCGTGGGCGGCGGCGTGGGCCAGGTGCGCTTCGCCCTCCTCGGGCTGCAGGGAGCAGGTGGCGAAGACCAGCCGGCCGCCGGGCGCGAGCATCCGTGCCGCGGCCGCCAGCAGCCGCGCCTGGGCCTCCGCTGCGG
>JAFADX010000154.1 GCA_023424475.1 Pseudomonadota bacterium
GAACCGCCGCGTGGAGATCGTCCTCCACTAGAGCAGATCCCGATCAGGTGGCCTCACCTGATCGGGTGAAGATGCTCGCGGAAACAAGGGGCTGGAGACGTTGCCGCGAGCCAGGGCGAACGGGAACAGCTCTAAGCGCTCGCTCCTCGCGACACTTCCTCGGATAGGGGCGCCGAAAGGCGCCCCTTTCTGCGTTCAGGGGGGCGGAAGCGTCGGCAGGCCCGTGGCGCGGACCTGCCCGCCGAGACGCAGCGCCGCGCCGTCGATCAGCCCCGCCGCGCGGTAGCGTTCCGCGCGTGCGAAGCCGGTGGCGAGCGCCGCCGCGGTCTCCTCCGCCGACAGTGCGCCGACATCGACCGTGACCAGGCGATCCCCGAGGTCGCTGTCGGGATCGAGCATCACCGCCGGCGTGCGCCGCACCATGGGGCTGTCGATGTCCACTGCGTTGGCGATGAGCGTCGCGGCCGCATCCGCCGTGGCCGCGTCGCGGGCGAGCACCGTCACCGCGTCCGCGATGCCGAGCGAGAAGGAACGCCCATGCCGGCCCGAGGTCGCAACCCCGCCCGGCCGCCGCAGCGTCACGGCCCCGTCCATTCCAAGGCTTGCCGGATCCGCCACGAGTCCGATGGCAAGGGATTCGCCGGGCGCGACATGCACCGCCACGTCGCCACCGTCGTTCACATAGGCGCGAGCCAGGGGCGCCGCCCGCAGCATGGCGCCAAGCACCTCGTCCGCCACCGCCCCTGCCACGGCGGCCATGGGTGTGACGAAGGCCGGCGCGAAGGGAGCACAGGCCGCGATCATGCGCCGCGCAACGGGATGCGATGCGGCGGGCCGCTCCGCCATCGCGCGCCGCAGTTCCGCCAGTTCCGCCGCGAGGCCCGGCAGGATGCCGGGAAAGACCCGCAGCGCGGCGTCCTCCGAGGCCCGCACCGCCTCCGGCGTGCCCCAGGCCCGCAGCACCAGGTCGATCGGCCCGTGGGAAAGATGCAGCCGTCCGCCGCTCAGCCGCTGCGCGACGGGCGGATCCACGCGGTCACCGCACGAAGGGCCAGGGATTGGACGGGTGCCAGGTCTCGACGCGGAGATCCTCGCCGAGCCCGCGCAGCACCTGCTCGACGGGCACGACCTCCTGCACATGCCCGCCGAGCTGCGCGTAGAGCGCGCGCGGCATGGTGAATTCGATCGGCGCGACGATCGCCGGCGTCGGCACATAGCCGAAGGACAGCCTCGGCATGCGCAGCACGTCCGCCATCACCGTGATGCCGCCGCCCGGCCAGAGATAGACCGGCGCCCCGCCCATGGTGACGCGCGTTTCCCCCTTCGCGACGGATTGCGTCAGCAGCACAGGATTCTCCGTCACGCCCGCGCGCAGCGAACCGCCGGCCCCGGCCATGAACACCACCGAGCAGAGCGAAGGCTCGCAATTCTCTCCGATGCGATCGACGACGGCGCGCAGGGCGGCCGGCATCTCTGCCGCCACCGGCCGAAGCGCTTCATCGAGAACGCAGTACAGCGCATGGTCGCCGGTCGTGCTCGTCAGCAGCAGGCGCAGGCCGGGCCAGGCGGTCTTCGGGTCGATCTTCTCGATGATGTCGAGCGGATCGGTGATGTCCGTGCCGCCCCAGCCGAGTCCCGGCTGCGCGACCTGGAAGTAGCGGCCCGGCGTCGAGCGCCGCCCGCGCACGCGGATGCCCGCGGGCGGCATGTTCAGCACCTTGCCGGCCTGATGCTCGGACAGCACGCCGGTGATGTGGTCGTCGACGACGATCACCTCGTCCACATGGCCGAGCCATTGCTGCGCGAAGATGCCGACGGTTGCGCTGCCGCAGCCCACGCGCATGCGCCTTTCCGGCATGCCGTCCACGATCGGCGCGCGGCCCGCCTGCACGACGACGCCGTGGCCGCCGTCGATGGTCATCTCCACCGGCTCGGCGCCGCACAGCTTCAGCAGCGTCTCGCAGGTGACGACGCCCTCCTTCTTCGAGCCGCCCGTCAGGTGCCGCACGCCGCCGATGGACAGCATCTGCGATCCGTATTCGGCCGTGGTGACGTGGCCGACCTGCTCGCCATTCACCCGCACGGGCGCGGCTTCGGGGCCGAGGTGGCGATCCGTGTCGATCTTCACCTTCGCGCCGCAGTAGCTGAACATGCCCTCGGTCACGACGGTGACCGTGTCCATCCCGGCATGGGTGGACCCCACGATGAAGGGGGCGGGCTTGTAGTCCGGATAGGTCGTGCCGGCGCCGACCCCCGTGACGAAGGCACGGGACGGATCGAGCATTTCGCCGTCCCACTCGCCCGCCGCGAAGGCGACGACGGGACGCCGGCCTTCGACGGCCTGGGCCAGCGTCAGCGCCGGATCGGTACGGACCAGGATGCCGTCTTCATTGGCGTAGCGAGAGCAGGCGCCGGCACGGCCGGGGCGGATGCGGCACAGCACGGGGCAGGCGTCGCAGCGGATGATGCCCTCGCCCTCGGCGGCGCCGAACTTTTCGCCGCGGGCGGCGCGGGATGTCATGGAGATGCCTCCGGCGGCCTGGGGGAGAAGGGAACTTCTCGCCCCGGAACTCCCCTCAACCTTCTTTGACACCTGGCGCCGGACATGGCGGTCAGTCTCCAAAAGACAAAGAAGGGAGGGGGTTCGGGGGAGGTTCCCCTCCCCCGAGCCTTTCCAGCAGCCGATGCGGCAGCACCGGCACTTCCGTCATCCGCACCCCCGTCGCGTGGCGTATGGCGGAGAGGATCGCCGGCGCCGTCGGCACCAGCGCGGGCTCGCCGACGCCCTTCGCACCGAAGGGGCCCTCGGGCTCGGGGTCCTCGACCAGGTGGATGCGGATCGACGGCATGTCGCCCGCGGTCGGGATCAGGTAGTCGTGCAGGTTCTCGGTGCGGCCGGGGATGAACTCCTCCATCAGCGCGAGGCCCAGGCCCTGCGCCACGCCGCCATGGACCTGGCCTGCCACCAATTGCGGGTTCACTGCGCGGCCGACATCCTGCGCGACCACGATCTCCTCCACCTTCACGATGCCGAGGGCGGTGTCCACGCGCACCAGCGCGGCCTGCGCGGCGAAGCCGTAGGTCGCGTAGGGCACGCCCTGGCCATCGGCATCGAGCGTCACCGTCGGCGGATCGTAGCGCGCCTCGGCCGTCAGGTCCTCCGGCAGCGCGGCGAGGTCGAGAACATGCGTGTCCTGCCCATCCGTGACCGTCAGGCGCGTGCCCTCCAGCCCGAGCCGCGCATCCTCGCCGGCATTCGTCAGCGCCAGGATGCGCGCGCGCAGCGCCTTCGCCGCATCATGCGCCGCACGGCCGGACACGAAGGTCTGGCGGGAGGCGGAGGTCTTCCCCGCATCCGGCGTCAGCGCGGTGTCGCCCAGCACCTGGTGCAGCGCAGGGAGCGGCAGGCCGAGCGCATCCGCCGCGATCTGCCCGATCACCGTCGTGCTGCCCTGGCCGATGTCCACCGCGCCGTTGAACAGCGTGAGCGTCCCGTCGCGTGCAAGCGTGATGCGCATGGTGGAAGGATTGGACAGCGCGGTGTTGCCGCAACCATACCACATGCAGGCGATGCCTGCGCCGAGGCGGTGGCGGCGATGCCCCGCATTGTGCGCGGCGGCGCGCGCCAGCATCCCCTCCCAGCCGCCCTTCAGCGCGTCGAGGCATTCCGGCAGCCCGGCCGAGGCATGCAGCACCTGGCCGCTCGGCGTGACGTCGCCCCTGCCGAGGGCATTGCGCCGCCGGATCTCCCAGCGGTCGATCCCGAGCGCCTGCGCCAGGTCATCGACCAGTGTCTCCGTCGCGATCGCGGCCTGCGGCACGCCGAAGCCGCGAAAGGCGCCGGCGGGCGTGTCGTTGGTGTAGATCGCCCGCGTGCGGTTGAGGACGTTCGGCACGCGGTAGGGACCCGAGGCATGCACCGGCACGCGGTTCGCGACCGTCGGTCCCCAGGAGGCATAGGCCCCCGTGTTGAAGTCGCCTTCGAGCGCATAGGCGGTGAAGCGGCCGCCGGCATCGGCGGCCATGCGGGCATGCAGGATGGCCGGATGCCGCTTGGTCGAGGAGGCCATGCTCTCGGTGCGCGAATAGACCATGCGCACGGGCCGGCCCGCGGCGCGGGCGGCGACGGCGAGCAGCGGCTGGACGGAGACATCGAGCTTGCCGCCGAAGCCGCCGCCGCAGGCGCTCGGGACGATGCGCACGCGTTCGTCCGGCACGCCGAGCACGCGCGCGACCTCCTCGCGGTCCATGACCGGGGCCTGGGTGCAGGCGACCACGGTCATGGCGCCGTCCGGCCCGGGCGCCGCGAAGCCGGCCTCGGGTTCGATATAGGCGTGCTCGACGAAGGAGGTGCGGAAGCGACCCTCCGCGCGGGCTGCCGCCGAGGCGAAGGCGGCCTCGACCTCGCCGCGGCGCAGATGGCCGCGCACGAGGATATTGCCGGGCGCATGGGCGTGCAGTTGCGGCGCGCCGTCCATGATCGCGGCAGCGACGCCGGAGAGCGCGGGCAGCACCTTCCAGCCGATCGGCAGGTCCGGGTCGCGCACGGCGGCGACGGCGTCCCGCGTGCCGAGCAGGCCGAGCACCGCCTCGCCACGATAGCGGGCATAACCATCGGCGAAGACGGGCTGGTCCTTGATATCCGGCATGATGCCGAAGCCATTCAGCCCGGGCACATCGCGCGCGGAGAGGATGGCCACCAGGCCGAGCCGTTCCCGCGCCGCCTCGAGATCGCCGAGGGTGAAGCGCGCATGCGGGTGCGGCGACCGCACCGCCCGCAGCCACAGCGCGCCGTCCGGGGCGGAATCGGCGCCGTAGCGCTCGGACCCCGCGACCTTCGGCCCGCCGTCGAGGCGCGGCACGGACTGGCCGACGGCGGCCTGCGCGACCGGCGTTGCCGGCACGTCATCCTGCGCGGCATCGAGCACCGCCTCGATGATGTGGATGTAGCCGGTGCAGCGGCACAGCACGCCGCCGAGCGCATCCTCCACCGCCGCGCGGTCCGGCGAAGCGTCCCGCCGCAGCAGGTCCAGCGCGGCCATCAGCATGCCCGGCGTGCAGATGCCGCATTGCGCCGCGCCGCGCGCGAGGAAAGCCGCCCGGAGCCTGTCGAGGAGCGGGTCGGCCGCCTCGACCGTGGTGATCTCGGCCCCCTCCGCCTGGGCGGTGGAGACCAGGCAGGCGCAGACCTGGACGCCGTTCATCAGCACCGTGCAGGCGCCGCAGTCGCCGGCGTTGCAGCCTTCCTTGGTGCCGGTGAGTCCGAGGCCCTCCCGCAGCGTGTCGGACAGTGGCGCCATGGGATCGGCCACGACTTCGCGCCGGGCGCCGTTGACGGTGATGGCGATCATGCCGTGAAGCCCGCCAGCAGGTCGCGCAGCAGCACCAGCGCCGCATCGGCCCGGTAGGCCGCCGAGGCGCGCACATCGCCGATCGGCGCGAGGGGGGCCAGGTGTGCCCGCTGCGGCACCTTCGGCATCTCCGAGGGGTGCAGCCCGACCAGCGCGCCCTCGAGCGCCGGCAGGCGCTGCGCGACCGGGGAACATGCGCCGAGCGCCACGCGGGCCTCGGCCACGCGGTCGCCCTCCATCGCGATGACCGCAGCCGCCATGGCGATGGAGATGACGAGATAGCGTCGCGCGCCGAGCTTCACGAAGCGTCCGCGCGCATGCGCGCGACGCGGGACGTGCAGGGCGGCGACGATCTCGCCGCGCGCCAGCGCCGTTGCGCGATAGCCGGTGAGGAACGACGCGACCGGCAGGCGGCGGCTGCCGCCCTCCGATACCAGCTCCACGCCGGCGTCGAGCGCCAGCAGGTTCGGGATGCCGTCGCCGGCCGGCGAGGCGGTGACGAGATTTCCCGCGATGGTCCCGCGGTTCTGCACCTGGCGGCCGCCGACCTCCCGCGCCGCCGCGCGCAGCCCGTCGAACAGCGGCGGCAGGGGCGCTTCCGCGATCGCGGTCCAGGTCGTGCCCGCGCCGATGCGCCAGCCTTCGCCGCTTTCCGAGATGCCGTCGAGGCCGGGCACGGCGGAGAGGTCGAGGATCTCCGGCCGCCAGGGATCGCCCCAGGCCGCGCGCGAGGTGCGGATCGCATGGATGTCGGTGCCGCCCGCCAGCGGCAGCGCGCCGGTCGCGGCGCGGATCGCGAGCGCCTCCGCGAGCGTTCGCGGGCGGTGATAGGCGCTCACGCCGCGCGACCCTGACGCAGCGCGTCCGTCGCCGCGTCGTCCACGGTGCCGTCCGCGGCGATCGCCACGCCCCAGAGCGCCCGGGCCTGCTCGCGCGTGTAGGTGCCGCGCCGCACGTCGCGCGCGACGAGAACCGGGTCCCGCGCGAAGGGCCTGCCATAGCCGCCGCCACCCGGCGTCATCACCTCGACACGGTCGCCGGGCGCGAGCGCGATGCCCTGGTCCTTCGACAGGTGCGGCGGAATGGTGGTGGTGCCGTTGCGGTGGATGCGGACCTCGTTCGGCGCGCCGTCGCCACCGCCGAGCACGCCGGGCGGGCCGAAGCGGCCATGATCCATGACGAAGGAGGCCCGCGCCTCGCCGCGCAGCAGTTCCACCTCGTAGTGCACGCCGAAGCCGCCGCGATGCGCGCCGGCGCCGCCCGAACCCTCGCGCAGCGCGAAGCGGGTGAAGAGAATGGGGTAGTACTGCTCCATCACCTCGACCGGCGCGGTCTTGCTGATGCCGATGGTGGAGCAGCCGTTGGAGAGCCCGTCCTCCCGTGCATTGCCGCCATAGCCGCCGCCGGTGATCTGGTACATGACGTAGCCGGCGCCGCGCGCGGGATCGAAGCCGCCGAGGGCGAAGTTCCCCGAGGTCCCGGCGGGCGCGGCGGTCACTTCCCCGGGCAGCGCCTGCACGAGGCAGAGGAACACGGCTTCCGCGATGCGCTGGCTGACTTCCGCCGCGCAGCCCGACACCGGGCGCGGATAGCGGGCGTCGAGGAAGGTGCCCTCCGGCCGGACGATGTCCAGCGGTGCGAAGGTGCCGGCGTTGATCGGCACGTCGGGGAAGATGTGCTTCACGCCGAGGCACACCGCCGAATAGGTCGTGGCCCAGACGGAGTTCATCGGCCCGGCGCAGGGCTTCGAGGATCCGCTGAAGTCGAAGGTCAGCGTGTCGCCCCGGCGCGTGACGGCGAGCGCGATGCGCAGCGGTTCGTTCACCACGCCGTCGGAATCGACGAAGGCCTCGGCGCGCCAGGTGGCCTCGGGCATGCGGCGGATCTCGGCGCGCATGCGCTCGGCGGCGCGGTCGCGGATCAGGGCGATGGCTTCCCGCAGCGCCGTGGCGCCGTAGCGCGCGACCATCTCGCCGAGGCGCCGCTCGCCCACCAGAAGCGCCGCGGCCTGCGCCTTGATGTCGCCGATGCGCTGTTCGGCGACGCGGATGTTGGACTGGATGATCGAGAGGATCTCCCGATCCATCTCCCCGCGCTTGAACAGCTTGACGGGCGGCAGGCGCAGGCCTTCCTGCTCGACCTCGGTGGCGTGCGCGCTGAAGCCGCCTGGCACCATGCCGCCCGTGTCCGGCCAGTGGCCGGTATTCTGCAGCCAGCAGAACAACGCGCCATCGACGAAGAACGGGCGGGCGAAGCGCACATCCATGAGGTGCGTGCCGCCGAGATAGGGGTCGTTGACGATGTAGATGTCGCCCGGTTCGGGCGGCGCCACGGCGTCCTCGCCGATCAGGCGGATCAGGTGGCCCGCCGAATGCTGCATGGCGCCGACGAAGACCGGCAACCCGCCCTCGCCCTGGGCGATCAGCGCGCCGTCCTCGGCGGCGTAGATGCCGTCGGAACGGTCGTCGGCCTCCGCGATCACCGGGGAAAAGGCGGAGCGCGAGAAGGCCAGGTCCATTTCGTTGCAGACCTGCTGCAGGCCGGCCTGGATGACGGCGAGGGTGAGTGCGTCCATCAGGCGAAAAGGTCGGGGGAGAGAACTCCCCCGAACCCCCTCCTTTTTCTGTCCGATTGGCGCAGGCCATCGCGGTCCTTCCCCAAAGTCCAAAGAACGGTGGGGGACTCGGGGGAGGTGCCCTCCCCCGACCTTGTGTCGGACCGTCTCACGCGCGGACCCTCAGGTTGCCCAGCGCATCCACCGCCGCCTCGCACCCTGGTTCGAGGATGATCGTCGCATCCGCCTGTTGCAGCACCGCCGGCCCGGCGATGCGCGCCCCTTCGCGCAGCGCCTCGCGCCGCCAAACCGTCGCCTCGTGCCAGGTGCCGTCCGCGTAAAGCCGTCTCCTGCCGAGGCGTGCCTCCCCGGCATCGCCGTCGGCCAGCGCGCGCAGGTCGAAGGGGTGGCGCCGGCCCATGACGCTGGTGACGAGGTTCACGAGCACCGCGCGGATCTCCGGCAGGCTGACATGGAAGCGTGCGTAGTAGGCTTCCTCGAAGGCCGCCTGCACCTGCGCGCGCGTGGGTGCGGCGGAATCGAGCGGGACGCGGATCAGGTGGGTCTGTCCGCGGAACTGCATCTCGGCGACGCGCTGGACCTCGATGCGCTCCACCTCGGCGCCGCCGCCGGCGACGCCGGATCGGCCGTGTTCCTCCTGCGCCGCGAGCACCTCCGCGATCTCGGCCTCGGCGACGTCGTCCAGCCCGCGGTTCAGCGTGTTCACTACATCCTGCCGCAAGTCGGCGACCAGGCAGCCGAGCGCATTGGTCAGGCCCGGGCGGAAGGGCACGAAGACCTCGGGGATGCCGATCTCGCGCGCCAGCGCGACCGCATGCAGCGGCCCGGCGCCGCCGAAGGCAAACAGCGCGAAGTCGCGCGGGTCGTGCCCGCGCGAGAGCGAGACCATGCGGATGGCGCCGGCCATCAGCACGTTGGCGAGCCGGATCACCGCCTCCGCCGCCTGTTCCGGCGCCATGCCGAGCGGATCGCCGATCTCGCGCGCGAAGGCCTCGCGCACTTCCTCGACCGGCACGCGGCGCCCGGTCGCGAGCAGCGCGCCGGGATCGAGCCGCCCGAGCAGCAGGTTCGCATCCGTCACCGTCGGCCGCGTGCCGCCGCGCCCGTAGCAGATCGGCCCGGGCATGGAGCCGGCGCTCTCCGGCCCGACGCGCAGCATGCCGCCACGATCGATCCAGGCGATCGAGCCGCCTCCGGCGCCGACCGTGCGGACATCGACCATCGGCAGGTGGATCGGCAGCCCATAGGCGATGGAGAGTTCCGCCGAGACCTCCGGCACGCCGCCCGCGATCAGCGCGACATCGGTCGAGGTGCCGCCCATGTCGCAGGTGATGGCGTTGCGCAGGCCGGATTGCGTCAGCGTCGCCGCCGCCGCCATGACGCCGGAGGCCGGGCCGGACATGACCGTCTTGGCGGCCTCGGCCGCCACCGCGCGCGCCGGCACCGTGCCGCCATTGCCGTTCATCACCAGCAGGTCGCGCGCATGGCCGGCCTCCGCCAGCCGGTCCTGCAGGTGGCGGATATAGCGGTCGAGCACCGGCTGCACCGCGGCGTTCACCGAAGCCGTCGTGCCGCGCTCGTATTCGCGGAATTCCGAAAGCAGCGCATGGCCGAGCGTGACATAGGCATTCGGCCAGACCGCCCGGGCGATCTCGCCCGCGCGGCGTTCATGCGCGGGATTCGCGTAGGCATGGAGGAAGTGGACGACCAACGCCTCGCATCCTTCGGCGAGCAGGGCGCGGGCTTCCTGCGCGACCGCCTCCTCGTCGAGCGGCACCAGCACGTTGCCGCGCGCATCCATGCGCTCGGCCACCTCGCGGCGCCATTCGCGCGGGATCAGCGGCTCGAAGCTGCCGGTCATGCCGTAGGCGCGCGGTCGCGTGCGGCGGCCGAGCTCCAGCACGTCCCGGAAGCCTGCCGTGGTGATGAGGCCCACCTTCGCGAGCTTGCGTTCCAGCACCGCATTGGTCGTCGCCGTGGTGCCGTGCACGACCAAGTCGAGCGCGGCGGGCGTCGTGCCCGCGGCCTCGATGGCGGCGAGCACGCCGCCGGCCTGGTTGGCGCTGGTCGTCGGCACCTTGGCGATGCGGATCGAGCCGTCCGCCTCCTGCATCACGAGGTCCGTGAAGGTGCCGCCCACGTCGATGCCGGCGATGCGTCGGGTCATGCGCGTCACACCGTCAGCCAGGCGCGGCGGAGATCCTCATCCGCCTCGAGCGCCGCGACCGGGCCTTCCCAGCGCACCTCGCCCTTTTCCAGGATCACCGCGCGGTCGGCCACGGCGGCCGCGAAATCGAGATCCTGTTCCGAGACCAGCACCGCGATGCCTTCCGCCTTCATGCGCAGCACCGCCCCGGCCATCTGCTCGACGATGACCGGGGCCAGGCCCTCGGAGGGTTCGTCGAGCAGCACGGCCTCCGGATTGCCCATCAGGGTGCGCGCGATGGTCAGCATCTGCTGTTCCCCGCCCGACATGGCGGATGCCCGACGATGCCGCATTTCCGCGAGGTTGGGGAAGATTTCGAACAGTCGTTCCGGGGTCCAGGCGGCGTGTCCGGGCGGCGCGCCGCGGCGGCCGACCTCGAGGTTCTCGGCGACCGTCAGGTCGGTGAAGATGCGCCGGTCCTCCGGCACGTACCCGAGGCCGAGGCGCGCGATGCGGAAGGGCGCCAGGCCCGCGATCTCCCTCCCCGCGAAGCGCACCGAGCCGCTGCGCGGCGGCAGCAGGCCCATGATGGCCTTGAGCGTGGTGGACTTGCCCGCGCCGTTGCGGCCCATCAGCGCCGCGACCTCCCCGCGGGCGAGGTGCAGGGCCACGCCGAACAGCACCTCCGCCGGCCCATACCCGGCGCGCAGGCCGGCGACCTGCAGCACGGGCTCAGCCACGGGCGCGCCCCGCCCGCTGCGCCGCGCGGGTGCCGGCGTGGCCGAGGTAGACGCGCTGCACCTCGGGGTCCGCGCGGACCTCCTCCGGCGCCCCGCGGGCGATGATCTCGCCGCGCACCAGCACCAGGATGCGGTCGGCATGGGCGAAGACCGCGTCCATGTCGTGCTCGGTGAAGAGCACCCCGATGCGCCCTTCCTTCGCGATGCCGGCGACCAGGGCCATGAGCGCGGCGCGCTCGGCGGGCGCCATGCCGGCGGTCGGCTCGTCCATCAGCAGCAGGCGCGGGGCGGCGGCGAGCGCGATCGCCAGCTCCACGCGCTTCACGTCGCCATAGGCGAGCTCGCCTGCCGGCCGGTCCGCCTGCGCCGCCATGCCGACGCGGTCGAGCAGCGCCAGCGCCTCTGCCCGGTGCATCGCCATCGCGTCGGGCAGCAGCTTCCGCGTCTCGCCGTGGTGGGCGATCAGCGCCATCTGGATGTTGCCGAGCACGGTGAAGGACAGGAAGGTCTGCGCCACCTGGAAGGTCCGGCCGACGCCGAGGCGGCAGACCTCCCGCGGCGGCATGCCGGTGACGTCCCGCCCCGCGAGCGTCACCCGCCCGGCATCGGGCTTCAGCTGCCCGCCCACCATGTTGAAGGTCGTCGACTTGCCGGCGCCGTTGGGGCCGATGATGGCGAGCATCTCCCCGGCTTCGAGCGCGAAGGAGACATCCTTGGCGGCGAGCACACCGCCGAAGCGCTTCACCAGGCCCTCGGCCGCGAGCAGCGTCATGCCGCCCGCCCCCGCAACGAGGCCAGCGCGCCCGCGAGGCCGCGCGGGAAGGCCAGCACCATGGCGATGATCGCGATGCCGAGCAGCAGCCGCCAATGATCGGTCAGCGGCATCAGGAAGTCCTTCGCCGCGTGGAAGGCCGCCGCGCCGGCGGCCGCGCCGAACGCCGACTGGATGCCGCCGAGCAGGATCATCGACAGGAAATCGACGCTCAGCGGGATCGACAGCAGCGTCGGGTCGATCGAGCCCTTCGAGAAGGCATAGAGCCCGCCCGCCAGCCCCGCCGCCGCGCCGGCGAGGGTGAAGCCCAGCCAGCGATGCCCCCGCACGTCGATCCCGATGGCATCCGCCCGCGCCGCGGAATCCCGCGCCGCGCGCAGCGTCGCGCCGAAGGGTGCGCGGATGACGCGCGCGAGGAAGAGGATCGCCGCCACCGTCAGGGCCGCCGTGAGGTAGTGGTAGACCTCCCGCGAAGCCGCCCAGCGCGCGGGCCAGACGCCGACCAGGCCGTTGTCCCCTCCCGTCACCTCGACCCATTGGAACACCACGGCATAGGCGATCTGCGCGAAGGCGAGCGTCAGCATCGCCAGGTAGATGCCCGACAGCCGCACCACGAAGAAGCCGAACAGGGCCGCGGCGGCGCCCCCGGCGACGGGGGCCGCGAGCAGCGCCGGCGCCATCGGCAGCCCGGCATCCACCACCAGCAGCCCCGCGCCATAGGCGCCGAGCCCGAAATAGGCCGCATGCCCGAAGGAGACGATGCCGCCATTGCCCACCAGGAAGTTCAGCGAGAAGGCCGCAAGGGCGAAGATCAGCACCTCGGTCCCGACCTTCACCGCATAGGCGTCGAGCAGCGGCAGGGCGAGCATCGCCAGCAACCCGGCCGCGGCCAGCGCCTTGCCCGCGCCGTCCAGCGGGCGGGGATCGAGGATGCCTTCCGGCAGCGCGGCGCGGCCGGTCGCCGCCTCCGGCCTGCCCAGCAATCCCCAGGGCTTCACCACCAGCACCACTACCATCAGCAGGAAGGCGAGCACCAGCGTGATCTTCGGGAAGACCAGCACGCCGAAGGCCTGCAACAGCCCGATCAGCAACGCCGCGAGGAAAGCCCCCGGCACCGACCCCATGCCGCCGATGACGGTGACGACGAAGGCGTCGGTGATGACGGACAGGTCCATATGCGCGTTCGCCGGGGCGCGCGGGATCTGCAGCGCGCCGCCCAGGCCCGCGAGCGTCGCGCCGAGGAACAGCGTGCCGGTGAACAGCACGGCCTGGTTGACGCCGAGCGCGCCGACCATCTCGCGGTCCTGCGTCGCGGCGCGGATCAGCACGCCGAAGCGGGTGCGGTGCATCAGCAGCCACAGCAGGGCGAGCACCGCCGGGCCGACGAAGATCAGGAACAGCTCATAGGCCGGGAAGCGCTGGCCGAAGATGTATACCCCGTGCCGCAGCCCCGGTGCCCGCGGGCCCGCGATGTCCACCGGCCCCCAGGCCAGCAGCACCAGGTCCTGCACGATCAGCACCACGCCGAAGGTCGCGAGCAACTGGAACAGCTCCGGCACCCTGTAGATGCGCCGCAACAGCAGGACTTCCATCGCCACGCCCAGAAGCCCGACGATCAGCGCCGAGACGACCACGCCCACGAAGAACAGCGCCGGCGAGCGGTCGAACTGCAGCAGCCACGGCACGACCGTCACCGCGACATAGGCCCCAAGCATGTAGAAGGAGCCATGCGCGAAGTTCACGATGCGCGTGACGCCGAAGACGATCGTCAGCCCCGAGGCGATCACGAACAGGGAGGACGCGCTGGCCAGGCCGGACAGGGCCTGGACCAGCAGGAAGTCCCACTGCATCCGCGCGTCAGCGGGGCCGCGCGGCGAGAACCTCGGCTTCCGGGAACATGAAGTCCTTGCCGTCCGCGAAGCGCCAGTTGCGCAGGGCGCCGCGGCCGTCCTGCAGCGCCGTCTCGCCGACCCAGGCGCCGAGCGTGGACTGGTGGTCGAGCCCGCGCATCGTCACCTTGCCCGCGATGGTGTCGGTCTCGAGGTCCTTCAGCGTGCCGGTCAGCGCCCCGGTCTCGAGCCCCGGCGCCTTGTTCAGCATGTTCGCGACCATCTGCACGACCACGTAGCCGAGCAGCGAGCCCAGCCGCGGCGTGTCGTTGAACCGCGCGCGATAGGCCTGGACGAAGGCCTTGTGGGAAGCCGGGGTCTCGATCTGGTCCCAGGGATAGCCGGTGACGATCCAGCCCTCCGGCGTCTCGTCGCCGAGCGGAAGCATGTATTCCGGCTCGCCCGTCAGCAGGCCGAGCACCAGGCGGCGCTCGAAGAGGCCGCGGGTGTTCCCCTCGCGCACGAAGGCCACGAGGTCGGAGCCGAACAGCACGTTGAAGATCGCATCCGGCCGCGCCTGCGCGATCGCGCCCACCGTCGCGCCGGCATCGATGCGGCCCAGGGCGGGGAACTGCTCGGTGACGATCTCGGCGCCCGGGATGGCGTCGCCGATCAGGCGCCTGAAGCTCGCCGCCGCCGACTGGCCGTATTCGTAGTTGGGCGCGACGATCGCCCAGCGCTTGTTCGGCTTGCCGCGGGCCGCTTCCACCAGCATGCGGGTCTGCATGAAGGTGTTGGGCCGCACGCGGAAGGTATAGGGGTTGCCCTGCGCCATGGTGATGGCATCGGTCAGCGGCTCGGTCGCGAGGAACAGCGTCCTGCGCTGGTTCGCGAAGTCCGCGACCGCGAGGCCCACATTCGACAGGAAGGTGCCGACGAGGAAGGAGACGTTCTCCCGCGTCAGCAGTTCCTCCGCCACCCGCACGGCATCCCCCGGGGTCGAGCCGTCGTCGCGGAAGGTGAATTCGAGGCGCCGGCCGCCCATCACCCCGCCCGCGGCATTCACGGCATCGAGCGCGAGCTGCATCGCGTTGCGGTAGGGCACTGCGAAAGCCGCCATGCGCGCGTATGAGTTGAGTTCGCCGACCTTGATCGGCGCAGGCTGCGCGAAGGCGGGACGGGCCAGCGGCGCAAGCGCCAGGGCGCCGACGGCGCGGCGGGATAGGGTGATGCGCGGCATCGCGAAGCCTCCTGATGAATCCCTGTCGCGGGGGATGATCGGGGGCGGCGCGCCGGGGCGCAATGGGGTCTTTGGCGCGGACGCCCGCCGCTGCCCCGCCGCGCCGCCGTCAGGCCGGGAGAACGCGCCCCGCCACCACGTCGAGCTTCGCGAGGAGGTCCGGATCGCGCCTGTCCGGCGCGGTGATCAGCGCGTGGTCGAGCGCGCGGTCGCAGCCGGCGGGGCAGGGGCCGCGCTTCGCGCCCAGCATGGGCACCACGGCCGTGACCAGGGCGCGGGCCTTCTCCGCATTGCCGAAGAGGACCTTCACCACCTGTTCGACCGTGACGTGGTCGTGGTCGGGGTGCCAGCAGTCGTAGTCGGTGACCATGGCCATGGTCGCGTAGCAGAGCTCCGCCTCGCGGGCCAGCTTGGCCTCGGGCATGTTGGTCATGCCGATCACGTCGCAGCCCCATTGCCGGTAGAGCAGGCTTTCGGCCCTGGTCGAGAACTGCGGGCCTTCCATGACGAGGTAGGTGCCGCCGCGGCTGAAGGGCAGGGCGATCTTCCGGGCCGCCGCCTCCAGCGCGTCCCCCAGCCGCGGGCACACCGGGTGGGCGACCGAGACATGCGCGACGCAGCCGGTGCCGAAGAAGGACTTCTCGCGCGCGAAGGTGCGGTCGATGAACTGGTCGACGATGACGAAATGGCCCGGCGGCAACTCCTCCTTCAGCGAGCCGACGGCCGAGAGCGAGATCAGCTCGGTGCAGCCGATCCGCTTCATGGCATCGATGTTCGCGCGGTAGTTCAGCGCCGAGGGCGGCGTCGGGTGCCCGCGCCCGTGACGGGGCAGGAAGGCGAGGCGCACGCCGGAGAGCGTGCCGGTCAGGATCTCGTCCGAAGGATCGCCCCAGGGAGTGCGGACCTTGACCCATTTGCGGTCCTCGAGCCCGTCGAGGTCATAGACGCCCGATCCGCCGATGAAGCCGATCATGGGGGTGATGGTGTCGGGCATGCCGGGCCTCCGCTGCTGCGCGGGGACCGTTTAGCCCGGGCCGCCGCCCGTGCTAAGCCGCCGCCATGACACCCCGTGCCGCCGCCCGAGTCCTCCTGCCCGTCCTGCTGCTGACGTTCGTCCTGGCGGCCTGCGGCGACCGGAGCCAGGAGCGCGGCGGGCTGGGGCCCCGCGGCACCGCACTGCCGCCGCCGGATCCGGTGACGGGCCAGGCGCGGACGACGCTGGACGGGCGGTGATCCGGGGCGGCCTCAACCGTTCAGGACGTCGTCCTCGGGCTTCTGCCGCGCCCTGTGCCGATCAATCCATTCCGCCACCGGCCGCAGCAGCAGGTTCACCGTCAGCACCAGCGCGCCCACCACCAGCGCCGCGGTGAATTCCCGCGTGCCGATCAGCACGCCGAGCATGGCGACGCACCAGATCGTCGCCGCATCGCCCAGCCCCGTGACCGACCGTCCCGCCTTGATGATCGCCCCGGCGCCGAGGAAGCCGACGCCGGTCGCCACCGCCCCGAAGGCCGTTCCCCAGCCGGCGTCCGGCACGCGGGCGACCACCATGCAGGCGAAGCCCGCGCTCGCCAGCGCGACCAGGGAGCAGGTGCGGATGCCGACGGCGCTGGTGCTGATGCCGCGCTCGATGCCGATCGCCACGCCCGCCAGGAAGGCGGCGCAGAGCACCAGCGCGGTGCCGAGGTCCGGCCCCAGCCCGGTCAGCCAGGCGCCGAGCGCGGCGTTCACACGTTGAACCGGAACAGCATCACGTCGCCGTCCTTGACGACGTATTCCTTGCCTTCCACCCGCATCTTCCCGGCTTCCTTGGCACCCTGCTCGCCGCCGAGCGACACGTAGTCGTCGTAGCCGATCGTCTCGGCCGCGATGAAGCCGCGCTCGAAGTCGCCATGGATGACGCCGGCCGCCTGCGGTGCCTTGGTGCCCTTCACGATGGTCCAGGCGCGGGCTTCCTTCGGCCCCACGGTGAAATAGGTGATCAGGCCGAGCAGCGCGTAGCCCGCGCGGATGATGCGGTCGAGCCCGGAATCCTCGAGGCCGAGGGAGGACAGGAATTCCGCGCGGTCCGCCTCCGGCATCTGGCTGATCTCGGCCTCGATGGCGGCCGAGACCACCACCGCCTGCGCGCCCTCGGCCTGCGCCTTGGCGAAGACGCGCTCGGCCTGCGCATTGCCGGTGGCCGCACTGCCCTCGTCCACGTTCGCGACGTAGAGCACGGGCTTGGTCGTCATCAGCTGCAGCCGCGCGGCCGCCGCCGCCTCGCCCTTCGGCACCGCGGTCCGCGCCGGCCTGCCGGCTTCGAGCGCGGCCCTGATCGGTTCGATCAGCGCCATCTGCGCGATGGCTTCCTTGTCTCCGCCACGCGCCCGCTTCACCAGGCCCTGCGCCCGCTTCTCGAGGCTGTCCAGGTCGGCGAGCATCAGCTCCGTCTCGACCGTCTCGGCGTCGCGGATGGGATCGACGCTGCCCTCGACATGGGTGACGTCGCCGTCCTCGAAGCAGCGCAGGACATGCACGATCGCGTCCACCTCGCGGATGTTCGCGAGGAACTGGTTGCCAAGGCCCTCGCCCTTGGACGCGCCGCGTACCAGGCCCGCGATATCCACGAATTCGAGGCTCGTCGGCACGGTCTTCTGGCTCTTGCCGATGCGCGTCAGCTCGTCGAGCCGCCGGTCCGGCACCGCCACGCGGCCGACATTCGGCTCGATCGTGCAGAAGGGGTAGTTCGCCGCCTGCGCGGCGGCGGTCTGCGTCAGCGCGTTGAAGAGGGTCGACTTGCCGACGTTCGGCAGGCCGACGATGCCGCAATTGAAGCCCATGTCAGGTCCCCTGGCTGCCGACCGGCGGCGCCGCCTTGTTCCAGGCCGCGCCGAACTCCTCGGCGAATGTCTCGGCGATCGTCGCCGCGGCGATGCGCGCCGCGCCGTCATCCGTCACGGGGGCGAGGGCGGCGGCGCGCAGATGCCCCACCACCTCCCCCACCGAGAGCGATCCGCGGGGCAGGCGCCCGACCGTCTCGTGCGCGGCCCGGACCGGATCCCCGGTGAAGCGAAGCAATTGCCGCGCGGCGAGCAGCAGCGCGCCGGCGAGCGCCGCCGCCTCCCGCGTGCCCTCGCGCATGACGCGGCGATCCTCCGCCTCCGGCGTGTGGCCGTCGATGACGAAGAGGTCGAGCGTGCTGCGCAGCCCGGACGCCGCATTGGCCAGGCTTTCGGCCTCCCGCGTCAGCGCCGAGGCGAGGACCGCGGTGCCATTGGCGAAATCCTGCGGGCCGGGCCCGCCGAAGCCGCCCTCCATCGGGTGCGCCTCGTCTTCCATCAGGCCTCCTGCGTGAGCAGCGCGACGCGCGTCATGAAGTCCTCGGCGCGGCCCTCGGCAAGCATCGGCGCCGCCTCGGCCACCGCGTCCAGCAGCCGCTGCAGCCAGCCCTGGTCCTGCTTGGCGAAGTTGCCGAGCACATGGCCCACCACGGCATCCTTGTGCCCGGGATGGCCGATGCCGAGGCGCACGCGCCAGAATTCGGGGCTGGCGAAGGCGCGGCGCATGTCGCGCAGGCCGTTGTGCCCGGCGACGCCGCCGCCCTTCTTCACCCGCACCTTGCCCGGCGCGAGGTCGAGCTCGTCGTGGAAGGCGGTGATGGCGTCGAGCGGCAGCTTCAGGAAGGCGGCCGCCTGCTGCACGGAATCGCCGCTGGCGTTCATGTAGGTCGTGGGCTTCAGCGCCCAGACCCTGCGGCCGGCGATCGTGCCGTCGCAGACCTCGCCCTTGAAACGCTTGCGCCAGGGGGAGAAGCGGTTGCGCCGCGCGATCTCGTCGATCGCCATGAAGCCGATGTTGTGGCGCTGGCGCGCGTGCTCGGACCCGGGATTGCCCAGGCCGACCCACAGCAGGGGAGTGTCGTCGCGCATCGCCATGCAGACCGGGGGGAGAAGGGAACTTCTCCCCCCGAACCCCCCCCAACCTTCTTTGGGAACCTGGGCAGGCCGCGGGGGCCGGGGCCAAGAAGGCAAAGAAGGCAAAGAAGGGAGGGGGTGCGGGGGAGGTTCACCCTCCCCCGCCC
>JAFADX010000354.1 GCA_023424475.1 Pseudomonadota bacterium
GGTCTGGTTCCTCGAAGGCGGCGGCGCGCCATGACGCCGGCCGCGGCGGGCGGACCTGCGCCCGTCGCCGCCAGCGGGGGGGTCAGATCCGCGCCAGGATGAACAGCCGCCGGAACGGCAGCAGCACCGCGCCGTCCGCCTGCGGCGGATAGGCCGCGCGAATGGCCGCGCGATAGGCGTCCAGGAAGCCTTCCCGCAGCCCGCCCTCCAGCGCGTCGAGGTAGGGGCGCAGGCTGGTTCCCATGGCCCATTGCACGACGGGGTCCTCGCCGCGAAGGACGTGGACGTATTCCGTCACCCAGAGGTCGAGCTTTGCGACCTGCGGCCGCAGCAGGTCGTAATAGGCGCCCGGCGCCAGGATGGGCGGCGCGCTGCCCACCTGCGAGAGCGTCGCCGCCCAGGGGCCGTCGCGTGCGATGCGGTCCTGCTCCGCGCGCAGCGGCGCGGCATGCATCGAGGGCATCTGGACGGCGAGCACGCCGCCCGGCGCGAGATGCGCGAGCAGCCGCGGGAACAGGTCGTCGTGCCCGCCGAGCCATTGCAATGCGGCGTTGCTGAACAGCACGTCCACCTTCGCGGCCGGTGCCCAGGCGGCGATGTCGGCCTGCTCCGTCGCGAAGCCCGTCGCGGCGGCCTTGGCGAGCATCGCCGCGCTGCCGTCCACGCCCGCGACCGCCGCGCCGGGGAAGCGCGCGGCGAGCAGCGGCAGCGCATTCCCCGCCCCGCAGCCGAGGTCCACGACGCGTGCCGGCGACGGATGCGCGATGCGCCCGATCAGGTCGATCGCCGGGCGCAGCCGCTCATCCTCGAAGCGCAGATATTGTGCCGCATCCCAATTCCCGGCGCTCATGCCCCAGTCCCCGATGCGAAACAGGCGGCCCGACGCTTCGCATCGGGCCGGAAGCGCGAAGCGCGACCGTGCCCGGACCGCCCAGCGCACCAGTGCGCGGCACGCAAGCCAAGCCGGCGGATGCCGGCGCCTGAGGCACCAGAAAACGTCACAAGAACCTCGTGCGGATGTCGACGCTGCTTTCGCGCCCGAGCTTGTCGAAATGCTCGGCCAGCCAGGTGTCGGCGGCTTCGCGCCCGTAGCGGCGCAGCGTGCAGAGGAAGTCCCAGTCGCCGTTGAACTTCGTGCTCAGCTTGAACTTCCGCATCCGGTCCTCGTCCTCGATGAGGTGGATGAAGAGGCGCCGGTAGCGCGGCTGCTCGAGCCGCCCGGTGTCGAGCAGCCGCTGCACGAAGTCGATGGCGCGCATCTCCGCCATCAGCGATCCGTTGAAGGTGATCTCGTTCAGCCGGTTCACGATGTCGGAGGCCGAGGTCGGCGTCTCCTCGCGCACCGTGGGGTTGAGCTGCACCAGGATGATGTCGGGCGGCCCGCCCTGGTCATACAGCGGCCAGAGCGCCGGGTTGCCGAGGTAGCCGCCGTCCCAGTAGGGCTCGCCGTCGATCTCCACCGCCTTGAAGACCTGCGGCAGGCAGGCGGAGGCGAGCAGCGCATCGACCGTCACCTCGCGCCGTGTGAAGACGCGCGGCTTGCCGGTGCGCACGCTGGTCGCGGAGACGAAGAGCTTCGGTGCCTTCGCCTCCATCCGCAGGCGGTCGAAGTCGATGCTGTCGACCAGCGCGTCGCGCAGCGGGTTGTAGTTGTAGGGAAAGGGATTGATCTGATACGGCGAGAGCACGCGGGAGAGCGTGTCGAAGGTGCGGTAGGCGACCGACCAGGTCAGGTCGTGCCCCCACATCAGCTTCTCCATCGGCGTCGCCTGCAGCGGGCTGATCGCGAGCTTGCCCGCCATCGAGCGCCAGAAGCGGTCGAGTGCCGCGATCGCTGCCTCCGGTCCGCCCTCCAGCAGGCCTTCCACCAGCATCGCGCCGTTGATCGCGCCGGCCGAGGTGCCCGAAAGCCCGTCCACCTCCAGCCGGTCGTCCTCGAGCAGCCGTTCGAGGACGCCCCAGGTGAAGGCGCCGTGCGTGCCGCCGCCCTGCAGGGCGAGGGAGATGCGGCGCCGTGCCGGCGGCTTCGCGACTGCCGGCGCGGCAGGCTGGCCGTTCGCCTGGTTCACGCCGCCAGCCAGCCGCCGTCGATCGAGAGCGCGGCGCCGTTCATCCCGCCCGAGCCCGGCCCGCAGAGCCACAGCGCGAGGCTTGCCACCTCACCGACCTCGATCCAGCGCTTGGAGGGCTGCTTTTCGAGCAGGTAGTCGCGCAGCGCCACCTCCTCGCTGACGCCGTGCTTCTCGGCGAGCGGCTTCACCTGCGCCTCGGCGAGCGGGGTGCGGACGAAGCCGGGGCAGATGGCGTTGCAGGTGATGGGCGTCTGCGCGACCTCGAGCGCGACGACCTTGGTCATCCCGACCACGCCATGCTTGGCGGTGACGTAGGCGACCTTGTAAGGGCTGGCGACCAGGCCGTGCGCGGAGGCGATGTTGATGATGCGCCCCCAGTTGCGCTGCCGCATGCCGGGCAGCGCCGCCTTGATGGCGTGGAAGTTGGACGACATGTTGATCGCGATGATCGCGTCCCACTTCGCGTCCGGGAATTCCTCGACCGGGCCGACGAACTGGATGCCTGCGTTGTTCACCAGGATGTCGCAGGCGCCGAGCGTCTTTTCGCAATCGGCGATCATGGCGCGCACCTCGTCGGGCTTCGACATGTCGGCGGCGGAATAGGGTGCGTCGCCGCCGCCCATCGCGGCGCCGGTTTCGGCGCGCGCGGCCGCGATCTCCTCCGGCCTGCCGAAGCCGTTCAGCATCACCTTGGCGCCGGCATTCGCCAGGGCGAGCGCGATCGCGTGGCCGATGCCCGAGGTCGAGCCGGTGACGAGGGCCGCGCGGCCCGCGAGAGTCTTGTCCATATGCGCCTCGTCCTCGGAATGAAGGGGGACGCATCAAGGCTCAGGGACGGCGTTTGAGCAAGCCTGCCACGCGCTTCGCGAGCGGGGAGAGGATGCGCGGCGCGTAGAACTCGCCCGCGGCGCGCTTCGCCGCCTCCTGCGCGGTCGGGTAGGGCAGCACGGCGCCGGCGAGCGCGGACAGCGGCAGCCGCCGGCCGATCATCAGCGCGAAGACGCCCGCCATGTCCCCGGCCCCCGGCCCGACCATCGAGGCGCCAAGCAGCCGCCCCCTGGAATCGGCGACCAGCTTCACGAGTCCTTGTGCGCGGCCCTCGGCGACCAGGCGGTCGTTCTCGGCCAGCGGCCAGCGCAGGATCGTCAGCCGGCCCCGGCCGGCGGCGCGCAACTCGGCCTCGTTCGGGCCGACCTGGGCGATCTCGGGGTCGGTGAAGGTGACCCGCGGCAGCGCGTCGTAGGACAGGCGCGCGGGCAGGGCGAAGAGCATCGCGCGCGCGATGATGCCCGCATGCTGCGAGCAGACATGGGTGAAGGCGCGCGGTCCGAGGCCCTCGGGGTCGGCGATGTCCCCCGCCGCCCAGACCCGCCGGTTCGAAACGGAGCGCAGCGCGCGGTCGGTCCGGATGCCCTCCGGCCCATGGTCGATGCCGCCGGCCCCGAGCCCCAGCCCGTCCAGCCGCGGCACGCGCCCCACGGCCACCAGCAGGTGGCTGCCCGCGATGCGCGTGCCGTCGGCGAGGCACAGCGCGATGCCCGGCCCGTCGCGCTCGGCCGCCGCGGCCTCGGCGCCCTCCAGCACGGTGATGCCGTCGCCGGCCAGGGCGTCGCGCAGGGGTGGAAGCAGCTCGGGATCCTCGCGCGCCCCGATGGTGCTGCGCGCGAGCAGCGTCACCCGGCAGCCGAGCCGCGCATGGGCCTGGGCCATTTCCAGCCCGACCGGCCCGGCGCCGAGGATCACCAGGTGCTCGGGCCGCTCGGAGAGGTGAAACAGGCTCTCGTTGGTCAGGAAGGGGATCCCGGCCAGGCCGGGCAGGGCGGGCGCCGCGGCGGCCGAGCCGGCGGCGACGACGGCGCGGCGGAAGCTGTGGCGCCGCCCGGCGGCCTCGATGGTGGTGCGCCCGGCGAAACGGGCATGGGCGCGCACCACCGTGACCCCCATGGCGGTGAAGCGTTCCTCGGAATCGTTCGGCGCGATCGCGGCGATGGCGTCGGCGACATGGGTGCGCACGCCGGTCCAGTCGATCACGGGGTCCGCCACCCGCACGCCGAACCGGCCGGCCCGGCGGGCTGCCGCGGCCGCGCTCGCGGCGGCCAGCAGGGCCTTGGACGGCACGCAGCCGGTGTTGAGGCAGTCGCCGCCCATCGGCCCGCGCTCGAACAGCACCACCTTCAGGCCGAGCCCTGCCGAGATGGCGGCCACCGAAAGCCCTGCCGCGCCGGCCCCGATCACCGCCACGTCGAAATCAGGCATCGCGCTTCCTCTTCCGCCACCAGGCGCCGAGCAGGGAAAGCGCCGCCAGCCCCAGCAGCGGCAGCAGGACCGGCAGGGACAGGATCACCCCGAGGTCCGGCTGCCCGCCGGCGTCCAGGACCTCGCCCAGCCCCGCCCCGATGCCCGCGAAGACCGCCGTGCCCGGAATGATGCCGATCGCCGTCGCCGCCGCATAGGCGCCGAAGGGCATCCCGACCAGCGCCGGCGCGAGGTTCGCGAGCCAGAAGGGCACCACGGGGATCAGCCGCAGGGTCAGCAGGTAGAAGAAGCCGTCCTTCTCGAGCCCGGGACGCAGGGCGGCGACCAGCCCTGCCGCCCGCCGCGCCACCAGCGGCGCGAAGGCCCCCCGCGCGGCCAGGAACAGCGCGCAGGCCCCGGCCGTCGCCCCCGCCACCGTCAGCGCCGTGGCGGGCCAGGCGCCGAACAGGAACCCCCCGGCCAGCGTCATCACCGCCCCGCCGGGCAGGGAGAGCGCCACCACCAGCACGTAG
The DNA here is from genome assembly GCA_023424475.1 of Pseudomonadota bacterium. Taxonomy (GTDB): domain Bacteria; phylum Pseudomonadota; class Alphaproteobacteria; order Acetobacterales; family Acetobacteraceae; genus Neoroseomonas. The sequence goes on from JAFADX010000354.1 coordinate 4,841, forward strand.
AGCCCGACATAGGCGGCCGCCGAGAGGACCGGCCGGGCGGCGACGGCCTCGACCAGCGCGGCGCGGTGCCGGGCGAGGGCGTCCAGCGAGAGAATGCCCGTCAGCCCCGACGCCCAGGCCGCTGCCAGCAGGGCCAGCAGGATCGCCAGGGGCAGGGCGCGGCGAAGGAGGGGTCGCATGTCCGTCATGGCATGGAGCGGGATTCGCGTGGGCGCGGCCTTTCGTTACACGGTTCCGCCGCCCCGCGTGGTTGACGCCCGGCGATCCCCCTCCCTATACGTCCCCCCCTCGCCGGGGCGCCCCATCCATCGGGGCGCCGCCGGTCCGTTCTGCTGGCGGCTGTCCTTGCCGGCCGGCGCCGAGGTTCAGGAGACTTGTCGTGAAGCGTACCTACCAGCCCTCGAAGCTTGTCCGGAAGCGCCGGCACGGGTTCCGCTCCCGCATGGCGACCGTGGGTGGCCGCAAGGTGGTCGCGAATCGCCGGGCCAAGGGCCGCAAGCGCCTCTCGGCCTGACGGCCCCCCGCCGCGCGGAGGGTCGCATGTCGGGCCACGCCGAGGAGGCCGAGCCCCGTCCGGGCGCGCCCGCCGGCCGGCTGAAGAAGCGCCGGGACTTCCTGCGCGCCGCCTCCCGCGGCAAGCGTGCCGCACGCCCTGGCCTCGTGCTCCAGGCGGTGCCCGGGCAGGAAGGCCGCGTGCGCGTGGGCTTCACCGTGACCAGGAAGGTCGGCAACGCCGTGGTGCGCAACCGCGCCCGCCGGCGGCTGAAGGAGGCGGTGCGCCTCGGCCTGCCCGTCGCCGAGGCGGAAGGCTGGGACCTGGTCCTGATCGGCCGCGACGGCACCGGCAAGCGTCCCTTCCAATGCCTGATCGACGACCTGCGCGGCGCCCTGAAGCAGGCCGGAGTGGTGCGGTGAGCGCGCCGGCCGTGGTGCTCAAGGGCTGCGTGCACGCCTACCGCTACACGCTGCGCGGCGTGATCGGCGCCAATTGCCGCTTCTTTCCCTCCTGCAGCGACTACGCGCTGGAAGCCCTCTCCGTGCATGGCGCCGCGCGCGGCACGCTGATGAGCGCGAAGCGCATCCTGCGCTGCAATCCCTGGCACCCGGGCGGTTACGACCCTGTGCCCCCACCGACACCGCCGAAGGGCTGAGACGTTTCCCGATGGACCAGAAGCGCCTGTTCGCCGCGATCGCGGTCTCGATCGGCATCCTGCTGATCTTCGACGTGTGGAATCGCGCGAACCTCCCGCCGACGCCGCCCCCGCAGCAGCAGCAGGCCCAGACCACCGGCGCCCCGGCGGCGCCCGCGCCCGCAGCCACCGCGCCCGCCC
>JAFADX010000364.1 GCA_023424475.1 Pseudomonadota bacterium
GTTCCGTCCCTTCACCGTGACGGAGCGCGCGGGCCTGGCCGCGGCGATGCACCCGGTCGAGGTGCCCCAGGGCGGCGCCGTCATGCGCCGCGGCGATGCGGGCGACTCGCTCTATCTTCTCGCCGAGGGCGTGCTCGAGGTCCGCGTACCGCGCGCGGACGGTGCCGACTTCGCCGCGGCGCGCCTCTACCCGGGCAGCGTCTTCGGCGAGATGTCCCTGCTGACCGGCCAGCCGCGCAGCGCCACCGTGCTCGCCGTCACCGAGGCCCTGGTCCACGAACTGCGCCGCGAGGACATCGATCCCGTGCTGCGCGCGCGGCCGGAGGTGCTCGAGGGGCTGACGGCGATCATGGTGGAGCGCCAGGCGCGCAACCAGGCCGGCCCGTCGCGGCCGGACGCGCCGACCGCCGCGGCGCCGACGCGCGATGCGCTGCTGGCGCGCCTGCGCACCTTCTTCGGGATCCGGTAGGCGGCCCGCCGCGCCTCATGCGGATGGCGAGGCCCGACCCATGCCCGGCGGTCGCGACCGCCCCGTCAGTGGCACTCCAGCACGCGGATGTCGTAGACGGGGTGTTCCAGCATGTGGACGCCCGGCGCATTGGCGAACATCCAGCCGGTGAAGGCGGGCGGGCTGCCGGCCGCGGCGCGGCTGTCGGTCATCTCCATCCAGGCCGCGGCGTCGGGCACCTCGTCGGGCGGGCGGCCGAAGCAGGAGGCGAGCTTGATGGTCAGCGAGCCGAAGGTGATGCTCTGGCCGACGCGCACCTCGAGGATCGTCACCCGCGCCGTCACCTTGTCGAGCGCCTGCAGCCGCGCGGCGCGCTCGGGCACCCAGTCCTGCGCCGCGGCGGGAGATGCGACGGCGACCAGCGCGAGGAGGGCGAGCCACCTCATGCGCGGCGCTTCGGGCTGGCGAGCCCGTCCACCAGCTCGGCGAGGATGCGGCGCATCGCCGCCTCGTCCACGCCCATCAGCACCGCGTCCTCGTAGGCATCCTGCAACGCCTGGCGGAGCTCGGCATGGTTCTCGGCGAGGACCTTGATCTTTTCCCGGCAGGAGACGGGCTTGCCGTCGGCGCCCGGCCAGACGGCGGGGACGGGCGTACTCATTGCGGCGCCTGTGCGGGTGCCGGTGCCGGTGCGGGGGAGGGCGCCGGCTGCTCCGCGTTGCGGTTCTGGTTCATCTCGGTGACCGAGAAGATGAAGCGGCCGAGCAGGCTCTCGAGGCTCACGGCGCTCTGGGTGATGGTGATCTCGTCGCCATTGCCCAGGAAGCGTTCCGATCCGCCGGGCACGAGCGCGACGAACTTGCCGCCGAGCAGGCTCTCGCTCTGGATCTCGGCCGAGCTGTCGGTCGGCAGGCGGATCGCCGGATCGACGCGCAGCGTCAGCACGGCGAGGTAGGTCGAGGGATCGATCCGCTGCGACACCACCTGGCCGATCTTCACGCCGGCGAGGCGCACATCGGCGCCTGAGGCGAGCCCGTCGATCCGGTCGAACCTCGCGGTGAGCAGGATGCCCGGGCCGCCCGTGAGCGACCGGCCGCTGCCGGTGACCGCATAGACCAGGAAGACCGCCGCGACCGCGAGGACGATGGCGCCGGTCAGCAATTCGGCGAGGCTGCGCTTCTGCATCGGGGAAGGATGTCGGGGCTCAGCGCCCCGGCGTCCAGGCCTCGTAGTCGCCGGTCGCCGCCGGGCGGCGGCCGCCGCGGCTGTCGGCCCCGGGCGGACGCCAGGCCTCGGCGGTGCCGGTCATGTTCGGGCGGTGCTCCTTCTGCCAGGCGCGGCGGGGCGCATCCTCCGGCAGCGGCTTGTCCGAGGTGTTGTGGATCCAGCCCCACCATTCCGGCGGGACGGTGGTGGGTTCGGCGGCGCCGGCGTAGATCACGCGGCGCATCGGGCGCCCGTAGACGTCGCGGCGCGAGCGCGCTTCCCAATACGTGTTGCCGAACCGGTCCTGGCCGACCTTGCGGCTGGTCAGACGGATCAGGAAGTTGTCGAGGAAGGCCATCGCCGCATCCTTGGGGCATTCCGGAAAGAGGGCTTGATGCCACAGCGCGGCGGCCGGTGCAAAGGAACGGCTATCCACAGGATATTGGGGGTGGCGGGCGAGAAAGCCACAAGATGCGCCTTCCTTGCGGCGCCGAGTCTGGCTAGCGTTCCATCCATGGCAGGCATCCTCGGCACCATCTGGGATGGCGTGGCGCTCCGGCGGGAGCGCATCGGCGCCGATCCCGACGCTCCCCCACGGTCGGTCGCGCTGCCCGCGGCCTGGGACGACGACGCCGCGGCGGCGCTCGCGGCGCTCGCCCCGGGCAGCGGTCCCGCCGCCTTGCCGAGCGTCGCAGAAGGCTGGATCCGCCGCGTCACCGCGCGCGGGCGCCGGCTCGGCCTGCTTGAAAGCCCGGAGGAGGCCGACGCCCTGGCCGGCCGGCTGCGTGCGCTGCTGCTCGCCCGGCGCGGTGCCCCGGGCATCGAGGTCTGGCGCGACCGCAGGGACGAGGCGCGATTCGTGCTGAACCTGCCGGCCTTCCTCGAACCCGCGGGCTTCGATGCCGCAGGCTATGCCGCGGCAGTGGCGTGCGGGGTGCAACTGCTCGACATCCTGGGCCATGGCCGGGCGCCGCGCCTGCGCCTCGGCTTCGCCGACCTGGCCGGGCTGCTCGCCGCCTTCCGCCTGCCCTATGGC
>JAFADX010000390.1 GCA_023424475.1 Pseudomonadota bacterium
GCCATGATCCGCACCTACGAAACCAGTGCCTCCACGGCCGAGATCGCGCGACGGGTGGAGGAGATGGTGCTGCCCATGATGAAGGCGCGGCCCGGCTTCCGGGGCTACTGGGCCGGGCGGTCGGAGAGCGGGGTCTTCTCCATCAGCCTCTTCGACAGCGCCGAGGAGATGGAGGCCGCGAACGAGCAGGTGCGCGGCCTCGTCGCGGCCAATCTCGCCGAGCTGCTGCCCACGCCCCCCACCACGACGCGCGGCGAGGTGCTGGTCTCGGCCTGAGGGCGGGCCTCAGAGGGCGCGGTTCGCCCGCGCCACCACGGCTTCGAAAAGTACCTGGCAGCCGGCCTCGGCCTCTTCGGGGAGGATGCTCTCGGCTTCGTTGTGGCTGAGGCCGTCCTTGCAGGGGGTGAAGATCATCGCCGTCGGCACCGAGCGGGCGACGTAGACCGCATCGTGGCCGGCGCCGGAGATGATCTCGCGCGAGGAGAAGCCGAGCCGCTTCGCCGCCTGGCGCACCAGGTCGACGCAGGAGGGGTCGAAGGGCTGGGCCGGGATGACGAAGAGCTCGGTCAGGTCCAGCTTGCAGCCGGTCGCCTCGACCAGCGCCTTGGCCTGTTCGGGGAAGGTCCTGGCGAGCGTCTGGATCTGCGCATCGTCCGGGTGGCGGAACTCGACGCTGAAGCGGACCTCGCCGGGCACGACGTTGCGCGAGGGCTGGGCGATCTGGAGGAAGCCGACCGTGCCGCGGCCGTCCTCGCCGCGGGCGCGCATGAGCTCATCGACCAGCGTGATCACGCGGGCGGCGGCGACCAGCGCGTCCTTGCGGGCGGATGGCGGGGTCGTGCCGGCATGGCTGTCCTGGCCGGTGATGACCGCATCGTACCAGACCTGCGCCTGCGCGCCGGTGACGACGCCGACCTGCTTGCCCTCCTTCTCGAGGATCGGGCCCTGTTCGATGTGCAGCTCGAAATAGGCGTCGGCCGGGAAGGGCTTCGCGGCGTGCCCGCCCTTGTAGCCGGTCCGGTCGAGCGCCTCGGAGACCGACTGGCCCTCCACGTCCCTGAGGCCATAGGCCTTGTCGAGCGTGTAGACGCCGGCCCAGACGCCCGAGCCCATCAGCGAATGGCCGAAGCGGGAGCCTTCCTCGTCGGTCCAGTTGATCAGCTCGATCGGCGCCTCGGTCACGATGTTGAGGTCGTGCAGCGTGCGCATCACCTCGAGCCCGGCGATGACGCCGAGCGCGCCGTCGAACTTGCCCCCCGTCGGCTGGCTGTCGAGGTGGCTGCCGAGCAGCACCGGCAGCCGCTTCGCATCGCGTCCCTCGCGGCGGGCGAACATGTTGCCGATGGCGTCCACGCGCACCGTCATGCCGAGCGCCTCGCACCAGCCCTTGAAGGTGTCGCGGCCCTTCCTGTCGACGTCCGAAAGGGTCAGGCGCTTCACGCCGCCCTTCGGCGTGGCGCCGATCTCGGCCATCGCCATCAGGCTGTCCCAGAGACGCTTGCCGTCGATGCGCTGGTTCGTGCCGCTCATGTGACCCTTGTCCGCCAGACGAAAGAAGGCACGGGGGTATCGCCCCGTGCCCCGGCTGGCAAGGGAAGGCTGGTCAGGCCGGATCGACCGGCGCGGCCGGGACGCCGGCGGCCTCGATCGCCGCCCCGGCGGCCAGCAGCAGGTCTTCCCGGTAGCGGCCGGCGACGAGCTGCACCCCGACCGGCACCGTGCCGACCAGGCCGGTGGTCACCGCCAGCCCCGGCAGGCCCATCAGCGGCAGGCCGACCTGGGTGAGCTGGGCCTCCATGATGCGGCGGAAGGCGGCGGGGCTTTCGACGTCCTCCTGGTCGCGGAAGGGCAGCTCGCCCGAGACGGGGATCAGCGCGACCGGGAATCGCTCGAAGAACTCCATCCATTGCCGGACGAAGAAAGATCGCTTCTGCAGCGCGTCCATGAAGGCATCGAGGTCCGGGCGCGGGCAGAGTTCCTCCATCTGCGCGAAGACGAAGCTGGCGTCGGGGTCGGCTTCCTTGTGCAGCGCGGCGTTCAGGCCGCGGCGGCTTTCCGCGAGCCACAGCATGGCCTGCAGGGCGGCGGGTTCGCGCAGCGGCGGGGTGTCGGCCTCCTCGATGTGCCAGCCGGCGGCTTCCAGGCGCTTCGCGGCGTCGCGCAGGGCGGCCTCCACCGGGGGCCGCACCTCCATGCCCTCGGGGCGGATGCAGAGCGCGGCGCGCTTCGGCGCCGGCGGGCCCTCGAGCGGCACCCCGGCCCACCAGGGGTCGCGGATGTCGCGCGCCGCCATGGCCGCGAGGCCCAGCCGCAGGTCGGCGATGCTCCGCGCGATGGGGCCCGACACCGCCATGACCTGCCCGCCGATATGCCGTTCGGCCCCGGACGGGTTCCAGGCCGGGATGCGGCCCAGCGTCGGCCGCAGCCCGTGCACGCCGCAGGCATAGGCCGGGTAGCGGACCGACCCGCCGATGTCGGTGCCGTGGCCGATCGCCCCGATCCCGGCCGCCACCGCCGCCGCGGCGCCGCCGGAGGAGCCGCCCGGGGTGATCGCGGGGTTTCGCGGGTTCCTCGTGTGCCCGTGCAGGGAGTTGCGGGTGAACCAGCGCAGCGAGAAGGCCGGGGTATTGGTGCGCCCGAGCAGCACCGCCCCGGCCTTGCGGAGGTTCGCGACCACGGGGTTGTCGGCGGTCGCCATCAGGTCCTGCTGCAGGCGCAGCCCGTTGGTGGTGGCGTGGCCGGCCTGGTCGGCATTCACCTTGATGGTGACGGGCACGCCGGCGAGTGGCCCTGGTTCCTCGCCGCTCGCGATGGCGGCGTCGATGGCGGCGGCCTGGGCCAGGACTTCCTCGGGCCGGTGGTCCACCACCGCGTTGATGCGCGGGTTGACGGCGTCGAGCCTGCCGAGCGCGTCCCTGGCAGCCTCGGTGGCGGAAACATGCTTCGCGCGGACCAGCCGGGCGAGTTCGGTGGCGGTCAGGCGCCAATATTCGGTCATGTGTCGGTCCCCCTTTGCGCCAAGCATCGCGCAGGGGCCGTCATCGCGCCATGGGCGCCGCCTAGTAGCGGATGGCGTCCATCAGCGAAGCGAAGGCGTGGATCTGACGCAGCGAGACGACGTCGCCACGTTCGTAGGCATCGAGCATGGCCTTCTCGAGTTCGGCCTTGGCCCGCCCGAAATGCTCGCCCCAGGGACCGACGATGCCCCGGGGCAACTCGGTGAGCATGGCCTGCAGCGCAACGTGGTTCATGGCAGCCCCTCGGATCAGTCGCAGCGAGGGACGACAGCCAAGCCCACGCCGGTGTGATTTCAGTAGATCATCCTGCGTGAAAGCGGATGCGAATCTTGCGTGAATCTCGTTTTTGGTCCGTGAGCGCGTTCCGCTGCGGGAATTCAGCCGCCGGGACCCCGCCTGCGGCCGGCGGCGACCAGGAGGTCGAAGGGCGGCGGCGGGTCCTCGCGCACGGGGCGAACCCGAGGCGTCTTCTCGCGTCCGCGGTACAGGATCCAGGCGCCGAACGCGACGCCCGCGAAGCCGGCGAGCAACATCACCGCCTGCAGGATCCAGCGTTCGGGCGGGATGCCCATGTCCATCGTGATGCTCCGGCATGATGGTCGATGCACGGAACGATCACGCAGGCAGGAGCCGATGACACGCCAGCGTGAGGAAAACTTGTATGCCAAGTCGCGGGCGGCGCCTCGCCGTCCACCCTCGCGCGGGTGTCAGGCGGGCGGGGCCGGCGCCTGGTCGTCCTTGGGCTGGGCCGGCGGCGGTGCGCCCGTCTTGCGCCGGTTCCGCCACTCGTCGAGCCTCTGCAGCACCACGAAGAAGGACGGCACGAAAAGCACCGCGAGGCAGGTCGAGGCGATCATGCCGCTGAACACGCTGATGCCGAGCGAGCGCCGCGCATTCGCCCCCGCCCCCGTCGCCAGCACCAGCGGCAGCACGCCGAGGATGAAGGCGAAGGAAGTCATCAGGATGGGCCGCAGGCGCATCCTCGAGGCCTCGACCGCCGCTTCGACGATCGACCTGCCGCGGATGAGGCGCTCCTCCCGCGCGACCTCGACGATCAGGATGCCGTTCTTGGCCGAGAGCGCGATCAGCAGCATCAGGCCGATCTGGACATAGAGGTTGTTCGCCGCGCCGAGCGCCGAGAGCGCCACCACCGGCCCGACCAGGGCGAGCGGGACCGCCGAGAGCACGGATAGCGGCAGGATCCAGCTTTCGTACTGGCCGGCGAGACAGAGGTAGACCAGCAGCAGCGACAAGGCGAAGACGTAGACGAGCGTGTTGCCCGTCACCCGTTCCTGGTAGGACATCGCGGTCCACTGGAACGCCACGTCCGGCGGCAGCACGTCGCGCGCGATGCGCTCCATGGCCGCCATCGCCTCGCCCGAACTGTAGCCGCGCGCCGGCCCGCCGACGATCGTGGCGGAGGGGTAGAGGTTGTAGAGCGTGATCAGCGGCGGCCCGACCGCCTGGCCGAGCCGCGCCACCGCGCCGAGCGGCACCATCTGCCCATCCTGGCTGCGGACATTCAGCGAAAGCAGGTCGTCGGGATTGAGCCGGAAGCGCGAGTCCGCCTGGACGTAGACCTGCAAGGACAGGCCGAACTTGTTGAACTGGTTGACGTAGGACGAGCCGACGAAGTCGGTCAGCATCGAGAAGACGTCGCCCACCGGCACGCGCAGCTGCTCGGCCCGCGTGCGATCGACCGCCACGGTCACCTGCGGCGCATTGGCGCGGAAGGTGGTGATGGCGCTGCGGATGGCGGGCTCGTGGCTCGCGCGCGCGGTGATCTGGCGGGTCAGTTCCTCGAGCTTGCGGTAGTCGAAGCTGCCGCCGAGGAGCTCGAGCTGCATCTGGAAGCCGCCGGAATTGCCGATGCCTTGCACGGCCGGCGGCGGCAGGACCACGGCGCGGCCATCCTGCAGGGCCGCGAGGTCCCGCGTCAGCCGCTCGTAGATCGGCAGCAGGCGCTGGTCGGGATGGGGGTTCCGTTCCGAAAAGGGCTTCAGGATGACCCAGGCGGCGCCGGCGCTGGAGAGATTCGCCGAACCATCGAGCAGCGAGACGCCGGCGACGGCAATGACCTGCTCCACGCCCGGCACGCTGCGCGCGATACGCTGCGCCTGCTCGAGCGTCGCGGCGGTGCGGCCGAGCGCCGCCCCTTCCGGCAGATCGATGGAGAGCATCAGGTAGCCCTGGTCGTCCACCGGGATGAAGCCGGTCGGGATGCGCGTCAGGCCCCAGAGCGCGCCGCCGGCGACCAGGATCGCGCCGAGCACCATCACGCCGCTGGTGCGCACCATCCGCGCGATCACCGCCGCATACCGGCGTTCGAAGGCATCGTAGACGCGGTTGAAGGCGCGGTAGCCGATGTTGCGCTTTTCCGGCGGCACCGGCATGCGCAGCCACATCGCGCATTGCGTCGGCTTCAGCGTCGCCGCGTTGACGGCGCTGATCAGGGCGGTGGCGGCGATCACCAGGGCGAACTGCGCGAACATCTGCCCGGTCAGGCCGGGGACGAAGGCCGCCGGCAGGAAGACGCTCATCAGCACGAGCGTGATGCCGATGATCGGGCCGAAGAGCTCGCGCATCGCCTCGATCGCGGCCTCGCGGGCGGTCCTGCCGCCCTCGATGTGCTTGGTCACGCCCTCGACGATGACGATGGCGTCGTCCACCACGATGCCGATCGCGAGCACGATGCCGAACAGCGTCGTCAGGTTCACCGTGAAGCCGAGCGCCGCCATCCCGGCGAAGGCGCCGATGATGGTGACCGGCACCGTCGTCGCCGGCACCAGCGTCGCGCGGAAGTTCTGCAGGAACACCAGGATGACGACGAGCACCAGGATGCCGGCCTGGTAGAGCGTGGTGTACACCTCGCTCACCGAATCATGGACGAAGGTCGTGGTGTCGTAGGGGATGGCGAAGCGCAGGCCCTCGGGGAAGCGCCGCGACATCCGTTCCATGGCCGCGCGCACCGCCTGGCCGACCTGCAGGGAATTCGCCTCCGGCGTCTGGTAGATCGCGATGCCGGCGGCGCGGCGGCCGTCCAGGCGGAAATCCTGGGAATAGTTCTGCGAGCCGAGTTCGATCCGTGCCACGTCGCGCAGATGGACGAGGCGCCCGCCCTGGCGCGTTTCGTCCTTCACCACGACGTCGCCGAACTCCTCGACCTGGTTCAGGCGCGACTGGACGTCGAGGGTGTACTGGAACTGCTGGTCGTCCGGGGCCGGCGGCGCGCCGACCTGGCCGGCCGCGATCACCTGGTTCTGCTGGCGGATGGCACGGATCACGTCGGACGGGTCGAGCCCGTAGGAGAGCAGCTTCTCCGGATCCATCCAGATCCGCATGGCGTAGCGGCCGGCACCGAAGACCGTGACGTTGCCAACGCCGGGCAGGCGCGCGAGCTCGTTGACCAGGTTGATGGTCGCGTAGTTGCTCAGGAAGGCGGCATCGAAGCGGTCATCGGCGGAATCGAGCGTGACGATCTGCAGGATCGCGGTGCTCTTCTTCTGCACGCTGACCCCTTGGGCCTGGACGGATTGGGGCAGCGACGCCAGGGCCAGAGAGACCCGGTTCTGCACCAGCACCTGCGCCGTATCGGGGTCGGTGCCGATGCGGAAGGTCACGGTCAGGCGATAGGTGCCGTCCGGTGCGCTGGTCGAGGACATGTAGAGCATGCCGTCGACGCCGTTGACCTGGTTCTCGATCGGCAGGGCCACGGTATCGATCACGGTCTGGGCGCTGGCGCCGGGGTAGTTCGCCGCGACCATCACGGTCGGCGGCACGATGTTCGGATATTCCGAGACCGGCAGGCGGAACAGCGAGACCGCGCCGATCACCACGAGGACGACGGCCAGGACGTTCGCGAGGACCGGCCGCTCGATGAAGAACCTGGACATGCGGGCGGGATCCTACCGGGGCAGGGTCGTCGATTGCGGCTGCGCGCGCTGGCCGGGCGTCGCCCGCCAGAGCTCGCCCACCACGATGCGGTCGCTGTGCGTCACGCCGCTGGTCGCGACCTGCCAGGCGCCGACCGCGGGGCCGAGCTGGACATAGCGCTTCTGGATCGTGTCGTTCTGGTCGATCACCAGGACGAAGCGGCCGCCCTGGTCTTCCTGCAGCGCGCGCTGCGGGACCAGCAGGGCGCTCTGCGTGACGCGGCCCATGGGGATGCGGACATTGACGAACATGCCCGGCAGCAGGGTGCGGTCCGGGTTGCGCAGGATGCCGCGCACCATCAGCGTGCCGGTCGCCGCGTCGATCTGGGGCGCGACGTAGTTGAGCGTGCCGCGCAGCGAGAAGGCGCCTTCCCCCGGCAGCTGCACTTCGACCGGGATGCGCTGCAGGTCCGCGAGGGTCAGGCGGCGCTGGTCGAGGTTCGCCCGCACCTGCTCGGCCTGCTGGGTGCTGACGTTGACCTGCACGTAGATGGGATCGAGCTGCATGATCTCGCCCAGCACCGCATCGGTGCCCGAGGCGCCGACCATGTTGCCCGGATCGATCAGGTGGCGGCCCATCTGCCCGTCGAAGGGCGCGCGGACCTCGGTGTAGCCGAGGTTGAGCCGGGCAAGGTCGACCTGCGCCTGGGCACCGAGGATGTTCGCCTGCGCGGCCGCCCGCTGATAGACCCAGTTGTCGAGCTCGAGCTGGGAGGCGGCGCTGCGCCGCACCAGCGCGGTGAAGCGCCGCACCTCGGTCTCGGCATGCGTGAGCGCCGCGCGCTGCAACTGCAGCTGCGCTTCCGCCTGCTGCAATTGCGCCTTGTACTGCGCCTGCTGGATGGTGAAGAGCAGGTCGCCCTGGCGCACGAAGGCGCCGTCCTGGAAATGCACCTGCTCGAGGTAGCCGGGCACGCGGGCGACCAGCCGGATGGTGTTCACCGACATGGCGTTGCCGGTCAGCGTCATGTTCTCGCCGACCGCCTGGGTGCGCGGCAGGACGTAGGGG
>JAFADX010000048.1 GCA_023424475.1 Pseudomonadota bacterium
GCGGCATCGCGCGCGCGGCGTGCCCCGTCCATGCTGCGCCAGAGGTAGACGCCGCCGGCGCGGCGCGTCTCCGCGTCGAAGATGTAGTTCTTGCGGATCAGGTCGGGATTGGCGCGCCAGCTCGGCGCGCTGCGGCGGTAGTTCGCCAGCACCTCATCGCGCGTCATGCCCTCGGGAATGCCGAATGTGATGATTTCGGTGATCATGTCCGTGTCCTTCTGCTTCTCCCTGGCGCGGGCGCCTAAAGCTCCGCGCGTCCTCCATCCACGACGATCTCGGCGGCGAGCATGTAGCTGGACCCCGGACCGGCCAGGAACAGCACCGCCGCGGCGATCTCTTCCGGCTGGCCCATGCGGCCGAGCGGCACCTGCGCGCCGACGCGCGCCTTGTAGGCATCGAACTCGTCTTGGGATTGTGTCCGGCCGCGATGGATCGGCGTCTCGATCGACCCTGGGCTGACGGCGTTCACGCGGATGCCGCGGTCCAGCAGCTCGGCCGAGAGCGTTCGCGCGAAGGACCGCACCGCCGCCTTCGAGGCCGAAAGCAGCGCGCGCCCCGGTGTCCCCACCTGGTTCAGCCAGGAGGTGTTGAGGATGATCGAACCGCCTTTCGGGATCAGCGGCAGCACGGCCTGGATGCTGAAGAAGACGCCCTTGACGTTGACGTCCATCAGCCGGTCGTACATCGCCTCGTCGGTCGCACCGATCGGGGTGCCGAAGGCCACGCCGGCATTGGCGAAGACGATGTCGAGCGCACCGAAGGCGTCTTTCAGCCGATCGTGCAGGGCGGCGAGGTCGGCGGTTGAGGTCACATCGGCGCGGATGGCCAGCGCAGTGTCGCCAAGCTGCCTGCGCGCTGCTTCGAGCTTCGTTTCATCGGTTCCGGTGATCGCAACCCGCGCGCCGTTCTCCTGCAGCAGGCGCGCCGTGGCGAAGCCGATCCCGCTCGACCCGCCCGTGATCAGCGCGGTCTTTCCTTGCAGTGTCATGACATGTCCCTTCGTGCCGTTCATTGCGCGGCGCAGCCCGGTGCGGCTTCGGCAATTCGCTGCAACACCTCGGCCGTGGCACGCGCCGCGGCGTCGATCGCACCGGCCAGGTATCCGGGATCGCTTCCGCTGGTCTCGCTGCCGGCGAGAGACAGGTGCTCCCGCCATGGTCCGCTCACCCATGGCCCGGGCTGCGGCAAGGGGTGCGCGCCGCCCCGACGATCCTCGGCGGCTGCGGTCAGCGGCTCGGCGCTCCAGTCCATCAACAGCGTTGCGGCGGGCTGACCGGCCTCGGTGCCGAACAGACGCACGAACTGATCGAGACAGGCACGGGTGAGCGCCGCCGTGCCTGCCGCCGCCCGACGATCCGCATCGACACCGAGAAAGCCGAACAGTGCCGCGGCGCCAGAGGCGGTTGTCGCATCATGGATCTCGCCCATCGGCCCCACCATGCTCTGCGCCATGCCGGACAGACCCGCCTCACGCCAGAATGGGCGGCCGTAGAGCGCGAAGAATTTTGCATGCGGCGCCATCCAGGTCGGCGTGTCGCGCCAGCGCAGTCGCGTCGCCACTTCGATGGGGGGCTCGAGGGTGACGCTCCCCTCCAACAGCCTTGGCGGGAGCGCGGCGATCACCTGCGCGGCGGCAAACACCTCGGCGGCACCGTCATTCCGCTGTATCGTCGACTGTACCTGGCTGCCATTGAGCACCAGGTGCGTGACCCTCGACCCGAGCTGGATCTGGTCCTGCGGCAAGCGCGCAGCGATGGCTCGCGGCAAAGTCCCCGTGCCGCCGGCCAGGCGCATGGAGCGGGGTTCCTGCCGCAATCCCCCGAAGCGTTGCGGCGGGCGGTGCGGCAGGCGCTCGACCAGGACGTCGCCGTCATCATGTTGGGGGAAGGCAACCAGTCCGAGTTCCGTCGCCGTCGCTGCCATGGCCGGATGCATCTCCGGCCAGAACCAGGATGGCCCGAGGTCGAACCCGTCATCCGCCGGGCGCCCATCGGCCCCGGCGGACAGGATGCGCCCGCCGAGGCGGTCGCGCGCTTCGAACAGCCGGAATCCGACGCCCGCGCCGTGCAGCAGTCGCGCTGCGTGGAGCCCTGCCAGGCCACCGCCGATGATGGCGACCGGAAGAACCCGGGATTCAGTTGTGAGCGTCATCTCAGCCGACCGCGACGCTGGGGCGCGCGCTGCGCACGACGGCGAGTGCCGTGACGGCGATCAGCAACGGTGCGAAGGACACCCACAGCACCGTGTCCCATCCATAGTTGTTCAGCAGCCCGCCCGAGGCGAAGGAGCCCACCGCCATCACGCCGAAGACGATGAAGTCGTTGAGCGACTGCACCCGCGTGCGCTCCTCGGGCCGGTGGCATTCCAGCACCAATGCGGAGGCACCGATGAAGCCGAAGTTCCAGCCGATGCCGAGCAGGATCAGGCTTGCCCAGAAATGCCCGGCATGCTGGCCGAGCAGCCCCGCCCCCGCGGCGGCGCCGACCAACGCAAGGCCGGCCGCGACCACGCGCGGCGCCCCGAAGCGGGTGATCAGCCGGCCGGTGAAGAAGCTCGGCGCATACATGGCGATGATGTGCCACTGGATGCCGAGGTTGGCGGATTCCTGCGACAGGCCACACAGGCGCATGGCGAGCGGTGCTGCCGTCATCAGGAAGTTCATCAGCAGGTAGGACACGACGCCGCAGATCGCCGCGGTGACGAAGCGTGGCTGGCGCGCGATGACGGTCAGGGGGCGTCCGCCCGCCACATCCGCGGCCGAAGGCGTCGGCAGGCGCACACCGGACAGGACCACGGCGCAGATCGCCGCCACCCCGGCCTGTCCGAGGAAGGTCGCGGCGAAGAGATGCGGCATCCATAGATACATGGTGTGGGTGACGAGCTGCGGTCCGATCACCCCGGCGAAGACGCCGCCCGCCATGACCAGTGAGAGCGCACGAGCCCGCCGGGTGGCCGGCACGCCATCCGCTGCCGCAAAGCGGAAGGACAGCACCACGGCCGCATAGGCGCCGCCGAAGAATGTGCCGAGGCAGAACAGCCAGAATGATCCGAGCAGGATCGCCAGCGCGGAAAGCAGGCCGACCAACACGCCGCATCCGGTCCCGACCAGGAAGGCGGCGCGGCGGCCATGGCGCCGGGCGAT
>JAFADX010000054.1 GCA_023424475.1 Pseudomonadota bacterium
CGCCCCGGCCGGCGGATTGGCGGCAAGCGCGCGAACCTCGGCGAGCGCGGCCGGTCCGGCCTCGATCAGCGCGATCATGTCGCGCGCCGGCGGCATCGCGGCGCCGAGGTCGAGCACGCGCCCGCCGTCCAGCAGCACGCCCGCGCGGCTGCCCGCAGCGTCTGCGAAGGTGATGAGTTTCAGGCCGGCCATGGCGTTTCCCCTGAGGCAAAGAGGGCGCCACGCAAGCGCGCCCCGCCGCCCCGCGCAAGCCCCCCGGTGCGGCGGAGGTCAGTCGAGGAAGCGCGCCAGGCGGACCGCGGTGTGCCCGCGCGGGGCCAGCGGCGTCGGCATCACCAGCAGGCAGTCGTCATGCGGGGTGCGGACCTCGTCCTCCCCGTCCATGGCGATCAGCGTGTTGCGCCGGCGGATGACCTCGCCGCCGCGGAAGTCGCGCAGGAAGACGAAGGATCGGCTCGCGGCGGTCACCGTGCGCGTGACCTCGGCGCGCCGGGGCAGCGGCGCGGGCGCGACCGGCTGCAGCGGCGCGTCGGGCGAGGCCATGCCGGCATGATGGAGCAGCCGCGCGCAGACCTGCTCCATGCAGGCGACGGTCGGCGGCTCCCAATGGTCGCCGGCCTCGACCAGGACCGCGGCGGGCACGCTGCCGGGCCGCGTGAAATGCACGTAGTCGATCAGGCGCCGCCCGCCGGTATGCCCGGCATCGGAGACGATCGTCCGCGGCAGGCCGATCGCCAGCCCGAGCCGCGCCGCCTTCTCCGTCACGCCCGTCAGGATCAGCGGGTCGGAGGGCCAGAGCATCGAATGCAGGTCGACGAGCACGTCGACGGTATCGATCAGCGGGCGCAGTTCCCGCGCGCGGCGAAGCTCGGCGGAGCGGCGCGGCCCGCCCAGCACATCCTCGTCCCAGACGCGGTTGAGGTCCTCGTCCAGGAAGCGCGTCGCCGTCGGATCCGCCGGATCGAAGCGCGAGAAGGCGGCGAGATTGGCGAAGACGAGCGAGAGGCGGCCGCGCACCGGGCGCAGCGCGCCATGCAGCAGCCGGTCGAGCACGATGGCGCCGGCGATCTCGTTGCCATGGACGATGGCGCTGATCGCGACGTGCGGACCAGGCACGTCGGCGACGAAGCTCCAGGCCCCGGCGATGCCGCAATTGCCCGAGAGCCACCGGCGCAGATCGGGGGGCCGGAGATTGACCGGCACATCCGGCGGCACGACACCACGGCCGGCCGCCGAGGCATCAGTCATGCCGCCACCCCCCACGGGTCCGCGCCGGGATCCCCGTCGTTCGGCCGCCCCTCCTGCGGGGCAGGTTGCGCAGTCTGCGCCGGCAGGGCCCCGCTGGTGGACATGCGCGAAGTGTATACACGTCCAGGTGATCGTCCATCCCGCGCCCGCACCCGGGCGTGAGCGGGACCGGAGGGCGAGGCCGCGGCGCGGCGGCCGTGTCCGCGGGCCCGCGCGGCGATCCTCGGTTCGATGCGCCAGGCCGTCGCCGCCGTCATGTGATGCGCGTCACACCTTTGCCCGGGCGTCACGCCGCGAAGATGCCGGGCGGGACATGGCGGAAGGGCAGCGCGGCGAGGTCGAGCGCCGCCGGACCCGGCGTGTCGCATTCCACGATCGCGGCGCAGCGGTCGCGGAAGGCGGCGCGGAAATGGTTCTTCGCCTTGTTCGCGAGCAGCCGCGTCGCGCCGAGGTCGATGCCGTGCAGCGCGAAGAAGGCCGGATCGACCGCGGCCTCCTTCCGCTCGGTGCAGATGATGCGGAGATGGCCGAGGCGCAGCACGCAGGTGGCGCCGAGATCGACCGGCGCACCGCGCTCCATCGGCCCTTCGTTGACGAAGCGCCCGTCGGTCAGGCGCTCGACCTCGACATCGGCGACGACCGGGCGGCCGAAGGACTCGGTGGCATTGCCGCCGAGATGGCGCGTCAGCGCCGCGCCCGGCCCGGCGTCCCGCGCGGCGGCGACCGAGGCGGGATCATGCAGGAAGGCGAAGACGGCGGGCACGTCGAGCCGCGCCTCGACCAGCACGCGCAGCAGGCCCGGCGTATCGGCGATGCCGCCCGAGAGCGGGTTGTCCGCCGGGTCGAGCAGCGCGACCAGCCCGGGCGGGCCGGCGAGCGCCTGGCGCAGCGCGATGGCGGGGTCGGGCAGCGTCACCGCGAAGCGCTCGCGCCGCGCGGCGATCGCATCCGCGAGCCGTTCCGCGAGGTCGCGCGCCGCGCCGGGATCCTCCGCCCAGACCATGCCGGAGGGTCCGGCATGCGGGCTGTCGCCCCAGGCGAAGCCCCCGAAGATCGAGGCGTCGAGGATCGGCGCGCGCTCGGCCGCCGCGGCCTCGGCCCAGACCTCGGCCATCGGCCCGGCCTCGTGGCGCATATGGAAGGAATGCAGCACCATCGGCCGCTTGGCGATGTGGCCATGCGCGCGCGGCGCGCCGCCCAGGTGACGTTCGAGCAGCCGCAGCGCGCGCATCGCCGCCGCATCCATGTCGATGTGCGGGTAGGTGCGGTAGGCGGAAGCGCCGTCGAGGTCCCCGGCGAGTTCGGGCGCCATGTTGGCGTGGAAGTCGAAGGAGGCGGTGATCGGCACGCCCCGCCCGACGATGCCGCGGATGCGCGCGACGGTCGTGGCATCCGCCTCGGGGTCCGATTCCGACACGCAGGCGCCGTGCAGCGAGAGGTAGACGCCGTCGAAGCGCTCCGCCTTCAGCGCGGCCTCGACCTCGGCACGCCAGGCGCGCAGCGCATCGTCGGCCATGGGGCCGCCGGGCTGGGCAGCGCCGCAGGTGAGGATGCTCGCGCGCCAGCCCGGGCGCGCGGCGAGGAAGGCGTGCACGGCGCCGAGTTCCGTCGCGGTGCCGGCATAGCGCCCGAGGTGCTCCGGCCCGCTGCCCCATTCGCGGGATTCGAAGGCGCTGCGGGGCGTGGGGACGGGGGTGAAGGAATTTCCCTCGAACCAGAGGCGGGCGACGGCGATGTGCGGCATGGCGGTCAGGCTAGAGGCCGATCCCGGCAGCCGTCCATCCCGGGGGCCGGGTCATCGGCTCCCCTCGGCGAAGGTATCGCAGGCCTCGAGCCGCCCGGTCTCCAAACCCCGTCGGAACCAGGCCACGCGCTGCGCCGAGGATCCGTGGGTGAAGCTCTCGGGCACGACATGGCCCTGCGCGGCGCCCTGGATGCGGTCGTCGCCGACCGCCGCGGCCGCGTTCAGGCCTTCCTCGATGTCGCCGCGCTCGAGGATGCCGCGCGTCTCGTCGGCCCGCCGTGCCCAGACGCCGGCCAGGCAGTCCGCCATCAGCTCGACGCGCACCTGCATCGCATTCGCCACCGCATCGCCGCGCCCGCGCCGGGCCTGCTCGACGCGGGCGAGGAGGCCGAGCAGGTTCTGGACGTGATGCCCGACCTCGTGCGCCACGATGTAGGCGGCGGCGAAGTCTCCCCCCGCCCGCAGCCGGCGCTGCAGGTCGGCCATGAAGTCGAGGTCGATGTAAACCTTGCGGTCGACCGGGCAGTAGAACGGTCCCATCTGCGCCTGCGCGAAGCCGCAGCCGGATCGCGTGGCGCCGGAGAAGAGCACCAGCGCCGGTTCCTCGTAGCGGCCCCCGCGGCGGGCGAACTCCTCGCGCCAGACGGCCTCGGTCTCGCCGAGCACCTGCGCGACGAAGCGGCGCGCCGCTTCATCCTGCTCGGTGATCGGGCGCTGCATGCCCGCCGGCTCCGGCCGGGTTCCGTCGTCGAGAAGCGCGGTGGGATCGACCCCGAGCAGCATGGCGATCAGCAGGATGACGACACCGCCGAGGCCGCCGCCGACGGCGATGCCGCGCCCGCCGAACCTGCGGCCGCGGCGATCCTCGACGTTCGGGCTTTCGGGACCATCGAGGCGCATGGCAGTCCTCCGCTACGACGGGCCGCGCAGGATCCCCTCCAGGGCGGCCGACAACCCGATGCTGGCCCGCCCCGCCGGCGCGGCGAAGGAGCCGCGGCGGGGCTTCGGCAGCCGGAGAGCGGCCATCGTCTCCGCCATCCGCACGCCGCAGGCCATGCCGTCCAGAAGCGCGACGGAAGCGGAAGGTTGCAGCCGCCGGTCGAACCCCGCCAGCGC
>JAFADX010000141.1 GCA_023424475.1 Pseudomonadota bacterium
GCGCTGGCGCGGACGGTCACCATCACCTCGGTCGCAGTCGAGGGCGCGACGGCCTTCCCGCCGGCGCGGCTCGAGGCGGCGGTCGGGCAGATCGGCGGCACGGTGCCCCTCCAGCGCATCGAGGAGGCGCGGGTCGCGCTCCTCAACCTGTACCGCGAGGCCGGCTACGTCTTCACCGTCGTCGATGCCACGGTCGAGCGCGACGGCCGCCTGCGGCTGATGGTCGGCGAGGCCGAGGTCGTCGAGGTGCGCCTCGACGGCGACATCGGCCCCGCCGGCACGCAGGTGCTGCGCTTCCTCGAGAACCTGCGCGGCGTGCGGCCGATCGACACCGCGACCCTCGAGCGCTGGCTGCTGATGGTCGAGGACATTCCCGGCGTCTCCATGCGCGCCGTGCTGCGGCCCGCCGGGACCGCGCCGGGCGCGCTCAGCCTGGTCGCCCAGGTCGGGCGGCAGGCGGTCACCGGCTACATCGCCGCGGACAACCGCGCCTATCGCCTGACCGGCCCGCAGCAGGGCATCGCGGCGGTGCAGTTCAACTCCTTCACCTCGCTCGCCGAGCAGACGGAGCTGCAACTCTACTACGCGAATGGCCATACCTCGGTGTATGGCCAGGCCTCGACCGAATTCTTCGTCGGCGGGCAGGGCACGCGGGTGCGCCTCTATGCCGGCACGGGCCAGACGACGCCGGCCTCGCCGCTGCGCGATATCGGCTACCAGGGCACCACCTCGGTGGCCGGGGTGGCGGTCTCCTACCCCTTGATCCGCACGCGCCAGCAGAACCTGACGCTCGCAGCCGCCCTCGACGTGATCGAGACCGAGATCAAGCTGGAGGACAGCCCCTTCGGGGACCAGGTGCTGAGTCGCGACGAGCTGCGGGTGGTCCGCGTGGGTGGCCAGTGGTCGGTGTTCGACCAGCTGCTCGGGGACAGCCGCTCGGCGGTGAACGCGGTCTCTCTCAGGCTGCATCAGGGGCTGTCCGGGCTCGGCGCCAGCCAGAGCGGCAGCGCCAACCTTAGCCGCGTCGGCGCGCAGACCGACTTCACCAAGGTCACCTTCGAGATCAGCCGCACCCAGGCGCTGTTCTCGCCGTGGCCGGGGGCGAGCGTCGCGGTGCTCGGCGTGCTGGCCGGCCAATGGTCGAACGACATCCTGCCCCAGGCGGAGAAATTCTACCTCGGCGGATCGCGGCTCGGGCGCGGCTATTACGCGGGGCAGGTGACGGGCGACAGCGCGCTCGCGGCCACGGCGGAACTGCAGCTTTCCGTCGCCTACGAGGCGCCGCTGTTCGGGCGGTCCGTGCGCATCGACCCGATGTTCTACGTCTTCTACGACTGGGGCGAGACCTGGGAGAACCAGTCGCTCGACCCCGATCGCCAGATCTCCTCCGCCGGCCTCGGGGCACGCTTCGGCATGACGCAGCACGCGGAATTCCAGGTCGAGGGCGTGCGCCGCTTCAACCGGCAACCGAACGGCGCCGCCGGCGACGAACTCAAGGCCGACGCCTTCTACTGGCGTCTGCTGTTCCGCTTCTGACCGGGAATGACGACGATGCAGAAGCTCGATCGATTCCGCACCCTCCTGCTGGCCGGCACGGCGCTGGTGCTGCCGACCGCGGCGCTGGCGCAGACCATCGCCCCCAACACCGCGCCGGTGCTCGACCGCGTGGTCTCCGGCGGCATCACCGTGCAGCAGGGCACCGGGCAGACCGTGGTCCAGCAGGCGCAGCAGCGCGGCATCGTCGAATGGCGGACCTTCAACGTCGGCCAGGACCATGCCGTCCAGTTCCGGCAGCCGGGGGCGAGCGCGATCACGCTGAACCGGGTGACGACGCCCGACCCCTCGATCATCGCCGGGCGCATCAACGCCAACGGGCAGATCGCCATCGTCAACCAGTCCGGCGTCGTCTTCACCCGGGGCTCGCAGGTGAACGCGGCCGGCCTCGTGGTCTCCTCGGCGAACATCAGCAACGAGAACTTCATGGCCGGCCGGATGGTGTTCGACCAGCCGGGCCGGGCCGATGCGCGCATCGAGAATGCCGGCACCATCACCATCCGCGAGGCGGGGCTCGCCGCCCTCGTCGCGCCGCAGGTCGCCAACCGCGGCACCATCTCCGCGCGGCTCGGCCGCGTGGCTCTGGCGGGCGGCGAGACGCATGTCGTCGATCTCTACGGCGACGGGCTGCTCTCGATCGAGGTGACCGGCGCCGTCCGGCAGGCGCCTTCGGGCGGCGAGGCGCTGGTGACCAACACCGGCGTCATCGAGGCGACGGGCGGGCGCATCCAGCTTACCGCCGCGGCGGCGGACGGCATCGTGCAGGACCTGGTGCGCGCCGGCGGCCACATCTCGGCCGACACCGACGCGGCGACGGGCCGCACCGGCGCCATCACCATCTCGGGCACCGGCGGCGCCGTGCGGGTGGAGGGTGAGGTGCGCGCCACCGGCACCGCCGCGGGCACCCGCGGCGGGCGGATCGAGGTCGTCGCGGACCGCGTGCTGGTCGACCGGGGGG
>JAFADX010000254.1 GCA_023424475.1 Pseudomonadota bacterium
CAACGACAGTATCCTGGATGGGTGGCCGGGTGGGGGTGCGGGCCGGTGCCGGTTCCGACAGATCGGAACATGCTCCAGAGCAGATCCCGATCAGGTGGAATCCCCTGATCGGGTGAAGATGCTCGCAGAAACAGATACCTGGAGCTTCGGGGGTGAACGCAGGTTCACCGGAAATGCTCTACGGCGACATCGCCTGACCGGGACCTGCTCTACCGCGCGCCCAGCATCTGCCGCGCGACGATCAGGCGCATGATCTCGTTGGTGCCCTCGAGGATCCGGTGCACCCGCAGATCGCGCACGATCTTCTCGATCCCGTAGTCGGCGAGGTAGCCATAGCCGCCGAGCAACTGCAGCGCCTCGTCCGCGACGCGGGAGCAGGTGTCGGTGACGAAGCGCTTGGCCATCGCGCACCAGGTCGTCGCGTCCGGTTCCTTCGCGTCC
Organism: Pseudomonadota bacterium; assembly: GCA_023424475.1. Lineage (GTDB taxonomy): Bacteria > Pseudomonadota > Alphaproteobacteria > Acetobacterales > Acetobacteraceae > Neoroseomonas. Next base: position 442 of record JAFADX010000254.1, read on the forward strand.
AGCTTCGACGCCGCGCGCCACAGCAGCGCGCGCGCCGCCTCCAGCTCGATCCGCATGTCCGCGAGGCGGAACTGCGTGTTCTGGAACTCCGCCACCGCCTTCCCGAAGGCCTTGCGCTCCTTCACGTAGTCGAGCGCGATGTCGAGCGCCGATTGCGCGCCGCCCAGCGAGCAGGCGGCGATGTTGAGCCGCCCGCCGTCGAGCCCGGCCATGGCGAAGCGGAACCCCTGCCCTTCCTCCCCGAGCAGCGCGCCCGCCGGCACGCGGGCATTCTCGAAGATCACCTGGCGCGTCGGCTGGGCGTTCCAGCCCATCTTGCGCTCGTTCGCGCCGAAGGAAAGGCCCGCCGTCTCCTTCGGGATCAGCAGCGCGGAGATGCCCGAAGGTCCCTCCCCGCCCGTGCGCGCCATGGTCAGGTAGAGGTCCGAGGCGCCGGCGCCCGAGATGAACTGCTTCGACCCGTTCAGCACATAGCCTTCGTTGTCGCGCGCCGCGCGCGTGCGCAACGCCGCGGCATCCGAACCGGACCCGGGCTCGGTCAGCGCATAGGAGGCGACGCGCTCCATGCTCGCGAGGCCCGGCAGCCATTCCGCGCGCTGCGCGTCGCTGCCGAAGCGGTCGATCATCCAGGCGACCATGTTGTGGATCGAGAGATAGGCCGAGACCACCGGGCAGCCCGTCGCCAGCGCCTCGAACACCACCGCGGCGTCGAGGCGCGTCAGGCCGGACCCGCCGCTCTCCTCCCGCACATAGAGCGCGGCCATGCCGAGCTTCGCCGCCTCGCGCATCTCCTCGACCGGGAAGTGGCGTTCCTCGTCCCAGCGGCGCGCATTGGGGGCGAGCACTTCGGCGGCGAAGTCCCGGGCGACGGCCTGCAATTCGCGCGTCGCCTCGGGCAGCTCGAAGGTGGTGGTCATCGGCGGCGGTTCCTCCCCCGTCAGCCTAACAGAGCCGCCGGGGGCGGGCACCGTCCAGGCGCGTCACTCCGCCGCCGCACGGGCGGGGAAGAAGCGGTTCCCGGGCCGCGGCAGGCCGAGATGCTCGCGCAGCGTCGTGCCTTCGTAGTCCCGGCGGAACAGGCCGCGGCGCTGGAGCTCCGGCACGACCTGGTCCACGAAGTCATCGAGGCCACCGGGCAGGTAGGGGAACATGACGTTGAAGCCGTCGCAGCCGCGGCCTTCGAGCCAGGCCTGCATCTCGTCCGCGATGGTCTGCGGCGTGCCGACCAACGCAAGCCCCGCATAGCCGCCGAGGCGCTGGGCGAGTTGCCGGACCGTCAAGTTCTCCCGCCGCGCCAGCGCGATGGCGCGCTCGCGTCCGCTCTTGCTCTGGTTGGTCTCCGGGATCTCCGGCAACGGCCCGTCGGGGTCGAAGCGCGACGCATCGGTGCCGAGCGCGATGGACAGTGACGCGATGGCGCTGTCCACATGCACGAGGCTGTCCAGCAGCGCGCGCTTCTCCCGCGCCTCCTCCACCGTCCCGCCGACGACAACCAGCGCGCCCGGCAGGATCTTGATGTGATCCGGGTTGCGTCCGAACGCCGTGGCGCGGCCCTTCACGTCCGCATAGAACTGCTGCGCGTCCTCGAGCCGCCCGCCGGCGGCGAAGACCATCTCCGCCGTCTCGGCCGCGATCTGCCGCCCGGCGTCGGAGGCGCCGGCCTGCACGATCACCGGCCAGCCCTGGATCGGCCGCGCGACGTTCAGCGGGCCGCGGACCGAGAATTCCGGCCCCTTGTGGTTCAGCGGCCGTACGCGGCCGGGATCGAAGAAGATGCCGCTCCCGACGTCGCGGACCAGCGCGTCGTCGGCCCAGCTGTCCCACAGGCCGGTGACGACGTCGTAGAACTCGCGGGCGCGCTTGTAGCGCTCGCCATGCGCCATGTGCTCGTCATGGCCGAAGTTCAGCGCGGCGTCCGGGTTCGCCGTCGTCACCAGGTTCCAGCCTGCTCGGCCACCGCTGATATGGTCCAGCGAGGCGAACTTGCGCGCGATGTGATAGGGCTCGTTGTAGGTGGTGGATGCGGTCGCGATCAGCCCGATCCGCTCCGTCACCGCGGCGAGTGCCGGCAGCAGCGTCAGCGGGTCGAAGGAGCTGACGGTGTGGCTGCGCTTCAGCGCCTCGATCGGCATGTTGAGCAGCGCCAGGTGGTCCGCCATGAAGAAGGCGTCGAACCTGCCTTCCTCCAGCTTGCGGATGAATCGCTTGTAGTGCCGGAAGTTGAAGTTGGCGTCGGGGAAGGCACCGGGGTAGCGCCAGCCGCCCGTATGGATGGTGACGGGGCGCATGAAGGCGCCGAGATGGAGTTGCCGCTTCGCCGCCATGGCGATCGCCTTTCGCTGACGGGCCGGCCCGTGGCGCCGGCGATGCGGCGCCGCTCGCCGGCCGGCCCTGGTTGCCAGCGCAGATCGGGTCGAGGCGCCCGCCCTGCAAGGATGGGCGCCCGAAGGTCACTCCGCAGCGATCGCCGGCGCCTCGATGCGCGCGAGGCGTTCGCGCGTCGCGGCGAGGTTCCGCGCCTTGATGTGCCCGAAGCCCTTCACGCCGGCCCAGGCCTCGGCCCAGTCGCAGGCGGCGGCATGGGCGGCCGGCAGCGACACGAGGAACCTCTCCATGCCGGCGCGGAACTCGCTTGGCAGCGCACGCTCGGTGTGGCGTTCCTCCGTGCGCCCGAAGGGGTCGAGCGTCGTGCCGCGCAGCACCTTGCCGTGCCGCAGCCAGCCCATGGCGCGGAACATCCAGGGGCCGAAGCGGCGCTTGGCTGGGACGGGCGCGCCGCCGCTCAACACGGGCGGGGCGAGATGCATCTCGATCGCCCGCGTGCCCGTGAAGCCGTGCGCCAGCGCATCCTTCCACTCCGGCAGGGCATGCAGCCGAGCGACCTCGTATTCGTCCTTGTAGGCCATCAGGCGATGGAGCTGCATCGCGACGGCGCGCGACAGGCGCTCCTCGCCGGGCCGTGCGGCCTGCTCGGCGGCGCGGACCTTCGCCACGAAGCCGGCGTAGTCCTGCGCGTAGCGCGCATTCTGATAGGCGGTGAGGTCCGCGACGCGGCGCGCGACCAGACCGTCCAGCGTCTCGGCCGCGTGAGCCGGCGGCCGCAGCTCGCCCATCGCCGCCGCGCGCCCGCGGGCGAAGGCTTCCGTGTTCAGCGCCACCTGCGCGCCGTTCAGTTCCAGTGCGCGCCCGATCGCCTCGGCCGACAGCGGCACCAGCCCGCGCTGATAGGCGATGCCGAGCAGGAAGACGTTGAGATAGACGGCATCGCCCAGTTCCTCGGTGACGCGCGTCGCGCCCGGCAGGGCGATGGTGTCGCGGCAGGCGTGGCGGATGCTCTCGAGCATCTCCGCCGCGTGGTAGCGCGTGCCGGTGTCCTTCACGAACTGCGCGGTGGGTGCCAGGTCCGCGTTCACCACCGCGACGGTGCGCTCCGGCCCGAGCAGCGGCCGCGCCGTCCGGCCATGCGCCACCACCATGTCGGCGGCGATCAGCAGGTCGGCGGAGCCCGCACCGATCCGCGCGCCGGCGATGCTTTCCGGCGCCGCGCCCGGCGCGCCGACGCGCAGCTGCGCATAGACGCCGCCACCCTTCTGCGCGAGCCCGAGGAAGTCGAGGCTGCGCACCGGCCGCCCCTCGAGATGCGCCGCCTGGCCGAGGATCGCCGCGAGCGAGGACACCCCCTGCCCGCCGACGCCCGCCATCAGCAGGTTCCACGCCTCGCCCCGGACCTCGGGCCGCACGGGCTCGGGCGGCGCGGCGCCGGAGGCGGTGACGTGATGCTCGGCGGGCTTGGCGCCGACCAGGGTGACGAAGGAGGGGCAGAAGCCCTGCACGCAGGAAAGGTCCTGGTTGCAGGCCGACTGGTCGATCTTCCGCTTGCGGCCGAACTCGGTCTCGACCGGCTCGACGGCGAGGCAGTTGGAGGCGCGGGAACAATCGCCGCAATCCTCGCAGACGCGGGGATTGATCATCACCCGGCGCTCGGCCTTCGGCGCCAGGTCGCGCTTGCGCTTGCGGCGGCGCTCGGTCGCGCATTCCTGGTCGTAGATGATGGCGGTGACGCCCTTCACCTCGCGCAGCGCCGTCTGCACCGCATCGAGCTCCGAGCGGTGGTGGAAGCCGGTGCCGGGCGGGATCAGCGGGTTGCCCCTGTGGCGGTCCTCGTCATCCGAGACGATCTCGATGCGCTCGACGCCCTCCGCGCGCAGCTGCGCGGCGATGTGCGGGACGTCGATCTCGCCTTCCGGCGTCTGGCCGCCGGTCATGGCGACCGCGCTGTTGACCAGGACCTTGAAGGTCATATTGGCCTTCGCCGCGATGGCGAAGCGCACGGTCAGGCTGCCCGAATGGCCCCAGGTGCCGTCGCCGATATTGGCGAAGACGTGCCCCTCGGCGGTGAAGGGCGCCTGGCCGATCCAGGGCATGCCCTCCCCGCCCATCTGGGTGAAGGCGTCGGAATTGCGGTTCATGAACCGCGCCAGGTAGTGGCAGCCGATGCCGGCGAGCGCGCGGGACCCTTCGGGGATGCGCGTCGAGGTGTTGTGCGGGCAGCCCGGGCAGAAATAGGGGTCGCGCAGGTGCAGCGGCGGTTCCTGCATCTGCGCCAGGGCGTCGAGCTCGGCGATGCGCGCGCGGAGCCGCTCGGTGCGGAGCGCCTCCGGCAACCGCGCCGCCAGCGCGCGCAGGATCTGCCCGACATCGAGTTCCGTCAGGTCCGACAGCAGCGGCCTGCCGGCCTCGTCCGCCTTGCCGGTGACACGGGGGCGCCGCGCAGCGTGGTAGAGCGCGTCGCGGATCTGCGGCTCGATGACCGGGCGGCGATCCTCGATGACGAGGATCTCCTCCAGCCCCTCGGCGAAGGCCCGCGCGGCCTCGGCGTCGAGCGGCCAGGCCAGGCCGATCTTCCACAGCCGCAGCCCGTGCTCGCGCGCCAGCGCGTCGGAGATGCCGGCCTCCTCCATCGCCTGGCGCAGCACGGCATGGGCCTTGCCGCGCGCCGCGATGCCGAAGCGGGCATTCGGGCCGTCGATGACGATGCGGTCGAAGCCGTTCGCCCGCGCGAAGGCGACCGCATGCGGCAGCTTGAAGTGCCGCAGCCGTTCCTCCTGCGCGATCGGGCTGTCGCCGCCGCGGATGTGCAGCCCGCCCGGCGGCAGCGGCAGCCCCTGCGGGTCCCGCGTCGCATAGCGCGCCGGGTCGAGCAGCACGGTCATCGACGCATCCATCGTGTCCGCGACGCACTTCACCCCGGCCCAGACGCCCGCGAAGCGCGACAGCGCGATGCCCTTGAGGCCGAATTCCAGCACTTCCCCGACGTCGGCGGGATCGAGCACCGGGATCTCGGCATCCATGAAGGCGTATTCGCAGCCGGAGGTGATGGTGGACGACTTGGAAGACGGATCGTCCCCCGCCAGCGCGATCACCCCGCCTTTCGGGGCCGTGCCGGCGGAATTGGCGTGGCGCAGCACGTCGCCCGAGCGGTCGATGCCCGGCCCCTTGCCGTACCAGATGGCGAAGACGCCATCGACCCGCGCGCCGGGGTAGAGCCCGACCTGCTGCGACCCCCACACGGCGGTGGCGGCCAGGTCCTCGTTCAGCCCGGGCTGGAAGACGATGTCATGGGCCCCGAGCCGCTTCTGCTGGCGCCCGAGCTCCTTGTCGAAGCCGCCGAGCGGCGAGCCCCGGTAGCCCGAGATGAAGCCCCCGGTCTTCCATCCGAGGGCGGCATCCATCTCCTGCCGCAGCATGGGCAGGCGCACCAGCGCCTGGGTGCCGGTGAGGAGCACGGGTCCGCCGGTAGAGTCCCAGCGTTCCTCGAGCGTCGCGTCGGGTCGGATGATGCTGCCCATGGCGGTCATGTTGGAGGTCTCCGCGTGCGCTGCCAATGGCAGGATGATGCGGCGCGATCCGCGGTGGTTTGTTCCGAATTCTGTTGTGCAATGCCGAAGATACGGAACATCCTTCCGTCATGGACGCCACCGACCGCCGAATCCTCCGCGCGCTGTCCCGTCGCGCCCGCCTGACCAACGCCGAGCTGGCCGAGGAGGCGGGCCTCTCGCCCTCCCCCTGCTGGACCCGGGTCAAGCGCCTCGAGCAGTCGGGCGTGATCCAGGGCTACCACGCCCTGCTGGACCAGGCGGCGCTGGGCATGCCCGACACGGTCTTCGTCGAGGTGATGATGGAACGTCACGACGAGGAGAACCTGCACCGCTTCGAGGAAGCGGTGACGGCCATGCCCGAGGTGATGGAGTGCTGGCTGGTGACCGGCGAATACGACTACATGCTCAAGGCCGCGGTAGGCGGCACGGCCGGCTACGAGCGCCTGCTGCGCGAGAAGATCTACCGCCTGCCCGGCGTGCGCCACACGCGCACGGCATTCACGCTGCGCTGCCTGAAGCGGGTGCTCTCGCCGGCGCCATGAGCCACCGGGGCCTTGCCAGCCCGGCGCCCGGGCGCGGTGCGGCGCGGCCGATCCCCGGAGGCGGGCGAGCGCCGGGCGCGACAGGGCCGGCCGAGGCGGTGATCGGCCTCCGCGCAGCCCGCGGCGGCACCGGCGCCACGGGCCTGCCGCCACGCATCCCGGACCACGCCGTCATGGGGCGCAAGCCGGCCCGGTCCCATGCCCGAAGAGATCGGGCGTTTCCTCGCCGCCGGCTGACGGCCGGCATCAATGCGCCTTCTCGGCCTCGTCGAAATGGGCCCCGATGGTGCGGAAGGCGTTCAGCACGCCGAAGGCCGCCAGTCCCCAGCCGAAGATCGTGATGCCGGCGTCCCGCGCGATGCCGGCCATGACCAGGCCGAGCAGCGCCAGCGCGCCGTAGACAACCATGTAGAACACGCGGGCACCGGTCATTTCGGCGTCTCCTTGCGGGGGTTTTCGTCGAACAGGATGCGGGCGGCCGCCCCATCCAGATCCTCGTACTGGCGCGTGCGCAGCGCCCAGAGGAAACCGATCAGGCCAAGCAGGCCCAGAAAGAGCGAAATCGGGATCAGCAGCAGGAGCGAGTTCATCGGCTACGCCTTCCCAGCCCGCAGCGCGTTCAGCACGACGACGAGGGAGGAGGAGGCCATCACCGCCGCCGCGCTCAGCGGCGTGACGAGCCCGGCCACCGCCATCGGCACCGCGAGGACGTTGTAGGCCAGCGAGAAGCCGATGTTCTCCCGCGCGATCGCCTGCGCCCGGCGCGCGATGCGGATCGCGGCCGGCAGGGCGGACAGCCCTTCCCGCTGCAGCACGAGGTCGGAGGCGGTCTGCGCGAGGTCGGTCGCGCCCGCCGGGCTTGCCGAGACATGCGCGGCGGCGAGCGCGGCGGCGTCGTTGATGCCGTCGCCCACCATCAGCGGACGGCGGCCCGCATCCTTCAGCGCCGCGATGCGCGCCTGCTTGGCAAGCGGGTCCGCGCCGGCGCGCCATTCCCGGATGCCGGCCTGCCAGGCGATCGCGGCAACGGCGCCCTCCCCGTCGCCCGAGAGGAGCTCCGCCTCGAGCCCCAGGGCGCGGAGCGCGGCGACGGAGGCCGGCGCGTCCTCCCGCATGCGGTCGGCGAAGCGGAACAGCACGGGCGCCGCCTCACCTTCGCGGAAGGCCAGCAACATGCCGTCGCTGGAAGGGCCGAGGCCGCAGAAGGCCGGCGAGCCCAGCCGCGCCGCCCCGGCCAGCAGCCCCTGGCCGGGAACCTCGCGCACGCCCTCGGCGGCCGGTGCCTCGGGGCAGGCCCGCACCAGCGCCTGGGCGAGCGGATGGCGCGAGGCCCGCGCCATCGCGGCCGCACGCCCGATCACCGCCGGATCCTGCCCCTCGGGGATCAGCACCGGCCGCCCCTCGGTCAGCGTGCCGGTCTTGTCGAGCACCGCATGGTCGGCGGTCGCCAGGCGCTCCAATGCGGTCGCGGAGGTCACGAGCACGCCCCGCCGGAACAGCGCGCCGACCGAGACCACCTGCACCGCCGGCACCGCGAGCGCGAGCGCGCAGGGGCAGGTGATGAGCAGGACGCAGACCGCATGGACCAGAGCGGCCTGCCACGGCGCGCCCAGCCCCGCCCACCAGAGCAGGAAGGTCGCGCCGGCCACGGCATGGACCGCCGGGACATAGAAGCGGGACGCGCGGTCGGCGATCGCGACGAAGCGGCCCTTGGCCTGCTCCGCCCGTTCGAGCAGGCGGGCCATGGCGGCGAGGGAACCATCCTTCGCCGCCGCGCTCACCGTCATGACGAAGGCCGCACCCATGTTCACGGCACCGGCCGGCAGCGCGTCGCCGGCGGCGAAGCCGCGCGGCACGCTCTCGCCGGTCGTGGCGGCGGCATCCAGCAGCACCTCCGTCGCCGCCGTGCCATCGAGGCGCAGCCGTTCCCCGGCCGCGACAAGGACCCGGTCGCCGGCGGCCACGCGCTCGGCCGGCACCGCCTCGCTGCGGCCATCGGGCAGCAGGCGGGTCGCGATGCCTTCCTGCAGCGCCAGCAGCTCGGCGACCGACTGCCGCGCGCGCCGCCGCGCCGCGCGGTCGAAGACCCGGCCGGCCAGCAGCAGCGCGAGCAGCATCGTCGCGCCGTCGAACCAGGTGTAGGGCCCGTTCCGCACGGTCTCGGACAGGCTCATCAACGCCGTCGCGGCAACGCCGAGCGAAATCGCGAGGTCCATGCTCGGCCGCCCCGCGCGGAGCGCGGCCCAGGCCGACCGGTAGAAGGGCAGGCCCGCGATCAGCACGACCGGCATGCCGATCAGTGTCGCGAGCCAGTGCAGCCCGTGCCGCAGCGCCGGGCCCATGTCCGTGCCGACCCAGACGGCCACGGAGATGAGCATGATGTTCATCGACCCGAAGGCCGCGATGCCGAGGGCGCGTGTCAGTTCGCGCCCCTCCGCATCCTCGGTCGCGCGCAGGCAGGCGGGCGACCAGGGCGCGACGCGGAAGCCGAGCCGTGCGAGCAGCGCGACGAGATCGTTCGCCCGCGCCGCCTCGCCCCGCCAGGTGACGGTCAGCCGCCGCGCCGAGAGCGAGGCGCGGGCCGAGAGCACGTCGGGCTCCGCCGCCAGCGCCTGCTCCACCAGCCAGACGCAGGCGCCGCAGGTCAGGCCGGAGACGACGAGCTCGAGCCGCTGCGTGCCGTCCTTCTGCGCCGCGGCGAAGGGCGCGAGGTCGAGCCCCGCGGCGGCCTGCTCGGGCCGCAGCGTCCCCGCCTCGGTGGTCTGGCGGCCGTAGAAGGCGGAGAGGCCGAGGCCCGAGACCAGTGCATGCGCGCCCTCGCAGCCCGTGCAGCAGAAGCGGGCCTGGCCCGGCGCCAGCCGCGCGCCGCAATGCGCGCAGAGGGCGGCCGAAACCGCCCCCGGCGCGACCGGCTCGGCGCGGCCGATCAGGCTCACGGCGCCATCACCCGCCGGCGGATGTCGAAGGGCACCTCGTCGGGGCCATAGAGGGTGAGGCGCGCCTCCCACTGGCCCGGATGCGGCGGCTGCACCTGGGCCGCCCAGCGGCCGCCGCCGGTCGGGATGAAGGTCAGCGGCAGTTCGGTGCCCTCGATCGGGCGCAGCAGCACGCCCTCGATGCGGCCGGTCACCGGATGGCCGTCGTGGTCGAGTGCGACGACCGACAGGCGGCCGCCGGCGAGCGAGACGTTGGCGCGCCATCCGAGGCCGTCCTGCCGCGCGGCCTCGGCCAGCACCTCGTCGTAGTGGCGGCCCTGCTCGTAGGCGCGGGGCACGGTCACGCCGGTGAAGGTCGAGACGGCATAGTAGACCAGGACCATGTTGACCGCGATCACGAGGAACATCGCGCCGGTGAAGGCCCAGGGGATCCACCTCCCCCGTGCCGGGTCGAAGTCGCCGCCGTTCATGCTCGCACTCATCGGCCAGGCCCCCGGAAGGTGCTCGACTGGCTCGCCGCGACGCGCCCGTCCGGCTCCAGCAGGCGGAAGGATATATCCGTCGACTCATGCAGGCGACCGCCCGATGGCGCGGTCACGAAGACGCGATACTGCGCGATGCCGTCCGCACGCCGCGCGAGCAGCGGGCGCCCCTGCGCATCGTCCTCCACGTCCTGGACCGTCATATGGAAGCCCTCGGGCGCCTGCAGCACGAGCGCGAGCGGGCTGTCGTCGCGCCGCTTGTTGACGATCTTGATGGTGTAGCCGTTGCGGATGCCGCCATCCGACAGCCGCACGAAGAGCGGCGCGCGGTCGCGCAGCACGGTGACGTCGAGCGTCGAGCGCAGCAGGAAGGCCCCGAGCATCACCAGCGTGACCACGGCGATGGCGCCGCCGTACATGATGGTGCGCGGGCGGACGAAGCGCGGCATCTGGCGCGCGGCCATGCCGGCCCTGGTGCGCTCCGGCCCGGGCGCCATGCCGGCGGTCGCGGCCTGGCCGGCGGCGAGGTTCTTCAGCGTCTCGAAGGCGATGAGCCCCTTCGGCCGGCCGAGCTTGCCCATGACGCTGTCGCAGGCATCGACGCAGAGCCCGCAGCCGATGCATTCGAGCTGCTGCCCGTCGCGGATGTCGATCCCGGTGGGGCAGACATGGACGCAGGCGTAGCAGTCCACGCAGTCGCCGACGCCCTCGGCCTTCGCCTTGCCGCGCGGCTCGCCGCGCCAGTCGCGATAGGTCACGACCAGCGAATTCTCGTCGAGCATCGCCGCCTGGAAGCGCGGCCAGGGGCACATGTAGGTGCAGACCTGCTCCCGCGCCCACCCGGCCAGGAGATAGGTGAAGCCGGTGAACATGGCGAAGAAGAAATAGACCTGGATGCTCGCCTGCCCGGTGAGGATCTGCAGCGTCACCGTCGGCGCGTCGACGAAGTACATCACCCAGGCACCGCCGGTCGCTGCGGCGATCAGCAGCCACACGCCGTGCGTCATCGACTTGCGCACCCAGTAGTTCGCGTTGCGCGGTCCCTGGTCGAGCTTCATCCGGGCATTGCGGTCGCCCTGGATCCAGCGCTCGACGAACATGAAGAGGTCGGTCCAGACCGTCTGCGGGCGGGTGAAGCCGCACCACAGCCGCCCGAACAGCGAGGAAACGGCGAAGAGGACGAAGGCGCCGAGGATCAGCGCGCCGGTGAGGAAATAGATCTCCTGCGGCCAGATCTCGACCCAGAAGAAGAAGAGCCGTGCGTTCTCCATGTCGACCAGCACGGCCTGGTCGGGCAGCCCCGGGCCGCGGTTCCACCGCAGCCAGGGGACGATGTAGTAGAGGGCGAGGCACGACATGAGCACCGCCCACTTCACCGAACGGACCTTCCCGAAGACGCGCTTCGGATAGACCTTCTGGCGCGCGGCATAGAGCGGCTGCGCCGCGGCGGAGGCGGCTGCCTCCACCGGGCGGTCGGCCTTGGCGCGGTGCGGTGCTTCGACGTTGCTCATGGCATGCTCCGGCCCACGGAGGGGCCCTACTCGCCCCCACCCAGGGAATGGACGTAGACGGTCAGCATGTTGATCACCGCGGCGTCGAGACGGCCCTGCCAGGCCGGCATGACGCCCATGTGCGGATTGTTGATCATGGCCATGATCTGCGCCTTGCTGCCGCGGTTCAGCCAGATCTGGTCGGACAGCCGCGGCGCGCCGAACTCCCGGTTCCCCTCGCCGCGCTCGCCGTGGCAGGAGGCGCACTGCTCGGCGAAGACCGTCGCCCCCCGCGCTGCCGCGGCCTCGTCGGTCGCCCGCCCGCTGAAGGAGAGCACATGCTCGGCCACGTCGCCGATCTGCGCGGCGGTCAGCATGCCGTCGACGCCGAAGCGCGGCATGATGCTGGTCCGTGCCTCCTCGTCCTCGGTGTTGCGGATGCCATGGCGGATGGTCTGCTGGATGGCGTCGAGGCTGCCGCCCCAGAGCCAGTCGTCGTCGGCGAGCGTCGGGTAGCCGCCGGCAGCGCCCTGCCCGCCCGCGCCGTGGCAGGCGGCGCAGTTGTTGGCGAAGGCGACGCGCCCGCCGGCCTCGGCGAAGGCGCGCATCTCCGGGTCGGCGGCGATCTGCGCCGGGCTCGCCTCCCGCAGCCGCGCCATCATCGGCGCGTTGCGGGCATTGGCCTCGGCGACCTCGGCCACGATAGCCTCGCGGGCGATCCAGCCCGAGGTGCCCCTCCAGCCGGGCAGGGAGGGATAGATGACCACCCAGGCGGCGGCGAAGACGATCGTCGCGTAGAAGGTCCACAGCCACCATTTCGGCAGCGGCGTGTTGAGCTCCTTCAGCCCGTCCCATTCATGGCCGGTGGTGTCCCGGCCCGTCAGGCCGTCCTTCTCGATCTTGGTCGGCATCCTGGGATGCTCCTCAGCGTGAGCCGTGCTCGCCGGGGCCGTGCTCGGCCTCGTCGCGCAGGGGAATGTCGGCCTGGGCCTCGTAGTAGGCCTTCCTCGACGGGCGCATCACGAACCACAGCATCCCGAGGAAGAGGACGAAGAACCACACCACCCAGAGCGAGCGCAGGGTCGGCAGGTGCTCGATCAGCGTCTGCATCCCGTCCTCCTCAAGGCTGGCGCAGCTGCGCCGGCGTCACGTCGCGGAAGTCCACGAGGGTGCCGAGCATCTGCAGGTAGGCGACCAGCGCATCCATCTCGGTGATCTGCGCGGGATCGCCGTCGAAGGCGCCCTGGCGGGCGCGCGCGTAGCGGCCCTGGAAGGCCGAAGGGTCGGCGTCGGGGCGCGCCTGTGCCTCGAGGTCGGCCCGGGCATTGGCGATCATCTCGTCGGTGTAGGGCACGCCGACACCGCGCAGCGCCCGCAGCCGGTCCTCGATGTCCGAATAGTCGAGCGGGCGGTCGAGGAAGGCGTAGGGCGGCATCACCGAGGCCGGCACCAGCGCCCGCGGGGACCGCAGGTGGCCCGCATGCCAGTCATCCGAGTAGCGGCCGCCGACGCGCGCGAGGTCCGGCCCCGTGCGCTTCGATCCCCACTGGAAGGGGTGGTCGTACATGCTCTCGGCGGCGAGGCTGTAGTGGCCGTAGCGCTCCAGCTCGTCGCGGAAGGGGCGGATCATCTGCGAGTGGCAGAGATAGCAGCCCTCCCGCACGTAGATGTCGCGGCCCATCTGCTCGAGCGGCGTATAGGGCCTGACGCCCGCGACGCGCTCGATGGTGGTCTCGACCGCGAAGAGCGGGACGATCTGCACCAGGCCGCCGATGGAGACCGTGATGAGCGTGAGCACGCCCATCAGGATCAGGTTGCGCTCGATGACGCCGTGATCGCGAAGCCAGCGGAACATCGGTGTCTCCTCCTTATTCCGCCGCGACGGCGATGGCGGAAGCGGGCGCGGCCTCGGGCTCTGCGGCCTCGCTGCTGGTCACCGTCTTCCACAGGTTGAAGACCATGATCAGCGCGCCGGAGAGGTAGAGGACACCGCCCAGGGCACGGATCACGTAGTAGGGGTGCATCGCCTCCACGGTCTCCACGAAGGAGTACTGGAGGAAGCCGAGCTCATCGTAGGCCCGCCACATCAGGCCCTGCATGATGCCCGAGACCCACATCGCGGTGATGTAGAAGACGATGCCGAGGGTCGCGAGCCAGAAGTGCCAGGCGATCAGCTTCTCGCTCCAGATCCCCTTCTTCCGCCACAGCGCGGGGAACAGGTAGTAGAGCGCGCCGAAGGTGATGAAGCCGACCCAGCCCATCGCGCCGGAATGCACGTGGCCGATGGTCCAGTCGGTGTAGTGGGAGAGTCCGTTCACCGCCCGGATGGACATCACCGGGCCCTCGAAGGTGGACATGCCGTAGAAGCCCACGGCGGTCACCGAGAAGCGCAGCGCCGCGTTGGTCCTGAGCTTGTCCCACGCGCCCGAGAGGGTCATCAGCCCGTTGATCATGCCCCCCCAGGACGGCATCCAGAGCATGACCGAGAACACCATGCCGAGCACCTGCGCCCAGTCGGGCAGCGCGGTGTAGTGCAGGTGGTGCGGGCCGGCCCAGATGTAGAGGAAGATCAGCGTCCAGAAGTGCACGATCGACAGGCGGTAGGAATAGACGGGCCGGTCGGCCTGCTTCGGGATGAAGTAGTACATCATCGCGAGGAAGCCCGCGGTCAGGAAGAAGCCCACCGCGTTGTGGCCGTACCACCACTGGATCATCGCCCCCTGCACGCCCGCCGGCGCCGAGTAGGAATGCGCCGAGCCGAGGCTGACCGGGAGGGAGATGTTGTTCCCGATGTGCAGCATCGCGATGGTGATGATGAAGGCGAGGTAGAACCAGTTCGCGACGTAGATGTGCGGTTCCTCGCGCCGGACGATCGTGCCGCCGAAGACGACCAGGTAGACGACCCAGACGAAGGTCAGCCAGATGTCCACGTACCACTCGGGCTCGGCGTATTCCTTGCTCTGCGTGATGCCGAGCACGTAGCCGAGCGCCGCCATGACGATGAAGAACTGGTAGCCCCAGAACAGGAACCAGCCGGCGTCGTTGCCGCCGAAGAGCCGCGCGCGGCAGGTCCGCTGCACGACGTAGAGGCTGGTGCCGAGCAGCGCATTGCCGCCGAAGGCGAAGATCACCGCGCTGGTATGGACCGGGCGCAGCCGCCCGAAGGTCGTCCATTCCAGATCGAGGTTCAGAAGCGGAAAGGCGAGCTGAAAGGCGATCAGAACGCCCATCAGGAAACCGACGACCCCCCAGAATGCGGTGGCGATGGCGAAGGCGCGGACCGGCGCCTCGACATAGGTCACCTCCCCGGCCCTCGTTGCCTGGCCCGGGGCCAGGGCGGCGGTTGCAGTTGCTGCTGCCACGACCGAATTCTCCCAACACGGGCGACGCCGCGGACTCGCGGTGCTCGCCATGGTCGGAAGGAATACCTCGACCTGTCCCGCGTCCTTGATCCGGATCAAGTCTTCGGCACCGCAGCAGGCTAGTGTGTCCTGTGCACACGCGGCGGCAGCCGCGCAGGAGGGAAAGCCAGCCATGCCGAGCGACGCGGAAGCCGCGCCCCGCCAAGTGATCATCCGGGAGGTCGCGCCCGAGCGTCCGTGGACCTGGCTGACCGCCGGCTGGCGGGACCTGATGGCCAATCCGCAGATCGGCTTCTTCTACGGCGGCGCGCTGACGCTCGCGGGCTGGGCGCTGGGGCTGATCCTGCTCTGGGCGCAGACCGCCTGGGCGATCCTGCCGGCCTCCGCAGGCTTCTTCATGGTCGCCCCGCTGCTCGCCGCCGGGCTCTACGAAGCCTCCCGGCTGCGGGAGGAAGGCCAGCCGGTGACCTTCGCGGCCTGCCTCGGCGGCTTCACCCGCAACGGCGGGCAACTCGCCTTCATGGGGGTGGTCCTGCTGCTGCTGCACCTGTTCTGGGTGCGGATGGCGGCGCTGATCTTCATGCTGATGTTCGGCATCAACTTCGCCCCCGCGATCGAGGAACTGCCGATGGCGATGCTCCGCTCGCCGATGCTGCTGCCCTTCCTGGTGGTGGGCACCGCCGTCGGCGGGGTGCTGGCCGCCATGGCCTTCGCCTTCTCGGCGGTTTCGATCCCGATGCTGGTGGACCGGGACGTCTCGGCCGTCGAGGCGATCATCGTCTCGATCCGTGCGGTGCTCACCAATCCCGGCGCGATGACCTTCTGGGCCGGGCTGATCGTGGTCTTCACGGCCATGGCGATGGTGCCCTTCTTCCTGGGCCTCGCCCTGGTCATCCCGCTGGTCGGCCATGCCACCTGGCACGCCTATCGCGACCTGGTGCGCTGACGCGCGGCGCTTCGGGCCGCCGGGCCGGGAAGGCGCGCCTCGGCGTCAGGCCGCGACGCGGATCGCCATCGCCGCCAGCATGAGCCCATTCAGCGCGAAGAGCGCCGCCCCGGCCGCGCGCATGCCCGGCCCCGCCCGCCGCCCGAAGAAACGCCCGAGCAGCGCCACGCCGACCAGCGCCGGCATCGTCCCCGCCACGAAGGCCAGCATCGCC
>JAFADX010000298.1 GCA_023424475.1 Pseudomonadota bacterium
GTGCAGTCCGGACCGGAGGCGGCGCCGACGATGGCGGCCTGCGCCACCGCGGGGTGGGCGAGCAGGAAGGTCTCGGCGGCCGTCCGCCCGGCATCGGCTTCGGGCGGAGGGGCGGCGCTGATGCAGCCATGCCTGTCGGCGATGCCGGGGATGCCGGTCAGGTGCCACTCTCCCCGCCGCGTGGCGCGCGTCGCCGCGGGATCGTTCCAGTAGCCGAGGAAGAGGCCGGGGTCGGAGCGCAGCACCGCGATCTCCCCGATCGTGCCGGGGGTGGTCTCGAGGCCCTGGGCATCGATCACCGCGACGTCGCGGCCCGGCGCGGCATGGCCCAGTTGCCAGGCGCGCGCCGCCGTGCCGGGCGTCGAGGCGCAGAGCACGAGGCCGCATTCCGGGCGTGCGAGGCAATCCCGCACCGGCACGCCCAGCGTGCTGCCGGCCCAATCGATGACATCCTGGCCCAGCGCGCCGCCGGCGGTGGCGAGGCTGCGCAGTCGCAGGCCCGGGGGCAGGGCCTCCCGCCCCGCCTCGCGCAGCAGGCGCAGCGAAGCGGGGGAGAGAGCGAGGTTCCGTACCCCCTCCCGTGCCGCCAGGGCCATCGCCCGTACGGGGTCGAAGCCCGGCATGGCGTGTGCGAGGAGCGGCACCCCGAGGGCGAGGAGCGGCACCCCGAGGGCGAGCGCCGGCAGCACCGTGTCGAGCCAGGTGCCGCCCGCCGCCCAATCCATGTCGGTCCAGAGCAGGTCGTCCGCCTGCGGCAGCCCGCCATGCAGCAGGGCGAAGCCGGGCAGCTGCGCGGCCGGTGCCCGGTGCGCATGGACCACGCCGCGGCCATGGCCGGTCGCCGCCGTGCCGTAGAGGATGAGCGCCGGATCCTCGGACGAGACCAGGGCCGGCGGTGCCGCGTCGGTGGCCTGCTGCGCTTCCTCCCAGAGCGGGAGCGCGATGGGCGAGGGCTGGCCGGTCGAGAGGATGAAGCGCAGATCCGGCAGGCCGGGGCGGATGCCTTCCATGGCCGCGAGGCCGGTATCGTCGGTGAGCAGGGCCACCGCGCCGCTGTCGCGCAGCCGATAGGCGAGGGCGGCATGGCGGAGGGCGTGGCCGAGCGGCACCGCGACGCCGCCGGCCCGCAGCACGGCAAGCAGGGCGATCACGGCCTCGGGCCCCTGGCCGAACAGCGTCGCCACCCGGTCGCCGCGCTTCACGCCATAGCCGCGCAGGACCTCGGCGACGCGGGCGGAGGTCGACCGGAGGGCATCGTAGGTGACGCGCTCGCTGGCGCCGTCGGCCCGGCGGTGCAGCAGGGCGAGGCGGCCGGTGCCGCCGGCCCAGCGGTCGCAGCAGGCTTCGGCGATGCCCGCGGCGGGCGTCGCGCCACCGAGCCCCTGGGGCTGGGCGTTCATGGCGTGGCCCGGTGCCCGGGGCACCGGCAGGGCGACGTCGCCGCGCCGGGGGGAGCGCGCATCATCCTTGGACCTGTCCTTGCCGACCGGCGCGGCGATGTCGTTTCGCCGAACCGGCCCCTGCTGGTTTGGCCCCCGCTCATGGGGGACCGATGTGATTCACAAGATGACAAATAAAATTATCGTGCAAGGGACGAATTAGGCTGCAATCACGGGAAAATGCGTGACATGCTCGCCCATATTGCCAATCTCTGCTGAATATCGCGTTAAGACAGATACGAAAAGAATTATACAATACTTAAAGTGGTGCCCGGATACTCGGCAACGACCGATGGCATCGATGCGGGCACCCATGACAACCACCGGGCGCGGCGCAACGGAACCTGCCTGAAGCACGGTCTTCATGTGCACGCCCGGCGTGTGATCCGCCTGTCGCGGATCGCGCTTCCGCGAGGAACGATCACGCAATGGTGAGTCTTCGGTGCAACACATGGCCGGAAACTCGCCTTCGGGGCGCAGCGGTCTCACGAAGGAGTGTCCAAGTCGCGACCCGGTGCGCATTCTCCGCCTCCGTGGGCGTGGCGGCGTTGGGGGATGCCGGCACGCCCGTCAGCATCAGGATGTTGGGGGACACCCGGATGAACCATGTCGTAGATCGAAATCTCTTCCGGGCAGATGCCGCCGCACCGCTGGACCAGGCAGGGCCGGCCGCCGATCCGCTGCGCAATGTCGCCGCCGCGGTCGAGGCCAACCTCGCTTTGGCCCATGAGCAGGGCCGCGCGGACCAGGTGAAGCTGCTGCATGCGGTGCTCGGGCTGCTCGGCGCCGCGCGGCCTCACTGACGCCAGGCGGACGAAGGTCCGGCCTGCGGCCCGCCCGGGATGAGGCGCCCGAAGGTGAAGCCTCCGGGCGCCCGGCATGATCCGCCCGGGCGCCCGGCAAGGCTACTCCGCCAGAGGAAGCAGGCCCTGCGCGGCCTCCACGTGCCGGCGCCGGCGCGGCGGCAGCGGGAAGGAGAAGACCTGCGCGCCGCCGAGCAGGAAGACCCGCCCGCCGCGCGGGAAGAGCGAGCCGACGACCGGATCCTCGACGCCCAGCCCGCCGGTATAGGCGCCAAAGGCCGGCATTAGCAGCCGCCGCCCGTCCGAGACGAAGCAGGCGCGGCAGACCCCGCCCGCCCGCGTCGGCGCCGTGGCTTTCGGGTGCAGGTGGCCGGCGACCTCGCCCGGCGCGGATGCGGCGGGGAGGTGCCGGAAGACGAGCGGCCCCTCGGCCAGTTCCGCCACCGCGAGGCCCGGCAGCCCGGCCGGCGCCGCCGGATCGTGGTTGCCGGCGACCCAGACCGCCTCCGTCCCCGCGAGAAGGTGCAGCAGCGCCGCCCTGTCCTGCGGCGCCATGCGGGCGGCGCCCGCGTCGTCATGGAAGCTGTCGCCGAGGAAGACGACGCGCTCCGGGCGGTAGCGGCGCAGCAGGGGCGCGAGCCGCGCGATCGTCTCCCGGGAATCGTAGGGCGGCACCAGCCGCCCGCGGGCGGCGAAGGCGCTGCCCTTCTCGAAGTGCAGGTCGGCGACGCAGAGCAGCCGCCGCGCCGGCCAGTGCATCGCGCCCGCGGGGTCGAGCATCAGGCGCTCGCCGGCGATGTGGATGGGGGCGGCGCTCATGCCCCGGTCACCGCCCGGGGCGCGCTGCGGATATGCCGTCCGCCCCGGCGGCGGTCGCGCGCCTTGGCGCGGGCGACGGAGGTGCCGCGGACCGGGACCGATTCCGTCACCTCGGCCAGCGTCTCGCTGAAATGCTCGGCGCCATCGGTCGCTTCCTCGACCAGGGCGGCCGCCTCGGCGAGCAGCGCGTCCTCCGCGCCGCCGGCCACCCATTCGCGGCCTTCCTCGATCAGCGCGGGCACGGCGAGCGGCGAGACCTGCCTGAGCGGCCGGTGCCGGATGCGGCCCTGGATGCGCGCGAGCAGCGTCGCGATGCGGGCGATGTCGGTCAGGCCCTGCGCGGCCTCGGCGCGCGTCGCGCGCAGCAGGATGTGGTCGGGCTGGTGGCGGCGGAGCACGTCGTAGATCAGGCCCGAATTCATCGTCATCTGGCGGCCGGATTTCTCTGCGCCGGGGTGGGTCTTCTCGATCAGGCCGGCGATCGTCGCGATGTTGCGGAAGGTCCGCCGCAGCATCGAGGATTCGGCCAGCCATTCCTCCATCTCGTCGCCCAGGATGTCCTCGGTGAACAGCGCGGCGACGTCCTTCGGCTCGAAGGCGGACCAGATGGCGAGCACGTAGTCGGTGCCGACATAGCCGAGCGGCGCCATGCCGAGCCTTTCCATCCGCTTCGTCACCAGCATCCCGAGCGTCTGGTGCGCGAGCTTGCCCTCGAAGGTGTAGGCGACGAGGAACCACCGGCCGCCGCGCGGGAAGGTCTCGACCAGCAGCCCGTCGCGCGGGGGCAGTTCCGACTTCAGCCGCTGCAGCCGCAGCCATTCCCGCACCGGCTCGGGCAGGTGCCGCCAGCGGCGCGGGTCGTGCAGGATCGCCCGCACGCGGGCGGCGAGGTAGGTCGTCAGCGGCATCCGGCTGCCGCCATAGACCGGCACGCGGGGCTCGCCCTCGCCGCCGCGGGAAACGACGATGGCCGCCGGATCGAGCCGCTCGTAGCGCAGCACCTGGCCGCCGAAGAGGAAGCAGTCGCCCGGTTCCAGCGTCGAGACGAAATACTCCTCCACCTCGCCCAGCACGCCGCCGCCGCGCAGGCGCACCTTGAGCAGCGGCTGCTCGACGATGGTGCCGAGGTTCATGCGCAACTGCCGCGCCGCCGCCTGGCCGCGGATGTGCAGCAGCCCCTCCGCGTCGCGGAACAGGCGGCGGAAGCGGTCATAGGCGGCGAGCGCGTAGCCGCCATCCTCGACGAAGCCGACCACGTCGTCGAAGTCGCGGCGGGTCAATGCCGCATAGGGGCCGGCGCGCGTCACCTCGGCATGGAGGTCGTCGGGCCGGAAGGGCGCGCTGCACGCCATGGCCAGCACGTGCTGCGCCAGCACGTCGAGGCCGCCGGGGCGCGGCGGCTCCCCGTCGAGGTCGCCCGCTTCCACCGCTTCCGTCGCGGCGATGCATTCCACCACCTCGAAGCGGTTGGAGGGCACCAGCACGGCGCGCGACGGCTCGTCCATCCGGTGGTTGGCGCGGCCCACCCGCTGCAGCAGGCGGGAGACGCCCTTGGGCGCGCCGACCTGGATCACCTGGTCCACGTTGCCCCAGTCGATGCCAAGGTCGAGCGAGGCCGTCGCCACCACGGCGCGCAGCCGCCCCTCGGCCATCGCGGCCTCGACCTTGCGGCGCAGCCCGATCTCCAGGCTGCCGTGGTGCATGGCGATGGGCAGAGCGGCCTCGTTCAGCCGCCACAGGGCTGCGAAGATCAGTTCCGCCTGGGCGCGGGTGTTGACGAAGACGATGGTGACGCGCGCCGCCTCGATGCGGCGGTAGATCTCGGGCGCCGAAGCCAGGCCCATATGCCCGCCCCAGGGCAGGTGGCCCTCCGGCAGTTGCAGCTCGAAGACCGGCGCGGCGCCGCCCTTCGTCTGGACGAGCCGCACATCCCCGGCCCGTGCGGTCGGGGAAAGCCAGGCGCGCAGCGGGTCCGGATGCGCGACGGTGGCCGAGAGCCCCACCCGCCGCGCGCCCGGCGCCAGCGTCGCGAGCCGGCTCATGCACAGCGCGAGCTGATCGCCGCGCTTGGTGCCGGCCAGCGCATGCGCCTCGTCCACCACGATGGCCGAGAGCCCCGCGAACATCGCGGGCGCATCGGGCAGGGAGAGCAGCAGGGTCAGGCTCTCGGGCGTGGTCAGCAGCAGGTTGGGCGGCTGTTCGCGCTGGCGCTGGCGGCGGTTGACCGGGGTGTCGCCGGTGCGGGTCTCGATGCGGATCGGAAGGCCCATCTCCTCGACCGGCGCGGTGAGGTTGCGCGCGATGTCCACCGCAAGCGCCTTGAGCGGGGAGATGTAGAGGGTGTGCAGCCCCTCCCGCGGCGCCTGCGCGAGATCGACCAGGGAAGGCAGGAACCCGGCCAGCGTCTTGCCGCCCCCGGTGGGCGCCAGCAGCAGGACGTGCTCGCCCCGGGCCGCCGCGTCCAGCAGCGCCATCTGGTGCGGTCGCGGCGTCCAGCCGCGCCCGGCGAACCAGCCGGCGAAAGGTTCTGGCAATGTTCTCATCCGCAGGCCAATATGCCGACGGTTTCCCCCGGCGGGAAGCCGCCCATATGCGCCCCGTGAACGCCCCGCACCCCGAGACCTGGCTGAAGGTCACCCCCGCCGGCCTGCACTGCGAGCCGGGCGGCTTCTTCGTCGACCCGACCCGCGCGGTGGACCGCGCGGTGATCAGCCATGGCCATTCCGACCATGCCCGGCCGGGCCATGCCCATGTCCTGGCGACGCGGGAGACGCTCGCCATCATGACCGCCCGGATGGGGGAGGGCCGGGCCGGCCTGGCGCAGCAGGCCCTGCGCTACGGGGAGGTGCTGGAGGTCAACGGCGTCCGGCTCTGGCTGCGGCCGGCGGGGCATGTGCTCGGGGCGGCGCAGGTCTGCATGGAATGGCGGGGCAGCCGGGCCGTGGTCTCGGGCGACTACAAGCGCCGGCGCGACCCGACCGCGGCCGGCTTCGAGGTCGAGCCCTGCGACGTCTTCGTCACCGAGGCGACCTTCGCCCTGCCGGTCTTCCGCCACCCCGAACCGGAAGCGGAGATCGCCAAGCTGCTGCGCTCGGTCGCGCTGTTCCCGGACCGGACGCATGTCGTCGGCTGCTATTCGCTCGGCAAGTGCCAGCGGCTGACCGCCATGCTGCGCCAGGCGGGCTGGGACCGGCCGGTCCATCTGCACGGCGCGCATGTCGCGCTGTGCCGGACCTATGAGGAACTCGGCGTTCCTCTCGGCCCGCTGCGCACCGCGACGGTCGCGAGGAAGGAGGACCTGAAGGGCGCCATCGTGCTGGCGCCGCCCTCGGCGGTCGCCGATCGCTGGGCACGGCGGCTGGCGGAACCCCTCGCCGCCGTCGCGTCGGGCTGGATGCGGGTGCGCCAGCGCGCCAGGCAGGGTGGGGTGGAACTGCCGCTCGTCGTCTCCGACCACGCCGACTGGGACGAATTGCTCGCCACCTGCACCGAGGTGCAGGCCCCCGAGATCTGGGTGACGCATGGGCGGGAGGACGCGCTGATCCATGCGCTCGGCCTGCGCGGCATCCGCGGCCGCGCCCTGCACCTGGTCGGCTTCGGGGAGGAGGAGGAGGCGGGGGAGCCGGCTGCCGCATGAGCCTGCCCGCCTTCGCCGAACTGCTCGAACGCCTGGTCTTCACGCCTGGCCGCAACGCCAAGCTGGCCCTGCTGCGCCAGTGGTTCGCCGGCCAGCCCGACCCGGAACGCGGCATCGGCCTCGCCGCCTTGACCGAGGACCTGGCCTTCTCCGCCGCCAAGCCGGCGATGATCCGGGACCTCGTGACCGCACGCTGCGATCCCGAGCTGTGGCGGATGTCCTACGACTATGTCGGCGACCTCGCGGAGACGGTGGCGCTGATCTGGCAGCCGCGGGCCGGGGTGAACGCGCCGCCGCCGCTGCTCTCCGAGGTGGCCGAGGCGCTCGAGACGACGCCGAAGGCCGATCTGCCGGCGGTGATCGCGGGCTGGCTCGACACCCTCGACGCAAGCGGGCGGCTTGCGCTGATCAAGCTGGTGACGGGCGGGCTGCGCGTGGGCGTCTCGGGGCGTCTCGCACGGGTGGCGCTCGCCGAATGGTCGCGCCAGCCGGTCGAGGCGATCGAGGAGGTCTGGCACGGCGTCGCGCCGCCCTATGAGCCGCTGTTCCGCTGGCTGGACGGCGAGGCTCCACGCCCCGACCCGCGCGATGCGCCGATCTTCCGGCCGCTGATGCTGGCGCATCCGCTGGAGGAATCCGACCTCGCCGGGCTGCGGGCCCAGGAATGGCGCGCGGAATGGAAATGGGACGGCATCCGGGTGCAACTCACTGCCGGTCCGGGTGGACGGCGGCTATGGTCGCGGGGCGGGGAGGACATCTCCGCCGCCTTCCCGGAAATCCTCGCCGCGATGGACTTCCACGCCGTGCTGGACGGCGAGCTGCTGGTGGTGCGCGAGGGCGAGGTCGCGCCCTTCGCCGACCTGCAGCAGCGGCTCAATCGCAAGACGGTCACGGCACGGATGCAACGCGACTATCCGGTCGCGGTGCGCCTCTACGACCAGTTGTTCGAGGGGCAGGAGGATCTGCGGCCCATGCCCTTCGATGCCCGCCGGGCGCGCCTGGAATCCTGGCATGCGCGCGCCGCGCCGGCCCGCATGGATGTCTCCGCGCTTATTGAGTTCGACGACATCGCGGCGCTGTCCCGCATCCGCGAGGGCGCCCGCGCCGCCTCGATCGAGGGGCTGATGCTCAAGCGTGCCGACGCGCCCTACGTCGCCGGCCGGGTGAAGGGCCTCTGGTGGAAGTGGAAGCGCGATCCGCTGACCGTCGATGCCGTGCTGATGTATGCCCAGCGCGGGCACGGCAGGCGGTCCTCCTTCTATTCCGACTACACCTTCGGCGTCTGGCGCGAGGATGGGGAACTGGTGCCCATCGGCAAGGCCTATTCCGGCTACACGGACGAGGAACTGACCTGGCTCGACCGCTGGATCAGGAACAACACCGTCAACCGCTTCGGCCCGGTGCGGGAGGTCGGGCGGGGCATCGTCTTCGAGGTGGCCTTCGACGCCGCCCAACTGTCGGCGCGCCACAAGTCCGGCGTCGCGCTGCGCTTCCCGCGCATCGCGCGCATCCGCCGCGACAAGCCGGTGGAGGAAGCGGACCGCCTCGAGACCGTGCTCGCCCTGGTCGAGAACCGCCTCGCCTAGAGCTCTTTTCGATCAGGCGGCACCGGCCCGCGCCCCCACCCGGCCACCCGACGACAGTATCCTGGATGGGTGGCCGGGTGGGGGTGCGGGCCGGTGCCGGTTCCGACAGATCGGAACATGCTCCAGACCAGATCCTGTCCGGATGGACCCGCCCGGACAGGTGAAGATGCTCGCAGAAGCAGCGGGCTAGAGACGTTCCCGTTCGCCCCGACGCACGGCAACCTCTCCGGCCGCAGGCGTTTCCGCCCGACCGGGGCGCGCTCCAGGACCTCGCCGCGGCGCGCGCGCCGCCGGGTGCGCGGCGGCAGGAGGCCCTGCCCGGCGGCATCAGGCGGCGGCCCGAACGGATCGTCGCACCCACCGGCGCCGTCGATGCGGGCGCCGGGATCCCCGCCTTCTTCGGCCTGGCCCGGAATTGACCGCCCGGGACGCGCGTGGTGCGCTCGCGCGGTCAACGACACCAGGGAAACGTCCATGCCCCTCGCTCCCAATCTCGCCCGCCGCCGCCTCGAGGCGGGGGAACTCGCGCTCGGCTTCGGCGTGCATCACCTGCGCACGCCGGCCGTGGGCATGATCGCCGCCGCTTCGGGCTTCGACTGGCTGTTTGTCGACATGGAGCACGGCGCGATGAGCGTGGACGACGCCACGCGCATGTGCATGGCCGCGCTGTCGCAGGGCGTGACCCCGATCGTGCGCTGCTGCAAGGACGCATTGTTCGAGGGCACGCGCTGCCTCGACAACGGCGCCATGGGCGTGGTCGTGCCGCATGTGGACACGCGCGAGGAAGCCGAAGCGGTCGTGCGCGCCTTCCGCTACCCGCCGCTCGGCGAACGTTCCTGGGGCGGGCCGCCCGCGCAATACGGCTTCGCCGTCGCCGACACCGCCGCGGCCCAGGTGGAACTGAACAAGGAAATCCTGATCACGGTGATGATCGAGACGCCGCGCGCCGTTGCGAACGCCGCGGCCATCGCCTCGGTGCCCGGGGTGGACTGCCTGATGATCGGGACCTCCGACCTCACGGCCTCGATGGGGATCGCGGGGCAGATCGGCCATCCGGATGTTCGCGCCGCCTACCAGGCGGTCGCAGCCGCCTGCGAGGCCGAGGGCAAGCACATGGGCATGGGCGGCGTCTACGACGAGAAGGTGGCGCCGGACTACATCGCTCTGGGCGCGCGCTTCCTCCTGTCGGGTTCGGATCACGCCTTCCTGATGGCGGCCGGCGGGGCGCGGGCGAAGTTCCTGCGCGGCCTGCAGCGATAGGCGGCGAGGCGGGGCGGCCGGGCGCCGCCTCGCCTCCCGCCGCCTTGCGAACAGTTCGCATTTACACTTGCGAGCCTCTCGCAACTGCCTTATGCCCCGTCACGACCCTGGACGAGGTACATGATGCTCCGCCGCCACCTGCTCGCGCTTGCCGCCGTCGCCGCCCCCGCCATCGCATGGGCCCAGCAACCGCAGCAGGAGATCGCGGTCTATACGGCACGGCACTACGATACGGACGAGGCGCTCTACGCCGCCTTCACCCGCGCGACCGGCATCCGCGTCCGCACCATCCAGGCGAGCGCCGACCAGCTGGTCGCGCGCATCCGCGCCGAGGGGGCGAACAGCCCGGCCGACGTCTTCATCACCGTCGATGCCACGCGCCTCGCGCGCGCCGAGCAGGCGGGGATCCTGCAGCCCTACAACAGCCCGCTGATCGACCAGCGCGTGCCGGCCGGGCTGCGCGACCCGAACGGGCAGTGGTTCGCCGTCACGATGCGCGGCCGCGTCCTCATGTACGACAAGCAGGCCGGCCGCCCCGAAGGGCTGAACCGCTACGAGGACCTCGCCGATCCGCGCTTCCGGGGCCAGATCTGCGTGCGCGCCTCGAACCATCCCTACAACGTCGCGCTGGCGACGAGCATCCTCGCCGCCGACGGCGAAGCCGCGACCGAGGCCTGGGCGCGCGGCGTCGCGGCCAACCTCGCCCGCCCGCCGCAGGGCGGCGACCGAGACCAGTTCCGCGCGCTGCCGTCGGGCCAGTGCCGCATCGCGATCTCGAACACCTACTACCTCGGCCATGTCGGCCGCTCGGAACGGCCCGAGGACCGTGCCCTCTTCGAGCGCATCGGCGTGATCTTCCCGAACCAGGGGCCCGGCGACCGCGGCACGCATGTGAACATCTCGGGCGCGGGCCTCGTGAAGACCGCCCCGCATCCGGACGCGGCGCGGCGCTTCCTGGGCTTCCTCGTCTCCGACGAGGCGCAGGAGATCCTGGCCCAGGGCAACATGGAATACCCGGCGGTGCCGGATGCGCCGATGCACCCGCTGCTGCGCCAGATGGGCACCTTCCGCGCGGAATCGATCGAGGCCCTGCGGGACCCGGCGCGCGCGGCCCAGGCGCTGCAGATCATGCAGCGGGCCGGCTGGCGCTGAGGCCCCCGCCATGGTCGTCTGCCACTGCAACCGCCTGACGGATGCGCAGATCGCCGCGGTCATCGCGGCCGGCGCATCCCGGCCGGCAGAGGTCTATGCCGGCTGCGGCTGCGGCGCCCAATGCGGGTGCTGCTGCAAGACCATCGTGGACCTCCTGCGCGGCTCGCCGGAGGCGGACCCGCGCGGCTGATCTCCTCTTGACGGCGCCTCGCACGCCCCGACACGGTGGCGGGCGGGGCGCGTTCCTGCGCTCCGCGCGCCGGATGGAGGAGATGCCATGCTTCGCGACCCCAAGGTCATCGAGCACCTGAACACGCAGCTCACCAACGAGCTGACCGCGGTGAACCAGTACTTCCTTCATGCGCGGATGCTGCGGCACTGGGGCGTCACCAGGCTCGGCCGGCACGAATACGAGGAATCGATCGAGGAGATGAAGCATGCGGATGCGCTGATCGACCGCATCCTCTTCCTCGGCGGCCATCCGAACGTCCAGCGGCTGAACCAGGTGCTGATCGGCCAGAGCGTGCGGGAGGTGCTGCTCTGCGACCAGAAGCTGGAGGCGAAGGCGATCGCCGACCTGCGCGAGGCGATCGCCCATTGTGAATCCGTGCGCGACTTCGTCTCCCGCGATCTCTTCGCCACCATCCTGCGCGACGAGGAGAAGCATGCCGACTTCGTCGACACCCAGTTCGACCTGATCGAGCGCATCGGCATCGAGCGCTACACCATGCTGAACTCGGACGCCGCGCCGGATCAGGACCACTGACGCCGGGTGGGGGAAGGTCTCGCGGCCGTTCCCCTGGCGGGCTGGGCCGGCCGCATCCTCCGCCGGCCGGCGCCTCGCGCGCACGAAGGTGTTATGCCAAGCGGACGAAAGTCCAACCTGCGGCCCGGAGGGCCAGGCGGCACGGAGGCGAAACCGTCGGGCGCCTGGTGTGACCGTGCCGCGCCGGGCGTCACTCCTCGCCCGCCCGCATCGCCCGCGTCAGCGCCACGACGGGCAGCAGCCCCACCAGGACGATCAGCAGCGCCGCCGAGGAGGCCTCCGCGAGGCGTTCGTCCGAGGCCAGGTTGTAGATGCGCACGGCGAGGGTATCGAAGTCGAAGGGCCGGACGATCAGCGTCGCCGGCAGTTCCTTCATGGTATCGACGAAGACCAGCACGGCGGCGGTCAGCAGCGCGCCGCGGGCGAGCGGCAGCTCGATCTCCCTGACCGCCTGGCCGGGCGTGCGCCCGAGCACCCGTGCCGCCGCGTAGAAGGACGGCCGCAGCCGCGCCAGCCCCGATTCCACCGCCGACAGCGCCACCGCCAGGAAGCGGACGAGATAGGCGAAGACCAGCGCCGCGATGGTCCCCGACAGCAGCAGCCCGGTCGAGATGCCGAAATGGGACCGCATCCAGGCATCGAGCGCATTGTCGAAGAGGCCGAAGGGCACCAGCGTGCCGACCGCGATGACCGAACCCGGCAGCGCATAGCCCATGGCGGCGACGCGGTTCGCCGCCCGGCGCAGCGGGGAGGGATGCATCCGCACGGCCCAGGCCATCAGCGCCGCGAGCAGCACCCCGATCAGCGCGGTGACGCCCGACAGCGTCAGGGAATTGATCGCGAAGGGCAGGAAGCGCGACGGATCGAGCGGGTCGCCGGTCGTCGCCGCGAGCCAGCCGAGCGCCCCGGCCGGAATGCCGAAGCCGAGCGCGACCGGCATGCCGCAGGCCAGGATCGCGAGGGCTTCCTTCCAGCCGCGCAGGCGGACCGGGCGCAGCGGCGGGTGGCGGGTCGTGGTCGGGTGGAAGCGCCGGCCGCCGCGCGACAGGCGTTCGAGCCCCAGCAGCAGGAAGACGCAGCCGAGCAGCGCGACCGAGAGCTGCGCCGCCGCCCCGCGGTCGTCCATGCCGAACCAGGCCTCGTAGATGCCGGTGGTGAAGGTGCGCACGCCGAAATGCTGCACGGTGCCGAAATCGGCCAGCGTCTCCATCAGCGTGAGCGCGATGCCCGCCGCGAGCGCCGGGCGCGCCAGCGGCAGCGCGACATGCAGGAAGGTCCGCGGCAGCCCGTGCCCGAGCGTGCGGGAGGCTTCCAGCAGGCAGACGCTCTGCTGCAGGAAGGCGGCGCGGCAGAGCAGGTAGACATAGGGATAGAGCACCATCGCCAGCATCAGCGCCGCGCCGGGCAGCGAGCGGATCTCGGGCGCCCAGTACTGGCCGTAGCGCAGCCCGGTCATGTTGCGGAAGGTCTCCTGCACCGGCCCGGCCACGTCGAACAGCCACGTATAGACATAGCCGCAGAGATAGGCGGGCATCGCCATGGGCAGCAGCAGCGCGACCTCGAGCAGGCGCCGCCCGCGGAAGGCGCAGGCCGAGACGATCCAGGCCGAGATGGCGCCGGCCGAGCCGGCCATGGCGCCGACCAGCAGCGCCAGCAGTGCCGAGTTGCGCAGCATCTCGGGCAGGGTCGTGGTCGCGATGTGGATGAAGCCCGCATCCGGCACGGCCGAGGCGGTGACCAGCACGGCGAGGAGCGGCGAAGCGATCGCCACCGCGATCAGGAGGGAGCCCCAGGCCCAGAGCGGGGCGCGCCGGCGTTCCGGGGCGCGGCGCGCCGGCGCGCCTTCAAGGGTGATGCTGCGAACCATTCTCAGCGGCGCGATACCACGCCTCGCCGTCCGGGGGGAGGGCGCCTCAGCGCGGCGGCACCGGCGGAATGGTCACCCCACCCTGGAAGCCCTGCAGGGTCCACTCATAGACGGCGGTGCCGACGCGGAGGTCGCCCAGCCGCGGGGCCCCGAGGTCGAGGATCAGCGTGATGATCGCGGTCCACATGGCGATCAGCAGCAGCGACAGGCCCCTGAGCCGCTGGTTGCGCAGCCCGAGCTGGTAGCCCAGGCTGGCGATCGAGACCGTGCTCATGCCGGTCAGCAGCCAGAAGAGCAGTGGCGGGACGCCCAGGCTGAAGGCGAAGCGCTCGACCGTCGAGAGGTCGATGACGTCGTTGAGCGCGCTCATCAGCGCGGTGGAGGCCGCGTCAGGACGCTCCCGCACGATGGCGGTCAGGTGCCCCCACATCCGGGACTGCAGGGTGTTCGTCCGGGCGTTGATCGCCGAGAGTTCGGGCGAATCGCGGTCGGCCTTCACGAAGTCGATCCGCAGCCGGGTGTAGTCCTCCAGCAGCCGCGCGATTTCGGCGCCGCGCGGCCCGCCGATGGCCTGGGCCCGAAGCCAGGCGGTGCCGATCGCGTTCGCGTCCTCGATGACGCCGGTGCGCCGTTCCTGGAAGCGCTGGTTGGAATAGGAGAGCGTCAGGGCCAGCACGAAGGCGAGCAGCCCGAGCATGCCGCCGACGATGACACTCACCCCCTCGGGCGCCGCCGCCTTCCTGCGGACCTTGAGGAGACCCAGCCGGAGCCCGACTTCCCCGGCGGCGGCCTGGATCAGGAACAGGACGATGGCGAAGGCGAGGGCGCCGAGGGAGGCGAGTTGCACGACGGCCGCGTTCATGGACGACTCCGGGAAGCGGAACGAGACTAGGGTTGCCGCCGATCCGCCGGCAATCGGCTCGCCGCTGGCAGCCGCCCGGCGCTTCTCCTAGTCTCCGGGCATGCAGACCAGCTTCACGGATGCGCAACTCCGGGACCCCGACACCGCGGAAAGCAACCGCATCCTCAGGACCTGCGTGCATTGCGGCATGTGCACGGCGACCTGCCCGACCTTCCTGCTGCTGGGCGACGAGCTCGATTCCCCGCGCGGGCGCATCTACCTGATCAAGGACATGCTGGAGGGCGGCCAGCCGGCGACCGAACAGGTGGTCCGCCATGTCGACCGCTGCCTCTCCTGCCTCTCCTGCATGACGACCTGCCCCTCGGGCGTGCACTACATGCATCTGGTCGACCATGCCCGCGCGTATATCGAGAGGACCTACGAACGGCCCCGGGCCGAGCGCGTGCTGCGGCGGCTGCTCTCCTTCCTGCTGCCGCATCCGGGGCGGTTCCGCCTGGCGCTGCTCGGTGCCCGGTTCGCCCGGCCCTTCGCCCGGCTGGTGCCGGGACGCTCGCCGATGGCGCAGCGGCTGCGCGCCATGCTCCGGCTGGCGCCGGCGTCGGTGCCTTCGCCGTCGGAGGTCGAGCGGCCGCGGGTGCATCGGGCCGCGGGCGAACGACGCGGCCGCGTCGGCATCCTGATGGGCTGCGCGCAGCAGGTCCTCGCCCCTTCGATCAACGAGGCGACCATTCGCCTGCTGACGCGCATGGGGATCGAGGTGGTGG
This sequence comes from Pseudomonadota bacterium, assembly GCA_023424475.1. GTDB lineage: Bacteria > Pseudomonadota > Alphaproteobacteria > Acetobacterales > Acetobacteraceae > Neoroseomonas. The sequence goes on from JAFADX010000298.1 coordinate 14,956, forward strand.
TGACCCGGGACCAGGGCTGCTGCGGCGCCCTCGACCACCACATGGGCCACCATGAGGCGGCGATGCGCCTTGCCCGCGCCAACATCGCCGCCTGGACGGCCGAGATGGCGGGCGGGGGTCTCGACGCCATCGTGGTCAACGCCTCGGGTTGCGGCACCACGCTGAAGGACTACGGCTTCATGTTCCGCGAGGCGCCCGAGCGGGAGGCTGCCGCGAGGGTCGCCGCCCTGGCCGCCGATATCAGCGAGGTGCTGACCCGCTTCGGTTACCGGCCGACGCGGGAGGCGCCTGGCATCGCCGTCGCCTACCACGCCGCCTGTTCCCTGCAGCACGGCCAGCAGATCACCGCCGAGCCGAAGGCCCTGCTGAAGGCGGCCGGCTTCACGGTGAAGGAACCGGCCGAGAGCCACATCTGCTGCGGCTCCGCCGGCACCTACAATCTTCTGCAGCCGGAGATCGCGGGGCAGCTCAAGGCCCGCAAGCAGGCCAATATCGCGCGCACCGGCGCGGCGCTCATCGCCTCGGGCAACATCGGCTGCCTGACGCAGCTCGGCGACGGCGCCATCCCGGCGGTGCACACGGTCGAACTGCTCGACTGGATGGCCGGCGGGCCGGAGCCGGCCGCGGTCGCGCGCGCCCGCGCGGCGGCCTGAGCGCCGTGCTTCGTCTCTGGCGCGGGGAACTGCCGCTGCCCGAGGCCTTCTGGACCTGGGTCGTGCTCGGCGGGCTGCTGGTCAATGTCACGACCAGCATCGGCTTCCTCTGGCTGATCATGGCAGGGCTGATGGTGCCCGCCTATGTCGTCGGCTATGGCCTGTCGCTGCCCTACAACCTCGTTGCCACGGTCGGCACGCTGCGTTCCGCGTCGCGCCCGGATGCCGACCCGCGCTGGGCCGGCATGGCGCGCGCCGCCGTGGTCCTTGTGATGACGGTGCTCAGCCTCACTTGAGGCTTGCCCCCGGGGAACCCGACAGCCAAGCATCCCGCCATGCGCGCCGCATTCCTCCTCCTCGTCCTGCTGCTGGCTCCGGTCCTGGCGGCCGCGGAGCCTCGCCCGGCGCCGGGCCCGCAGCAGGGCAGCCGCGCCGCCGAACTCGATTCGCTCTTCGAGGCCCTCAAGGCCGCGCCCGACGAGGCGGCCGCGGCGATGGTCGAGGCCCGCATCCGCGTCCTCTGGATCGAGCAGGCCTCCCCCGCCGCGGTGCTTCTGCTGCGGCGCGGCGTCCGCAACCTGCCGCATACGCCGAACGAGGCGCTCGAGGATTTCGATGCCGCCATCATCCTCTCCCCGGAGGCGGCCGAGGCCTGGCACCAGCGGGCGCAGGCCTATGCCGCGCTCGGTGACACCGATGCCGCGGCGCGCGACCTGCAGGAGGCGCTGCGCCTGGAGCCGCGGCATTTCGGGGCGCTGCTCATGCTCTCGATGCTGCAGGAACGGCGCGGGGATGCGCAGGGTGCGTTGCGCAGCATGGAAGCGGCGCTCGCCCTCAGCCCCCGCATGCCGGGTGGCGAGCGGCGGCTGCGCGAACTTCGCCGCAAGGCCGAGGGCGACGCCACCTGAGCGCGCCGCCGCAACGGGCGGATGGCCGCCCGGAGCCCCATATGGGACGAGACGCCATGCCCGACGACCTTCTCCCCGCCGATCCCGATGCCGCCCGCTGGACCGCGGTGCTCGCCCGCGACCCGCAACCCGGCTGTGGCCCCTTCCTCTATGCGGTGACGACGCAAGGGGTGTTCTGCCGCCCTGGCTGTCCTTCCCGCCCGCCGCTGCGCCGGAACACGCGCTTCTTCGCCGATGCCGCCGCCGCCGAGGCCGCCGGGTTCCGCGCCTGCAAGCGCTGCGACCCGAAGGGCGAGCGCGCCGGCATCCATGCCGCCGCCATCCGCGCCGCCTGCGACCTGATCGAACGGAGCGAGACCATTCCCTCGCTCGCCACGCTGGCCGATCGCGCGGGCTACGCGCGCCACCATTTCCTGCGCCTGTTCCGCGAGATCGTGGGCGTCACGCCGCGCTCCTATGCGGAAAGCGTGCGGGCGCGGCGGCTGTCGAGCGCGCTTGCCGCCGGCGCGCGCGTCGCCGACGCGGTGGCCGAGGCCGGCTTCGGCAGCGAGAGCCGCGTCTACGAGGATACCGGCCGGACCCTTGGCATGACACCCGGCGCGGCACGCCGGGGCGGGGCGGGGGAGGTCATCCGCGTCGCTCTCGCCGACAGCGCGCTCGGCCCGCTGATGGTCGGCGCCACCGGCAAGGGCGTCTGCTTCATCGGCTTCGGCGAGGACGAGGCCGGGCTGCGCGGCGACGTCATGCACCGCTTCCCCAGGGCGGACATCGTCGATGCGCCGGACGATCTCGCGGACACCATCCGCGCCGTCGTCGCCTTCGTGGCCGAACCCAGGGCCGCGCTGGACCTGCCGCTGGACCTGCGGGGCACCGCCTTCCAGAAGCGGGTCTGGGAGGCGCTGCGGGCGATCCCGCTCGGCGAGACGCGGACCTATTCCGGCCTGGCCGCCGCCATGGGGGAGCCCCGCGCGACGCGGGCGGTCGCGCGGGCCTGTGCGCAGAACAAGGTCTCGCTCGCCGTGCCCTGCCACCGCGTGGTGGGCAAGGACGGCGACCTGACGGGCTATCGCTGGGGTGTCGAGCGCAAGCGCGCGCTGCTGGCCGGGGAGAAGGCCGGGCGCAAGCGGGCCTGAGGCCGGGCGCGCATCGCACCGCGCGGCGATGCCCGGTCATGGCGCGCGGCACCGGCGCCGCCCTGCATGATGGCGGCGGGCCGATCGGCCGGGCGGCTACTTCACGGTCGCGACCCGCAGCGCGTTCGTCGTCCCCGGCGTGCCGAAGGGCACACCGGCGGTGACGACCACCTCGTCCCCGTGCTTCGCGAAACCTTCGTGCTGCGCGGCCCGCATGGCGCGCGCGACCATCTCGGTCATGGAATGGATCTCGTTCACCTCGAGCGGATGCACGCCCCAGACCACGGCCATGCGGCGCGCCGTCACGCCGCTCGCCGTCAGTCCGAGGATCGGGCAGTGCGGCCGTTCCCGCGCCACGCGCAGCGTCGTCGATCCCGTGGAGGAGAAGGTCGCGATCACCTCGGCGTCGATCGTCTCCGAGACCTGCCGCGCGGCGGTGGCGATGGCCCCGGCGCTCGACTTCTCCGGCTCCGGGCGGGAGGCGTCGGTGATGCGCCGCCAATCCGGGTCCTGCTCCACCCGCGCCACGATCCGGTCCATCATGTTGACCGCCTCGTAGGGGTATTGCCCGGCCGCCGTCTCGGCGGACAGCATCACCGCGTCGGCACCGTCGAAGACCGCGGTGCCGACGTCGCTGACCTCGGCCCGGGTCGGGCTCGGCGCGGTGATCATGGATTCCAGCATCTGGGTCGCGACCACCACCGGCTTGCCGAGGGCGCGCGCGGTGCGGACGATGCGCTTCTGCACCAGCGGCACCTCCTCGGGCGGCAGTTCGACGCCGAGGTCGCCGCGCGCGACCATCACGCAATCCGTCAACGCGAGGATGGGGTCGAGGTTCTCGACCGCCTGGGGCTTCTCCATCTTCACCATCACCCAGGCGCGGCCACCGGCGATGCGCCTGGCCTCGGCCACGTCCTCGGCGCGCTGGACGAAGGACAGGCCGATGTACTCGATGCCGAGCGGCAGCACGAAGTCGAGGTCGGCGCGGTCCTTCTCGGTCAGCGCAGGGATCGGCAGCACGACGTCCGGCACGTTCACGCCCTTCCGGTCCGAGAGCGGGCCGCCGACCACGACCTCTGTCTCCAGGTGGTCGGGGCGGGTGCGGGTGACGCGCAGGCGCAGCTTGCCGTCATCGAGCAGCAGGGTGGTGCCGATCTGCGCGGCCTGGATGATTTCCTTGTGCGGCAGGTTCACCCGCCGCACGTCGCCCGGCGTCGGGTTGAGGTCGAGCCGGAAGGGCTGGCCGGTCTGGAGCTGCACCCGTCCGGCCTGGAACTGCCCGACGCGCAGCTTCGGGCCCTGCACGTCGGCGAGGATGCCGATGGGGCGGCCCACGCGGCGTTCCACCTCGCGGATCATGGCGATCCGCGCGGCGTGGTCCTCATGGCTGCCGTGGGAGAAGTTCAGCCGGAAGACATCGGCGCCGGCGCGGTGGAGACGCTCGATGACCTCGATGGAGGAGGAGGCCGGGCCCAGTGTCGCGATGACCTTGGTCCGGCGCCGGCGACGCAGGACCGGGCGCGCGGGCAGCCGCAGCGGCGCGCCTTCGGCACGGGAGGGCGGTACCGCCTCGAGGTCGGGGCGCAGCGTGGCGGGAGGCACGCCGAGGATGCGGGCCACGTCCGCGACGCGATCGTCCGGCACCCGCTTCCACTGGGACACCGCGGCGGTGGAGATGCCGAGCTCGGTGGCGATGCGGGTGATGGCGCCGCGGCGGGCGAAGAGGTCTTCGAGGGTGGGATCGCGCATGGCGTGTTCTTAGCATGATTAAGAAAGATCGCGAGTGACAATTCTGGATCTTAATCAAAGTAAGTCAATTGGTGCCGGCGACCCACTCCATCGCCCTGCCGTTGGGGGGCGGTCCAGGCCATCGGCACCCCGTTGAACGGCAGCAGAAAGCGCCCCGGCGCGCCGGAGCCGGCACGGCCTCCGGCACGTGCCGGCAGGACGGGGGGGCGCCTCGTTCGCGGTCCAGGCCGGGCACAGGCGGGTAACCGCGGCCGCGAAGGCGGCGTTCGGCCGCATCGGCGATGTCGGCAAGGACCGCCGTGTGGAAGATGACGAGGGTCGCCCCGGCCGGTGCCTGGCCTGCAAGCCTGGCGAGGTCCCGCCGCGGGCCTCCGTCGCCGCGAAGCGGCGGTAGCGGGCGGCAAGGACCCGCGGGTCGCTCACGCCACCAGGATCGCCCGGAAGTCGTTGACATTGGTCAGCGTCGGCCCGGTGACGACGAGATCGCCCAGCGCCGAGAACAGCCGGTGGCTGTCATGTCCGGCGAGCAGCGCCCGCGGGTCGAGCCCCGCCGCGCGCGCCCGCGCCGGCGTGTCCGGCGCGGCGATGGCGCCGGCATTGTCCTCCGACCCGTCGATGCCGTCGGTGTCGCCCATCAGCGCCCAGATCCCGCCCGCGCCGGCGAGCGCGAGCATGCAGCCGAGCAGGCATTCGCCGTTGCGGCCTCCGCGGCCGGGCGTCTCCGCGCGGATCGTCACCGTGGTCTCGCCACCCGAGAGCAGCACGCAGGGCGCGGGCAGGGGGTGGCCGTGCGCGCGGGCCGACAGCGCGATGCCCGCCAGCGCGGTGC
>JAFADX010000299.1 GCA_023424475.1 Pseudomonadota bacterium
GCGCAGCACCGAGGCCCCCGGATGGTCCCTCGCCATCCAGGCCGAGGCCAGCGGCGCCGCGGCGCGCCGCCTCGCCGCGCGGGCCGGGCGCGAGATCCCCGCCGTGGGCCCGCTGCGGCTCGATGCGCGATTGGCGCCGGGAAGCCCCTGGCCAGCAGTGAGCGACCTCGTGCTGCGCCTCGGCCCCACGGATGGCGGCCGGCTGCTGCCCGGCCTGCAGGTCACGAAGGCCGAGCTGCGCGCCGAGACCTTCGACGCCCCCGCCCGCCTTTCGGCCCATGGCCGGCGCAACCTGACCGAGCTGGGCCTGATGGCCGCCCTGCCCTCCCTGCGCCGCCTGCTCGCCGCGACGGCCGCGGAGCCCCTGCCGGTGGAGGCGACCTTCACCTCGGACCGCTCCCGGCTCACCCTCGCCGGGGACGTCCGCGGGGACCGCGGCCTCGGCGCCACCGCCTTCGCCGCCCGGCTGACGACGCCGGACTTCGCCGCCATCGGGCCGCTGCTCGGCGTCGCCCTGCCGCGCCTCAGGGGGATGACGGCGGAGGGCCGGATGTCGGGTCTCTTCACCTCCACGCTGCGGCTGCAGGGCCTTCGCGTCGCCGCCGAGGGGCTGGATGCGGAGGGCGAGCTGGATATCGCGCTGTCGCCGCGCCCGGGCTTCCGCGGGCGCGTCGCCGCCCAGCGGCTCGACCTCGATGCCCTGGGCGGAGGCTGGGCGCCGGCGCACGGCGCGGCGCGGGTGATCCCGGACATCCCGCTGCCGACAGCGATGCTGCGCGGCGCCGATGCCGAGCTGCGCCTTTCCGCCGCAAGCCTGATCGCCGGCGGGATCGCCTGGCGCGATGTCCAGGCAACGGTGGTGCTCCGTGGCGGGCGGCTCACGGCCGATCCTCTCGCGCTGACGACGCCGGGGGGACGGATGAGCGGCAGGCTTGCCGTCGATGCCGTCGCGACGCCACCGCAGGCGAGCCTTGCGCTGCGCAGCCAGGGGAGCGGGCTCGACCTCTCCGCGCTGCGCCGCGCCCTCGGGGTGCCGGCGGGCTTCGAGGGCAGCGCCGAGCTGGCGCTCGACCTGCGCGGCCGCGGCGCGACGACGCGCGCCCTTGCCGCGACGCTGACGGGCGACGCCGGGATCGCCATGCTCGGCGGCCGTTTCACCGGGGCGACCGCCCTGCGGATCGGGCCCGACCTCGCGCGCGTGCTGATGCCCCGCGGCACGCCCTCGGGGGGCCTCGCGCTGCGCTGCCTCGCGATCCGCCTCTCGGCCCAGGACGGACTGGCGGAGAGCCAGGCCATGCTGATGGAGGGCGAGTTCGGCCGCATCGAGGGCAGCCTAGCGATGAACCTGCGCGACGAGGCGATCGTCGCGCGCCTGCTGCCCGATCTGCGCGTGATGGGGGTGACGGTGCGCGCGCCGGTCACGGTCGGCGGCACCCTCGCCGTGCCGCGCGTCGGGATGGAGCCGGGCGCCGCCTTCGCCCGCGTCGTCGGCGACACGGTCGCGAACCGCCTCTGGCGCAGCAGCACCGTGGAGTTCCTGCGCGGCGCCACCGGCAGCAGCCCACCCGGCGAGGATTGCGCTGCCGCGCTCGCCCTCGCGCGGCTCGGGCGCGCAGGTCCGGTGCCGGAAGCCGCGGCCGTGCCCATCCCCCTGGTGCCGCGCGAACTCCAGGGCACCGTGCAGGAGGTGGTGCGCGGCATCGGCGGGCTGCTCGGCGGCCGGCGCCGCTGAACGCGCGTCAGGGTCGCGTCGGAAAGGCCGGCGCGGCCCGCTTCCGGGCCGTCTCTCAGAAGCGGAAGGAGAGGCTCGCCGAGCCGAACTGCGCCGTCTCGCGCTGCGTCTCGAATTCGCGCGAGCGGGCCGTGTAGGTGATGGTCAGGCGTGCGAAGGGCATGATGAGCGCGACGCCCGTGCTCGCGTCGCCGACGAAGGCCTCCTTGTCCACGCTGCGGCTGTCGCGCCACGTATTGCCGTCGAGGAAGATATCCCGCGCGACCGCCCGCCCGTCGAGCGCGGCAAAGGCATACCAGCCCCAGCGGCCGTCCGGCTGGTAGAAAGCCGAACCCGAGACCGAGGGCCGGATGCGCGGCGGGCCGAAATCGGCCTCGAGCTCATTGCCGACACGGACCATGATCCCTGCCGACGCATAGGTCTGCACATTGCCCAGGCTGCCGGTCAGCGTCGGCACGATGCCGACGGCGACGTCGTCCCAGACCGGGTCGCTGTTCAGGCGCCACTGGCGCGTGAGGATCAGGTTGGCACCCGGTTCGTCCTTGAGCTGGTGGTTCCAGCCCAGCGCGCGGTCCACGTTGATGAGGTCGTGGACATTGTTCTGCACCTCCTCCCCGAGCGCGGAGGGGCCGACGACGCCGAGCTGCAGTTCCAGGCTGCCGTAGGAGGCCGCGGTGTAGGAGGCGACGTTGATCGCGCCGTAGAGCCAGCCCGCATAGGGCCGGTCCAGGGGATCGGGGTTGCGCCGCTGCGTATCGGCCGGGGTGAAGATGTTCTGGCCGAAGGCAAGGCCCCAGCGGGGCGTGCCGCCATCGGGGAAGACGACGCCGGCCCCGACGCCGGTGATGGCGGCGAGCCAGCCGGGCGGATCGGCCGAGGGCGACCGCCAGGCCGCCTGGAAGCCGCTCGTGTAGTAGCGGTCGGTGCCGGCGAGCAGATCGTTCTCGTAGGTGAAGCTGAAGGTGCCCATGTGGTCGCCGGGCACGCGTTCCTGCGCCGTGGCGGCAGCGGTGCCAAAGACGGACAGGGAAACCGCCGCCACGGCACAGCATAACGGTCGGAACATGCCGGGATGCCCGCTCCTTCTACTGGTAGGCGGCGAAGGCGGCGGAAGCCGCGGCCTGCCCGGCCCCGTCGCGCAGCGCCAGGCCCAGCAGCAGGCGGGCTTTCAGGCCGGAGAGCAGCCCGGCCGGAATCACGCCGCGGCGGATCAGGTCGATCTCGCCGCCGGGGTAGCCATAGGTGCGCGTGAAGACCGGCCCCGCGGCCGGGCGCGAGGCGAGCACCACGGGCATGCGCGTCGCGAGGTCTCCGACGATCTCGGCCGCGCCGGACGGCACATGGCCGGCGCCCATGCCCTCGATGACCGCGCCGGCAAAGCCGAGGCCCGGCAGGGCGCCGAGCAGCCGCCCGTCTTCGCCCATGGCCCAGCGCAGCAGCGCCACCCGGCGGGGCGGCCCGCCATGCGTCGGCAGCACCGGCAGCCGCGGCA
>JAFADX010000376.1 GCA_023424475.1 Pseudomonadota bacterium
ACCCGGTTCGGCGCGTGCCGCGCCGCGCGCGCGCTCGGCGAGCAGCGCGCGGTAGTCGTCGAGGTCGCCCTCGAAGTTCGCCACGGTGCCGTCCGCCACCAGCCAGAGCCGGTCGGCGGCGAGTTCCACCAGGTGCGGGTCGTGGGTGATCAGCACCACCGCGCCGCCATAGTCGGCGAGCGCCTTCACCAGCGCCTCGCGCGCATCGATGTCGAGGTGGTTGGTCGGCTCGTCGAGGATCAGCAGCTGCGGTGCGTCGCGCGTGGTCAGCGCCAGCAGCAGCCGCGCCTTCTCCCCGCCGGACAGGGCGGTGATCCGCGTCTCCGCCCGGTCGGCGTCGAGGCCGAAGCGGGCGAGCTGCGAGCGGCAGGCGGTCTCGGTCGCCCTGGGCAGCGCCGCCTGCATGTGGCTCAGCGGCGTGCCGGCGAGGTCGAGCTCCTCCGCCTGGTGCTGCGCGAAATACCCCACGCGCAGGGCGCGGTTGCGGAACTGGGCGCCGCCCTCGGCGGCGAGCCGCCCGGCCAGCAGCTTCGCCAGCGTGGACTTGCCGTTGCCGTTGGCGCCCAGCAGCGCGATGCGGTCGTCCTGGTCGAGGCGCAGGTTCAGGTTGCGCAGCACCGGCGGGCCGCCATAGCCGACCGAACAGCCGTTCAGCGAGAGGATCGGCGGCGGCAGCTCGTCCGGCGAAGGAAAGGCGAAGCGGACGGGTGCGTCCTCGACCACCGCCTCGATCGGCGGCAGGCGTTCCAGCGCCTTCAGCCGTGACTGCGCCTGCCGCGCCTTGGACGCCTTGTAGCGGAAGCGGTCGACGAAGGACTGGATATGCGCGCGCTCGGCGGCGATGCGTTCGTTCTGCGCCGCCTGCTGCGCCTGGCGCTCGGTGCGCATGCGCACGAAGTCGGCAAAGTTGCCCTGATAAAGCGTGATGCCGCCGCGATCGAGATGGGCGATGGAATCGACGCAGCGTTCCAGCAGCCCGCGGTCGTGGCTGACCACGATCGCCGCGCCGGAGAAGCGCTGCAGCCAGGATTCCAGCCACATCGTCGCTTCGAGGTCGAGGTGGTTGGTCGGCTCGTCGAGCAGCAGCAGCTCGGGTTCGACGAACAGCGCGCGGGCGAGCGCCACGCGCATCCGCCAGCCGCCGGAGAATTCGCGCGACGGCCGCGCCTGCGCCGCGGCATCGAAGCCGAGGCCCGAGAGGATGGCGCCCGCGCGCGCCGGCGCGCTGTCGGCGCGGATGGCGATCAGGCGGTCGTGGATCTCCGCGAGACGCGCGGGGTCGGGATGGCCCTCCGCCTCGGCGAGAAGCGCGGCACGCTCGGCATCGGCGGCGAGGACGATGTCGAGCAGGCAGTCCTCGCCGCCCGGCGCCTCCTGCGCGACATGGCCCATGCGGGCACGGGCGGCGAGGCGGATCTCGCCGCCATCGGGCTGCAGTTCCCCGATGATGGCGCGCAGCAGCGTGGACTTGCCCGCGCCGTTGCGGCCGACCAGGCCGACCTTGCGGCCGTCGTCGATCTGCAGGCTCGCGCCTTCCAGCAGCGGGCGGCCGGCGATGCGGATGGTGACGTCGCGGATGGCGAGGACGGTCATGGCCCGGCCTTATAGCCTTGGGGAGTTGCCGGTCCCAGGGCCCCGCCCGGGATGCCCTCGCCCGCGGGAAGAGGGGCGTCCACCGGCCGGAAGACCCTGCCGGCCGAATGAGGCGGCACGGATCATCCCGGAGCACCGGCAGCGGTCGGCCGGGATCGGGCAGGCCCATCGGCCGGACGGCCGGCGGCCGATACCGGCCGCGCCCAGGGCGGCCTTGGGGCTTGCGCAGTGGCCGATCCCCGCCTATGCGGCGCGCGCCTGAAAATTCGCGAACGCAGCAAGGACCGCCCCAGCCATGGCCATCGAGCGCACCTTTTCCATCATCAAGCCCGACGCGACCCGCCGCAACCTGACCGGCGCGATCAACGCCATCTTCGAGACGAACGGCCTCAGGATCGTCGCCCAGAAGCGCATCTGGATGTCCCGCGCGCACGCCAAGACGTTCTACGGGGTCCATGCCGCCCGGCCGTTCTACAACGACCTCGTGGACTTCATGGTGTCCGGCCCGGTCGTGGTTCAGGTGCTCGAGGGCGAAAACGCAGTGGCGAAGAACCGCGAGCTGATGGGCGCCACCAACCCGGCCAATGCCGCCGAGGGCACCATCCGCAAGCTGTTCGCCGAGAGCATCGAGGCGAACTCCGTCCACGGTTCGGACAGCGCCGAGAACGCGGCGATCGAGATCGCCTATTTCTTCGCCGGCTACGAGATCGTCGGCTGAACCCCGGCGCGGGGGGCGCATCGTCCCCCGCGATTCCGGCCTTCCGCCCGGGGCTGGCGCAGCGACGCGCGCCTTCCCTGCGGATGCCGGTTCCGCAGCGGCGGCGATGTCCCTCGCCCGCGAAGACCGCGCGGTCAGGTGCTCCGGCGCGACCGTGCGTTGCACGCATGGCGATCGCCGCAGGCCTGCGAGGCGGCGCGGGCGCGACCCCGCCCCGCCGCTGGTCTCAGTGGACCAGGAAGATGAGCATCAGCAGCAGGCTGAGGGCGATCGCGCCCGTCGACCAGGTCACGAAGGTCGTGAAGCCGTGCCACGAACTCTCCCGGTCCGCCAGGATGTCCGCAGGCTTCACTTCGACGAAATCGTAATGGGTCTGCTGCTCGGCCACGGCGCGTCCTCGGGCAATTCTGTCGTGCCTAGCGTTTAGAAAGGGCCGGCGCCGACGGCAAGGGGTTCGCGAGGCTCCCCGTGGCCACCGGGGCGCCGGGGATGCGCGCGCACCCGTCCTTGACCCGGACCCGGCCCGCCGCGAGCCAGGCGAGGGCAGCCGGGTAGATCCGGTGTTCCTCGGCCAGGACCCGGGCGGCCAGCGCGGCCTCGGTGTCGTCGGGCAGCACCGGGACGGCGGCCTGGGCCAGGATGGGCCCCTCGTCCACCCCGGCGGTGACCAGGTGGACGGTGCAGCCGTGCAGCCGCACCCCGGCGGCCAGCGCCCGCGCATGGGTATCGAGGCCCGGAAAGGACGGCAGCAGCGACGGGTGGACGTTGATCATCCGCCCCTCCCAACGCGAGACGAAGCCCCCGGTCAGCACCCGCATGAAGCCGGCCAGGGCGATGATCTCCGCGCCGCGGCGGGTGATCTCGGCTTCCATCGCGGCCTCGAACCCGGCGCGGTCGCCCTTGAAGGCACGGCTTTCGACCACCGCCGTCGCCACGCCGCGGGACGCCGCATGGGCAAGGCCCGCCGCATCCGCGCGGTTCGACAGCACCAGCGCGATCTCGGCCGGGTAGGACGGATCCTCTGCCGCGGCGAGCAGCGCCGCCATGTTCGACCCGCGCCCGGAGATCAGGATCGCGACGCGGCGGCGGGTCATGCCGCGTGCATGAAGGCGCCGCCTTCGAGCCCCCCGGGCGCCGGGCGGGCCGCATCCGCGGCCCCCGGCGTCGCACGAACGGCATGCCTCCGGCA
>JAFADX010000388.1 GCA_023424475.1 Pseudomonadota bacterium
CTCCCACGCCGCGTCGCTCAACACCAGACGATCCAATACACCCAAGGCCGCCTCCCCAAAGGCAGCCTTGAATCACGATCCCACCGCTCAGGGAACCCCTAGAGTCCACACAACCTAGAGCAGATCCTGTCTGGATGAACCCATCCGGACAGGTGAAGATGCTCGCAAAAGCAAATACGTAGAGCTTTGGAGGTGAACGCAAGTTCACCGGAAATGCTCTAGCACGAACATGGTGCGTCGACGGATGGGGACAGCGCGGCGAACGCCTGGTCGATGCGGCGCCCCACGGCCATTGGCGCACCACCACCTTCGTGGCCGACCTGCGCAGCACCGGCTTCGTTGCCCCGCTTGTTCTCGACGGGCCGATGACCGGCGAGGCCTTCCGGGCCTATGTCGAGTAGTTCCTCGTCCCCGCACTCGCACCAGGCGACGTCGTGGTGATGGACAATCTCGCCGCCCGCAAGGTCGCCGGCGTGCGCGAGGCGATCCGAGCCGCCAAGGCCAGTCTCATGCACCTGTCCGCCTATTCGCCCGACCTCAACCCGATCGAGCAGGCTTTCGCGAAGCTCAAGGCCGGGCTCCGCAAGGCCGGCGCCAGGACACACGAGGCGCTCTGGTCCACCATCGGCAGCCTGCTCGACACCTTCACCAAACCCGAGTGCCAGAACTACCTCGCCAACTCCGGCTATGCGTTCGACTAAACAGAAAATACCCTAGCCACGATCCTGGACACTGTTGAGAACCTTCTTCATCGAAAGTTTGTCTTGGAACAGGCGGCAGCTCATGTGAAGGCAGCAACACTTCAGCGCCCCGATCACAGGTAACGCCTCCGGGCTGACGAGACGGGATGTGCGAGCGGGCCATCTAAGCGTCACGTGAACCACAAGGGCGGGCTGGTCCGTTCGGATCCTCGGTTCCCCGCTTCGCAAGCTGGTCAACTTTGCACGATTGGCGCGCCGTGGGGGCGGAACTGAGCCGCTAACTCGCCTAGAGTTCTTTTCGATCAGACGGCACCGGTCCGCGCCCAGCCACCCATCCAGGATACTGTCGTTGGGTGGCCGGGTGGGGGTGCGGGCCGGTGCCGGTTCCGACAGATCGGAACATGCTCTAGGGGCGGGAAGCTGAACGGCGCGGAGCTTTGCGCGATGTGCATGCCGGCCGGCCCGACCCCGCCATCGCATAGGCCTGCTTCGCCGCGAGTGCAGTGCCGGTGCGGACGAGGTTCGGCCCGCCCTCGAGCGGCGCGAAACCCCATGCCCGCGCGCTGCATCACCGGGGAAGGTACTGCTGGCGGGGTTGTCGCCGGAGGATCGGCGCGCACTGCTGTCACGGCAGGAGCTCCAGCGCCTGACGCCCTGCACCATCACGGATGCCAAGGAGTTGCTGCGGCAGATCGCGGTCGTAGCCGAGCGCGGTTACGCGCTGACCGACCAGGAGACGATCATGGGGCTCCGATCTCTGGCCGTGCCGGTGATGGTAGGGGGGCGCATCGTCGCCGCGCTCGGCACCAGCACCGAGGTATCGCGCAATTCGGTGGCGGCAATGGAGGAACATTTCCTGCCGCGCTTGCGCGAGACGGCCGCGTCCCTCTCCGCGGCGCTGAAGGCATGGGACCTCGGCAGCATGCTGCAGCGGTGACGAAGGGGATGGCGGCCAACCTGTTACCTGCCGCCAGGTCAGCCGCCACCCCTTCGGATGCTCGCGCCTGAAAGGCCGCCCATTCGGCCGCAGATGCCACTTGCTGCGCCTTCCGCGCGGGCGCCTGGCCAGGACGGCAACGGTGCCTTCGCGGGTGTCGCAGCAGAAAGCGCGGTCGTGCACGCCGGCGGCGACGCGCCTGGCCCTCCGGTCCGGCATCGGCGCCGAGGAACCCCTACTTGCGGGATGGAACCCCTCCGCCGCCGTCGCTGATCGCCCTCAGCCGCGCAACCCAGCCGGGCCGGGCGGCGCGCCAGGATCCGTCGACGGCGGACCAGAGCGTCGCTTCCTCGAGCTCGAGCAGGAGGCGCGCGACATCGGCTTCGCTGCGCGCTGCGCGTGCCTCGGCAATCCAAGGGTCGCGGCGGCCGCGCCAACCGGGCTCCACCGCCTGCCAGCCCATATTCGTCTCGAGCAGCACCATCAGCGCCGCGAGGTCCTGGGGTGATGTCGCCGCCCTGGCCTGCTGCATCCAGCCAGGCCTGAGCCCGCGCCAGTCGGCGCTGACGGCTTCCCATGTGACCGCCTCCTCGAACTGCAGCAGGCTCGCGCCGACCGCATTGCCCTGTGCTGAGGCACGCGGCGCTGCGGCGGCGGCAAGGAGGCTGGCAAGGAACAACCGGCGGCCGTTCGGCATGGTCGAGGCTCCCATTCATGGCGCCGCCGGATCATGGCAGCGGAGGGGGCGCGCCGATAGCGTGGACTGCGGGACGCTGCCCTCGCGCCCTTCAGCCGGCCCGGCGCCGGCGCGCCGCGACGAGGACGGTGATCAGCAGGATCGCGATGCACCCCGCGACGAGCGTCGCCGCAGGCACCCATGGCGGCAGGCCCGGCAGGGCCAGTGCCGCGATGCCGACAGCGCCGCACCAGACCAGCAGCGCGAGCGCGAGTGCCCCGTCATCGACGAAGAGGCCGAAGATCTCTGCCAGCACGGCGCGCAGGAAGCCCATCAGCGGGCTCCCTCGATGCGTGCCGGCGGCGTCGCCAGGCGGACGCCGAGCAGCGCGGCGGCCAGCAGCAGGCCGGCGATGCCGGGCAGCGCCAGATCCTGCCCAGGCCAGCCGACGCCGAAGCCTTCCCCCGTCCAGTAGATCCCGAAGGCTGAGATGATGACGCCGACGGCGAACTTGAGTGTGTTCTCCGGCACACGGGCCAGCGGCCTGTGGATCGCGACGGCGAGCATCACGACAAGCACCGCCGCAGCCAGCGCGCCGAGTGCGGCGGGCAGGATCAGCGCCGGGCTGCCGGCGGCGACGGCCAGCACCAGGAAGGCGACCTCGACGCCTTCCAGCAGCACGCCCTTGAAGGCGGTGACCGTGGCGATCGGTTCGACGCCCCAGCGTTCCGTCGCGCGGGCCAGTTTCAGGTTGGCCGTTTCGCTTCGGAACACCGCCTCCTCGTCATGCAGCGGGATGATGCCGGCGCCGCGCAGGATCGCCTTGCGCAGCCAGCGCATGCCGAACAGCAGCAGCAGCGTGCCGACGAAGAGCTGCAGCGCGCGCTCGGGCAGATGCGCGAGGGCGGGTCCCAGCGCCACGACGAGGATCACCAGCGTGATCAGCGCCGCGCCCGTGCCGGCGAGGGCCGGCTTCCAGCCGCGCATGGTGCCGACGGCGAGCACGATGGTCGCCGCCTCCACGCATTCGACGAGGGAGGCGAGGAAGGCGGCGCCGATGGTCGGCGCGAGTTCGATCCAGCTCATGGGCCGGAGCTCCGTCCGGCCGGAGCGGGGCAGGCGGCCGGCGGCAGCGCCTCAGCCGACATCGGGCCGCCCCCCGGCGATCGCGGCGCGCAGGTCGTTCAACCGATCGAGCGCGGCCAGCGCCCGCTCCCCGTCCATGGCTGCAAGGCCGAGCGCGATGGCTTCCAGCGCCACCAGCGTCGCGCCATGCAGGGCCACGCGGCGCGCCCGGCCTCGGCGGGCCGGCACCACCACCTCCGCGTGGCGTGCCAGCGAGCGGTCGAGGCTGTCGGTCACGAGCACCACCGGCAGGGCGAGGCGCTTCGCCTCCCCGAACAATGCGACCACCTCGCGGTAGGCGCGGCCATAGGCCAGCACGAGCAGCGCATCGCCGGACCCGAGGTCGAGCATCTGGTCGGCCAGCGCGATGCCGCTGGCATCGAGCGCCCGCGCCGCGCGACCGGCACGCACGAGCAGCGTCGCGAGGTAGCGCGCGAGCGCCGCCGAGGGGCCGAGGCCGAAGACCAGGATGCGCCGGGCGGGGTGCAGCGTGGCGACCGCGGCGCGCAGCGTGGCGCG
>JAFADX010000402.1 GCA_023424475.1 Pseudomonadota bacterium
CGGGGGCCTCGACCGGCACGGTCTGGGCAGCGACATGCACGGCGCCGGCGGCCGCCAGCACGCACAGGATCGTGAGCAGGAACCTGGACAAGCGGATCATGCCGGCAGGGACCCCATCCGGGTGCGCCGGGTCAAGCGATGAGGCCCCGGTTGCCGATCCGACGGCCCCGGTCCAGCATCGCGCCGCAGCATGAACACCTCTCCTTCCGTCTGGACCGTGATGCTCGCCCTGCTGGGGACGCATCTCGCCGGCATGGGCGTCTTCATCGCCGTCCCGGTCCTGGCGCCCGCCATAGCCGCCGAAGCGGGCATTCCTGCGGCACTCGCGGGGGTGCACACCGCCCTCGTCTATGGCGGGGCGCTGGTTTCGGGGCCGCTCGCCGGGGCGTTCATCCACCGCTTCGGCGGGATCCGGGTGCTGCAGGCGGGACTGACGATCTGCTCCCTTTCGGTCGCCTTCGCGGTCCTCGCCCATCCGGTCGCGCTCGGCGTCTCGGCCCTGGCCTGCGGCATCGGACATGGGCCGGTGACGCCGGCAGGCAGCCACCTCCTCGCCCAGAGGGCGCCGCCGAACCGCCGGGCGCTCATCTTCAGCCTCAAGCAGTGCGGCGTGCCGGCGGGGTCGATGCTGATCGCGGCGATCACGCCGGTCATCGCGCTCGCCTTCGGCTGGCGGGCCGGGATCCTGGCCGTGGCCGCCCTGCTCGCCGCCACGGCGCTCATGCTCCAGCCCCTGCGGGGCACGCTCGATGCCGAACGGAACCGTGCGGCATCGATCCGCAACCTCCGGGCCATCTGGACGGCGGCGCTGGGCAGCCTCGCGATCCTGCGGACGGCGCCGGTGCTGCGCCGGATGACCGTGATGTCGGCGCTCTACGGCATCTCGCAGTTCTGCTTTTCCTCCTTCTTCGTGGTCTTCCAGGTCGAAGCCCTCGGCGTGCCGCTGACCGAGGCCGGGTTCCGCCTGGCCATCGCCCAGGGCGCGGGCGTGGCGGGGCGCGTGGTCTGGGGGGTGGTGGCCGACCGGGCGGGGGCCGCGCCGGTGCTGCGCGGCCTCGGCCTGGCGACGGCGGCCTCGGGGCTGGCGCTGCTGCTCCCGGGCCCCGGCTGGCCGGGCTTCGTGCTGACGCTGGCGGGCATGGGCATGGGCGCGACCGCGATCGGCTGGAACGGCGTCTTCCTGGCCGAGACGGCCCGCCTTGCCCCCGCCGGCCAGGTCGGCGCCACCACGGCGGCGGCCGGCTTCGTCTTCGGGGCCTGCATGCTGGTGGGTCCGCCCGCCTTCACCCTGATGGTCCAGGCCTCGGGCGGCTACGCCCTCGGCTTCGGCTTCTGCGTCGCGACCGCCCTGCTGGGCGCATCGCTGATTCGCGGCACCGGGGCTGTTGCGAAGCCATGAAACCGGGGTAGGTGAGGCCCATGGTCACGGTTCTCACGATCCTGGTCGGCATTTCGATGCTGGCGACGCTCGGTGTGCTGCTGACGGGCATCCTGCGCATGTCCGGCACGAGGGAGGGGTCCGAGCGCTCCAACCGTCTGATGCGATGGCGGATCGTCCTGCAGGCCGTGACGCTCGTCCTCTTCGCCATGCTGCTGCTGGTGATGCGGCACTAGGGCCAACTTGCCCCGCCCGGAGCCCCCCCGTATTTTCCGCCCCCAGCGCGCGCCCGGGCCGCGCGCCCAAGAGAGAAGGCACACGGTCACGCCATGAAGGTCCTCGTCCCCGTCAAGCGGGTGGTCGACTACAACGTGAAGGTCCGCGTGAAGGCGGACGGCACGGGCGTCGAGACGGCGAACGTCAAGATGTCCATGAACCCCTTCGACGAGATCGCGGTCGAGGAGGCGGTGCGCCTCAAGGAGAAGGGCGTGGCGAGCGAGATCGTCGCCGTCTCCGCCGGCCCCGCGGCGGCGCAGGAGCAGATCCGCACCGCGCTCGCCATGGGTGCCGACCGCGGCATCCTGGTCGAGCATGACGGCGTGCTCGAGCCGCTGGCGGTCGCCAAGATTCTCAAGGCGATCGTCGAGAAGGAAGGCCCGGCGCTGGTCATCCTCGGCAAGCAGGCGATCGACGACGACATGAACGCGACCGGCCAGATGCTGGCGGCACTTCTCGGCTGGGGCCAGGGCACCTTCGCCTCGAAGGTCGAGAAGGACGGCGACAACCTGAAGGTGACGCGCGAGGTCGATGGCGGCCTCGAGACCGTCTCGCTCAGGCTGCCGGCGATCGTGACGACCGACCTGCGCCTGAACGAGCCGCGCTACGCCTCGCTGCCCAACATCATGAAGGCGCGCAAGAAGCCGATCGAGACGGTCAAGCCGGGCGACCTCGGCGTCGACGTCACGCCGCGCCTGACCGTGCTGAAGGTCGAGGAGCCGGCGAAGCGCCAGGCCGGCAAGAAGGTGGCCTCGGTCGCCGAACTCGTCGAGAAGCTGCGCACCGAAGCGAAGGTGATCTGATCATGGCCGTGCTCGTTCTCGCCGACCACAAGGACGGCGCCGTCACCCAGCCCACGCGCTCGACCGTCGCCGCCGCGGCGAAGCTCGGCGAGGTGCATGTCCTCGTCACCGGCGAAGGCGCCGCCGGCGCAGCCGCGGCCGCGGCGAAGCTGCCGGGCGTCGCGAAGGTGCTGACCGGTCCGGAAGGCCCGGTGCTCGCCGAGCCGCTGGCGGCGCTGCTGGTCTCCCTCGCCCCGGGCTATTCCCACCTGCTCGCCCCGGCCTCGGCCGCGGGCAAGAACGTGATGCCGCGCGTCGCCGCGCTGCTCGACGTGCAGGTGATCTCGGACATCGCGGGCGTGGTGGATGCCGACACCTTCGTCCGCCCGATCTATGCGGGCAACGCGATGGCGACCGTGAAATCGTCCGACGCGAAGAAGGTGATCACCGTCCGCGCCGCCTCCTTCGACCCGGTCGCCGCCGAGGGCGGCTCCGCGCCGGTCGAGGCCGCCGCCGCCGCCGCCGATCCGGGCCTGTCCACCTTCCTCGGCGCCGAGATCGTGAAGTCCGAGCGGCCGGAACTGACCGCCGCGCGGATCGTCATCTCGGGCGGCCGCGCGATGGGTTCGGCGGAGAACTTCGCGATCATCGAGAAGGTCGCCGACAAGCTCGGCGCCGCGGTCGGCGCCTCCCGCGCCGCCGTCGATGCGGGCTATGCCCCGAACGACATGCAGGTCGGCCAGACCGGCAAGATCGTCGCGCCGGAGCTCTACATCGCCGTCGGCATCTCGGGCGCGATCCAGCACCTGGCAGGCATGAAGGACAGCAAGGTCATCGTCGCCATCAACAAGGACGAGGAGGCGCCGATCTTCCAGGTCGCCGACTACGGCCTGGTGGCGGACCTCTTCAAGGCGATCCCCGAACTGGAAGCCGAACTGTCCAAGTGACGTGAACGCGCCCCCGCGGCCTTGTTTGCGGAAAGACAAAGAAGGTTGGGGGGCACGGGGGGAAGTTCTCTTCCCCCCGTTCTCTTTTTTCTTCCCGTGTTCAGGAGGCCGACATGGCTGAAATCGCGAAGGTGGGTGTCATCGGTGCCGGCCTGATGGGCAACGGCATCGCGCATGTCTCGGCGCTGGCGGGCCTGCCTGTGGTGCTGATGGACGTGCAGCAGGCGGCGCTGGACAAGGCGCTCGCCACCATGTCGTCGAACATGGACCGCCAGGTGAAGAAGGGGATCGTCACGGCGGAGGACAAGGCCGCCGCCCTCGCCCGCATCACCACCGTGACGACGAACGGAGCCTTCGGCGACTGCGACATCGTCATCGAGGCGGCGACCGAGAACGAGGATCTCAAGAAGAAGATCTACGCCGCGCTGCTGCCGAAGCTGAAGGCGGACACGATCCTGGCCTCCAACACCTCATCCATCCCCATCACCCGCCTCGCGGCCGCGACCGACCGCCCCGCCCGCTTCATCGGCATGCACTTCTTCAACCCGGTGCCGATGATGCAACTGGTCGAGATCATCCGCGGCCTCGCCACCGACGACGCGACCTGCGCGGCGGTCGAGGCGCTCGCCCGCAGGCTCGGCAAGACGCCGGTCGCCGCGGGGGACTGGCCGGGCTTCGTGGTCAATCGCGTGCTCTGCCCCATGCTCAACGAGGCGATCCAGGCGCTGATGGAGGGCGTGGGCGACGTGCGGGCGATCGACGAGGGCATGAAGCTCGGCGCGAACCATCCGATGGGGCCGCTGCAGCTCGCGGATTTCGTGGGCCTCGACACGCTGCTCAGCGTGATGAAGGTGCTGCACGAAGGGCTCGGGGACCCGAAGTACCGGCCCTCGCCGCTGCTCGCGAAGTATGTCGAGGCCGGCTGGCTCGGGCGGAAGTCCGGGCGGGGGTTCTACGACTACGCGACGACTCCCCCGACGCCGACGCGATAGGGAAGAAGGGGACGCTGCCCCCTTCACCCCCGCCAAAGGCCGTTCCGCCTTTGGCGGGGAGGCGTGGAGGGGCAGAGCCCCTCCATCCTCAATGCGCCGCCGTCAGCACCAGCTCACCGACGCCGAGCGCGATGTTGAGCCCGCGATTCCCCTCGACGCTGAGCGGCTGCAGCGAGATGCCCCGGTTGCTGCCACCCACCAGGATGTTCGCGCCGCCGCCGACACCCGCGCTCGCGGCCGCCGAAACGCCGGCATAGTTGCCGGCCAGCGCACCGCGCGCCACGTCGTTGCTCGAAGCCAGCACGCCCCAGAGCATGACGGCCGAGCTCGTGTATCCGACATCCACGCCATATCGCTTGATCTCGCCCGTATAGCGCTCGGGCTCCCCGCGCGAGGGGGTGAACACGCAGGTGACGTTCCGCGTCGAGCCGAAGATGAAGCTGCTGCCGGCCGCCACGTCGCAGCGCAAGGTGCCGACGCGCACATGGCCCGGCTGCTGCGGCTGGGACTGCTGGGCGAAGGCCGGCGTGGCGGCGGCAAGGCCGAGCGCGGCGGCAACGACGATGCGGGACTGACGCATGGGGGGAAACTCCTTCCACAAAGGCGGGATCGCGCGGCAAGGCCGCCCGTCCCGTCCCGCGGTCAACGCCCGCGGCGCCCGGGCGTTTCCTCACGCCTCCGTGCCCCCGCTGGCGTACGGCGCCGCTTCATGGAACCCTTGCCCCGGCGGACCGCCCACCTGCCGACACCCTGAAGCGGAGGCCGAACGACCATGACACCGATCCTGCCCCCTTCCCGCGTCGCCTTCATCGGCATGGGCGTCATGGGCGCCGCCATGGCGGCCAACATCCGGAAGGCGGGCTTCGAGCTGACGGTCAGCACCCGGTCCAGGGCGAAGGCGGAACCACTGCTCGCGGCCGGCGCGGAATGGGCGCCCAGCGCCCAGGACGCCGCGGACGGGGTCGCCTGCGTCTGCCTCTGCGTTCCCGACACGCCCGACGTCGAAGCGGTGCTGTTCGGGGAAGACGGCGTGATCCACGGCGCCGCGCCGGGGACGGTGGTGATCGACTTCTCGACCATCGCCGCCGCGGCCGCGGCGGACTTTGCCCGGCGTATGGCCGAACGCGGCGTCATCCTGCTCGACAGCCCGGTCTCGGGCGGCCCGCAGGGCGCCATCGACGGCACGCTCACCTGCATGGTGGGCGGCGCGGATGCCGGCTTCTCGGCCGCCCGCGCCGTCTTCGACGCGGTGGGCAGGACCGTCACCCTGCTCGGTCCCGCCGGGTCGGGGCAGATCTGCAAGTCGGCGAACCAGCTCATCATCGTCGCAGCCATGCAGGCGGCGGCCGAGGCGCTGACCATGGGCCGCAAGGCGGGCCTCGACCCCGCGCTGATGCGCCAGGCGCTGCTCGGCGGCTCGGCGCGCTCCTTCGTCCTCGAGAACCATGCGCGCCGGATGCTCGAAGGCACCTTCAAGCCCGGCTTCCGGGCCGAGCTGATGCGCAAGGACATGCGCCTCGCCCTCGGCGCGGTGCGCGGGCACGGCGTCTTCGCCCCCTCCACCGCCCTCGCCGCCCAGATGATGGAGGCGGTGGTGAACACGGGGCACGGCGGGGAGGACTGCGCCGTCCTCGGCGCGCTGGTGGCGGAACTCTCGGGGCTGAAGGGCTGAATGCGGCTGCCGGCCTCCCCGCTCCGCGCCCGGCTGCATCACCTCTACTACGGCACGGCGGAGGACTGCCGACGCTTCCGCTACGCGGTCCTCGCCTTCGACCTCGCGACCGTGGCCTTCGTCATCGGCACCTCCTTCGCCGAGCGTGCCCCCTGAATCGAGGTGGTGGACGTGCTGGTCGGCCTGGTGCTGGCGATGGAATTCGCCACCCGGCTCGCCGGCAGCCGGCGGCCGTGGCGGGAGGCGCTGCGCGTCGCGACCGTCGCGGATGCGTTCGCCATCGTCTCCTTCCTTTCTCCCCTGACAGGCGAAGGGCTCGGCTTCCTGCGCATCCTGCGGACGCTGCGGCTGGTGCATTCCTACCGGATGCTCGGCATGCTGCGGGAAGACCTGCCCTTCTTCCGCCGCAACGAGGAAGCGATGCTCGCGGCGGTGCATCTCTGCGTCTTCGTCTTCGTGATGACCGCGGTGGTCTACGAGACGCAGCACCATTCCAACCCGCACATCCGGCACTACGCCGATGCGCTCTACTTCACCGTCACCGCGCTGACGACGACGGGCTTCGGCGACATCACCCTGCCGGGCACCGCGGGGCGGCTCATCTCCGTCGTGATCATGATCGCCGGCGTGACGCTGTTCCTGCGCTTGGCGCAGGCACTGTTCCGGCCGGCCAAGGTGCGCTTCGCCTGCCCCGCCTGCGGGCTGCAGCGCCACGAGCCCGACGCCGTGCACTGCAAGGCCTGCGGCACGCAGCTCAACATCCCCGACGAGGGGCAAGGCTGATCAGGCGGCGGCCATCGCCCGGAGCATGGCCGCGCTCTCGCCATCCGCCGGGAAGAAGGTTTCGAGCGTCAGCTCGGCGAGCATGACCTCGGTCGCGGTGCCGAAGACGGTCGTGGCGCTGACCAGCGACAGTTCCCCGCCCGGCACGCGCAGCCGCAGCGGCGTCGCGATCAGCGCGCGGGCGCGATCGGCGGGACCCGGCGGCGCGTCCATCCCGGCGGGGTAGCGCGCGATCTCGGCCATCAGCGCCGGGAGGTCCGCATCGCCCGACACGTCGGCATCCCGGCGAAGCCGGTCCAGCACATGCGTCTTCCAGGCCCTGAGGTTGGCGATGCGTGGCGCGAGGCCCTGCGGGTGCAGGCTCAGCCGCAGGACGTTCACCGGCGGCGCCAGCAGCGACGGGTCCACCCCGTCCATCAGCCGTTGCGCGGTTCCGTTCGCCGCGACCAGGTTCCAGTGCCGGTCGACCGCGAGCGCCGGCCAGGGCGCATGGCCGTCGAGGATCAGCCGCACCGCCTCCATGGCCGGATGAAGGGCCGGGTCCTCGAGCGCGCGTTCGCCGAATTCCGGCGCATGGCCCGCCGCCACCAGCAGCGCGTTGCGCGCACGCAGCGGCACCGCGAGGCGTTCCGAGAGTCGCAGCACCATCTCCCGGCTCGGCCGTGCGCGGCCCGATTCGACGAAGGAGAGGTGACGCTGGGAAACCTCGGCCTCGAGCGCGAGGTCGAGCTGGCTGAGGCGCCGGCGCTGGCGCCATGCCCTCAGCAGGGGTCCGAAGTCGCTCATGCGGCGATCCTGGAGCCGTTGCCGTTCGCCCTGGCTCACGGCAACGTCTCCAGCCCATTGTTTCTGCGAGCATCTTCACCCGAGCAGGTGATTCCACCGATCGGGATCTGCTCTAAGCTTTTTTCGACCAGACGGCGCCGGCCCGCACCCCCGCCCGGCCACCCATCCAGGATACTGT
>JAFADX010000409.1 GCA_023424475.1 Pseudomonadota bacterium
GGCCCAGCCTTCGCGCAGCGCGACCGCGACCGGTGGGACCGGCGCTGCGGTCCGGATCGTCTCGGCCAGCACCCGGCCGACAGCCTCCGCGGGCGGCAGCAAGGTGGGGGCGACAGGCCGCGGCACCAGCGCGATCCAGGCGGACAGCGCCGCCTCGAGGCCGGTCAGGCGCGGGGCGTGCGTGGCGCCCTGCCGTGTCGCGCAGTCATCCATATCCCCTCCATAGCCTTCCTCGGGGGTGGGGGGACACCGTGGTGCGTCAGCGTCGCGCCGGCTTCAGGTCAATCAATGGTGTGCCGTCCACGCAGTCGAGGCCCCGCACGGTCACCGAATCGGGCGCGACCGCGACGACCTCGGCCTCCGAGGTGGCAACCGGGTTGGGCCGGTTGGGCGAGCGCAGGGCGAATGTGCCGAGCGGCGCCGGCCGCCCCTTCGGCGCCTGCACCAGCAGGTCGCGGCGCGCGAGGTGCATCCAGTAGAGGACCTCGAGCCGGCTGCCCGGCTCGATGCCCTCCAGTGCCGGCCGCCAGGGCGCGTCGATCTCGATGCGGCATTCCGGCCCGTCGGCATGGCCGCGATGGGGGCAGTCGGCCCGCGTCGCGAAGGGGGTGCGGATGCGGCCGATGAAGGCGAGGGTCGCATCGGCGCGGTCCGGGGCGCCGCCTTCCACCTCGCCGGGGCGCGTCGCGTGCCAGTCGGCGGCGGCGCTCATGCGGTGCGGATCCAGACCGCCTTCACGTTGAGGTATTCCTCGACGTGCTGCTTGCCGCCCTCGCGTCCGTAGCCGCTCATCTTGTAGCCGCCGAAGGGCACGGCGGGGTCCATCGCCTGGTAGCAGTTGATCCAGACCGAGCCCGCCCGGATCGCGCGCGCCAGCCGGTGCGCCTTGGTGACATCGCGTGTCCAGAGGCCGCTGCCGAGGCCGAAGGGCGTGGCATTGGCGCGCTTCGCCACCTCCTCGATGTCGTCGAAGGGGATGGCGGAGATGACGGGGCCGAAGATCTCCTCCTGCGCGATGCGCATCTCGTCCTTCACGTTCGCAAAGACGGTGGGCGGCACGAAGAAGCCCTTGGACAGCGCGCCTTCGGTCAGGCGTTCGCCGCCGGCGAGCGGCCTGGCGCCTTCCTGCCGGCCGATCGAGAGATAGCCGGTGACGCGGTCGAGCTGTTCGGGGGAGACCAGCGGACCGACCTGCGTGGCGTCGTCGCGCCCGTCGCCCACGCGCAGGGAGCGGCCGTATTCGGCCACGCGCGCGGTGAATTCGTCATAGACCCCGCGCTCGACGAAGAGCCGCGTGCCGGCGCTGCAGATCTGGCCGGAATTGGCGAAGACCGCCATGGCCGCGCCGGGCACCGCGGCGTCGAGGTCCGCATCGGCGAAGACGATGTCGGGGCTCTTGCCGCCGAGTTCCAGCGAGACGCGCTTCAGGTTGCCCGCCGAGGCCTGCACGATCTTCTGCCCGGTGAGGTGCGACCCGGTGAAGGCCACCTTGTCCACGCCGCGATGCGCGGCGAGCGCGGCGCCGGCGGTCTCGCCGAAGCCGGGCACGACGTTCACCACGCCCGGCGGCACGCCGGCCTCGAGGCACAGCTCGCCGAGGCGCAGCGGTGTCAGCGGCGCTTCCTCCGCCGGCTTCAGCACCACGGTGCAACCGGTGGCGAGCGCCGGGCCGATCTTCCAGATGGAGGAGGAGAGCGGCGCGTTCCACGGGATGATCGCGCCCACCACGCCGATCGGCTCCTTCAGCGTGTAGGAGACGAACTCGCCGGGCAGCGAGTTCTCGATCGTCTCGCCATGGATGGAGACCGCCTGCCCGGCGTAGTAGCGCAGCATGCCGACGGCGCGCAGGCGGTTGCCGCGCGTGCGGCTGATGGGCGCGCCCATGTCGATGGTATCGAGGGCGGCGAATTCCTCGAAGTGCCTGTCGAGAAGATCCGCGAGGCGCAGCAGGACGTTCTGCCGCTCGAAGGGCTTCATCCTCGACCAGGGGCCTTCGAAGGCGGCGCGGGCGGCGGCGACGGCGCGGTCGATGTCCTCCGCCTCGCCCTCGGCGACCTGGGCGAGGATCTCTCCGGTCGCCGGGTTGATCGTGGCGAAGGTCTTGCCGGAGGCGGCCTCGACCCACTTGCCGTCGATCAGCATCCGCTTGGGCCGCCCGTCGAGGAAGGGATGGGTCGTGCGCTGGATGTCCACGGTCATGGCGTCTGTCCTCGGGCCTGGTGGCGGCCATGCGGCGGCCGCGGCGGTGACGTTATATGTCGTGATAGACAACCCGCCAAGCGATGGCAGTCTTCCTCCGGTCATTTGTGACGGGTGTGGACGCTTCGGCAGGCTTCGGCTATTTCCGGCGACACATAACGTCATGGGAGTCCGTCGATGTTCCGACGCCTGATCCTCGCCGCCCTTCTGTCGCTGGGCCTGCCGGCCGCCGGTCGCGCACAGGACGGCGCCACGGTCTTCGCCGCCGCCAGCCTGACCGACGCGCTGCGCGCGCAGGGGCAGGACTGGGCCGGCCGCGGGCATCCCGCGCCGCGCTTCTCCTTCGCCGCGTCATCGACCCTTGCGCGGCAGATCGAGCAGGGCGCGCCGGCCGACCTGTTCATGTCGGCCGACGAGCGCTGGATGGACTACCTCCAGCAGCGCGACCTGATCGTGACCGCAACGCGCGTGAGCCCCATCGGCAATGGCCTGGTGCTCATCACGCCGACCAGCGACACGCGCAACGTCGCGCTCGCGCGCGGCACCGACCTGGCGGCGCTGCTCGGCCGGGACGGCCGCATCGCGACCGGCGACCCGGCGCATGTGCCGGCCGGCCGCTATGCCCAGGCGGCGCTGAGCTGGATGGGGCAGTGGGACGCGATCGCACCGCGCCTCGCACGCGCGGACAACGTCCGCGGCGCCCTGCTGCTGGTCGAGCGCGGCGAGGCGCCCTTCGGCATCGTCTATTCCACCGATGCCGCGATCAGCCGCGGCGTGCGCGTCGCCGGCACCTTCCCGGCGGAAAGCCACACGCCGATCACCTATCCCTTCGCGCTGACGAAGCGGGCGGCAGGCAATGCCGAGGCGCGGGCCTTCCTAGCCTTCCTGACCGGCCCCGAGGCGCAGGCCGGCTGGCAGCGCTTCGGCTTCCGCATGGCGCAGTGACCTTCGGCCTCACGCCCGAGGAGTGGCAGGCGGTCCGGCTCAGCCTGGAGGTTGCCTCGCGGTCCGTCACCGTCTCGCTGCTGCCGGCGATCGGCGTTGCCTGGCTGCTGGCGCGCGGGCGGTTTCCCGGGCGGATGCTGCTCGACGCGCTGGTCCATCTGCCGCTGGTGGTGCCGCCGGTGGTGGTGGGCTGGGGGCTGCTGATCCTGTTCGGCGCGCGCGGGCCGATCGGCGCGCCGCTGTACGAGTGGTTCGGCATCCGGCTGGTCTTCACCACCTCGGGCGCCGCGCTCGCCACCGCGGTCATGTCCTTTCCGCTGATCGTGCGCTCGGTGCGCCTCGGGCTCGAGAATGTGGACCGGGGGCTGGAGGCGGCCGCGCGCACGCTCGGCGCGGGGCCGATCGACCGCTTCGTGACGGTCACGCTGCCGCTGATGTCGCCGGGGATCCTCGCCGGCGCGGTCACCGCCTTCGCGGCGGGGCTGGGCGAGTTCGGCGCGGTCATCACCTTCGTCTCCAACATCCCCGGCGAGACGCAGACCCTGCCGCTGGCCATCTACAGCGCGACGCAGACGCCGGACGGGGAGGCGATCGCGGCGCGCCTCGCCGCCATTTCCTTCACGCTCGCCATGGCCGGGCTGCTGCTGGCCGAGGTGATCGCGCGCCGCATGCATCGCCTGCTGGGGCGGGGCTGATGTCCGGGGTCGCGCTGCGCCATGATTTCGGCCCGGGCGGCTTCACGCTCGATGTCGCCTTCGGGGTGCCGGAGCGCGGCGTGACCGCGCTGTTCGGCCCTTCGGGCTGCGGCAAGACCACCGTGCTCGCGGCGGTGGCGGGGCTGCTGCGGCCGCGGCAGGGACGGGTCGAGATCGGCGGCGCCGTGGTGCTCGACACCCCCCGGGGCATCTGCCTGCCGCCCGAGAGGCGCCGCTGCGGCATGGTGTTCCAGGATGCGCGGCTGTTCCCGCATCTCAGCGTCGAGACGAACCTGCGCTACGGGTTGCGGCGCGCGCCGCGGGGCGCGGCGGGACCGGGCTTCGAGGAGGTGGTTTCGCTGCTCGGCATCGGGCCGCTGCTCGGCCGCCGGCCGGCGGGGCTGTCGGGCGGGGAGCGCCAGCGCGTGGCCCTTGGC
>JAFADX010000049.1 GCA_023424475.1 Pseudomonadota bacterium
TGGGTGGCCGGGTGGGGGTGCGGGCCGGTGCCGGTTCCGACAGATCGGAACATGCTCCAGGCCGGCTGGCCGGGACGGGGAACGGCCCCCGCCCCGGCAGGCGCGCTCAATCCTTGAAGGGATCGAATTCGCCCGGCCCCGCCATCGCCACCGCGAAGGGGCGGAGGCGATGCAGGATGCGCACCGTGCCGGCATGGCTCTCCAGCACCTCGGGCAGGCGCCGGTAGGCCATCGGGCTTTCGTCGACGTCGCCGCCCGAGAGCAGCACGCCGCGGCCGCGCAGCCAGTCGCGCATCTGGTCCCGCGTGAAGCGGCGATGCGCCTCCTTGCGGCTGGTCACGCGGCCGGCGCCGTGGATGGTGGAGTAGAGCGCGGCGCGGGACGGCTCGCTCTCCACCCCCTCCAGGATCACCGCGTCGTCGCCCATCGAGCCGCCGACGAAGCCGCGCTGGCCGGGGAAGGCCGGCGTCGCGCCCTTGCGCACGACCCAGAGGCCGCGGCCGCCATGCGTCTCCTTCCACGCGTAGTTGTGGTGGTTGTGGACGCTGTCGGTCACCGCGCCGCCGATGATCGCGCGCACGCGTTCGACCACCCACTCGCGCCCGGCATAGGCGTAGCGGCCGGCGAGTTCCATCGCGGCCAGGTAGCGCTGGCCGAGCTCGGAGCCCTCGTCCACCACGGTCGGCGGCACATGCATCCCGTCGCGACCACCGGCGGCCTTCAGGTAGCGCGTGGCGCTGGTGTGACCCAGGCCGCGCGAACCGAAGTGCACGCCGATCCAGACCATGCCCTCCTCGTCCTCGAACAGGTCGACGTAGTGGTTGCCCGAGCCGACCGTGCCGAGCTGCGCGGCTGCCTTCTGGCGGTAGTCGCGCATGTCGGAGGCATGCCAGGCCTCGTCGTCGTCCAGCACCGCGTGCTCCACCCGCGCGGCGTTGGCCCGGCCGACGCCGAAGGAGATGGTCTGGCGGATGCCGGCGAGGATGTCCGGCACGCTGTCGCGGATCTCCGCGAAGGGCATGTCGAGCCGTGCGGCGAGGTTGCCGCAGCCGATGTCGAAGCCGACGCCGGAGATGCTCACCTGGCCTTCATAGGCGACGACGCCGCCGACCGGCTGCGCGTAGCCGAGATGCCCGTCCGCGCAGAGCGTGGCCGCCACCGTGTTGCCGACGCGCAGGCAGTTGCGCATCTGCTCGATGGTGCCGGGCTCGTGCGATCCGAAGACCTGCAGCGGCGCGTCCCGGTAGGCGGTGGGCTGCGCGGCGATGATCGCGGCTGCCTGTGCGCGGGCCGCGTCGCGGCGTGCGGTGCGCGCGGCGTCGCGGAACTGCGTCCAGGCCGGCATCGTCTTGCCGGGCTTGTCGGGGTTGGGGATGCGCGCCTCCGGGTCGAGACCGGCCGCCATGGCCAGCTCGCGCGCAGGCGCCTCCAGAAGGTCTGGGCGACGCATGAGTGTACTCCAGGTTTTGCGTAGTCTTGGGGAGGAACGGCGCAGATGGCGCCGCGGTGTGTCAGGCGAGGACGGGTTGCGGCTTCGCTGTGCCGATCAGGGCCTCGCGCGACCACAACTGCCGTCCGGAGATAAATCCGGCGGTATTGCAGGCGACGGCGATGCGGCGGGCGATCGGCGACACGGGTGACACACGAAACCTCGGCAGAGGAATTTCCGCCGAGGCCGGCGCGAATACGCGAAACGGTCGCGACGACGCAAGCAGAATCGACGAGACCGACCGTAGCGGCCCGATGCGATGCATCGGGCCGGGAGCGCAAGGCGCGACCGCGCCCGGACCATCAGCGATCGTCAGCGCGGCAATGCATGGCGCGCAAGCCAAGCGCGCGGACGCGCGCGCCGGCGCCTGAGGCGAAAAGCAATGCGGCCCGATGCGATGCATCGGGCCGGGAGCGCAAGGCGCGACCGCGTCCGGACCAACAGTGATCGTCAGCGTGGCAATGCATGGCGCGCAAGCCAAGCGCGCGGACGCGCGCGCCGGCGCCTGAGGCAAACAAAACCTCTCAGATCATCACCATCCCGCCGTTGACGTGGATCGTCTGGCCGGTGACCCAGCCCGCTTCGGTCGAGGAGAGGTAGACGACTGCCGCCGCGATGTCCTCGGGCGTGCCCATGCGCTGCGCCGGGATGCGGGAGAGCAGCGCGGTCTTCTGCTGCTCGTTCAGCGCGTCGGTCATCGCGGTCTTCACGAAGCCGGGCGCGACGACGTTCACCGTCACGCCCCGCGTCGCGACTTCCTGCGCCAGCGACTTCGACATGCCGATCAGGCCGGCCTTGGCCGCGGCGTAGTTCGCCTGGCCCGCATTGCCGGTGACACCGACGATCGAGGCGATGGAAACGATGCGCCCGTGGCGCTTCTTCATCATCCCGCGCAGCGCGGCGCGCGCCAGCCGGAAGGGCGCGGTGAGGTCGACCTCCAGCACCGCGTTCCAGTCGGCGTCGCCCATGCGCAGCGCGAGCATGTCGCGCGTGAACCCCGCATTGTTGACCAGGATGTCGAGGCCGCCGGCCTTGCCCTCGATCGTCTCGACCAGTGCGGCCGGAGCCGCGGGGTCGGAAAGGTCGGCCGGCGCGACGATGATGCGGGTGCCGCCCAGCGCCGCGGCGGCGCGGGCGAGTTCCGCCTCGCGCCGGCCGGTCAGCGCGACGGTCGCACCCTGCGCATGCAGGGCGGTCGCGATGGCCTCGCCGATGCCGCCCGTGGCGCCCGTGACGAGCGCCGTCTTGCCGGTCAGGTCAAACATGAAAGGTCTCCGCTCAGGGGTTGAATCCGCGCAGGGCGGGGTCGAAGGAGGTCGCGGTCGCGAGGTCGAACCACGAGCGTGCATTCGCCTCGCCCACGCCGTGAAGGGCGAAATGCCGGCCGAGACCGGGAACGTAGAGCTGGTCGATCAGCAGGTGCGGCGCCTCCGGCGCGACGACGAAGCGTTCGCCGCCGCCCTCGGCGGTGCGGCCGGGCCCGGCATGGGCCGCGATCAGCACGCCCGGGCGCAGCCGCGCGCGCACGATGATGTCGCAGTCGGTCCAGGCCGGCGGCAGGGCGAGCTGACGCCGTGCCATCTCGACCAGCCGCACGCCCGCGGTGCGCGCGCGGCCGAGCAGCAGCAGCATGCGGTCGTCGTTCATCCACCAGGGCGAGTTGAGCAGCGGCACCAGCGCGTCGGGACCGCTGCCGAGGTAGCGCTTCGCCGCGAAGCGGTAGAGCATGTCCTCCTGCAGCATGACGCGCCGCTTCACGACGAGCCCGCCGGTCCGGTTGACCACATAGCCCCCCGGCGCGTCCGGATCGGGGCTGGTGTCCAGCGTCTTGCCGCGGCCGTGGGACGCGTTGCGCCACTGGTAGCCCTCGGCTTCCTGCCGCAGGGCGCTGTCGCGCCAGAAATGCTCGTTCGACGCCGAGGTCATCAGTCTTCTCCGGTTGCTGAGACGGATCCGCGATCCTGTCGCATCACCTGATCAGGCGTCGGCGACCCCGGCGACAAAACGTTTCAGAGCGCCTTGAGGAAGGCCTCGACATCGGCGGGCGTGCCGATGGCGAGCGCAGTGGCCTCGGGCGCGTTGCGCTTCATCAGGCCGGTCAGCACCTTGCCGGCGCCGGCCTCGACGAAGCGGTCGCAGCCCATGGCGGCCATGGCGGCGACGCATTCGCGCCAGCGCACCGTGCCGGTCACCTGCTTGACCAGCAGGTCGCGGATCTCGACCGGATCGGTGGCCTTGGCGGCAGTGACGTTGGCGACCACGGGCACCGCCGGGGCGCGGAGGTCGGCCTTGGCCAGGGCCTCCGCCATCGCATCGGCCGCCGGCGCCATCAGGGCGCAGTGGAAGGGCGCCGAGACCGGCAGCAGCATGGCGCGCTTCACGCCTTCGGCCTTGGCGATCTCGATCGCGCGCTCGACCGCCGCCTTGGCGCCCGAGATCACGACCTGGCCGCCGCCATTGTCGTTGGCGGCCTCGACCACCTCGGCCTTGCCGGTCTCCGGGTCGGTCGCGGCCTTGGCGCAGATGGCGCGCGCCTGGTCGATCTCGGCGCCGAGGAGGGCGGCCATGGCACCCGTGCCGGGCGGGGTCGCCTTCTGCATCGCTTCCCCGCGCAGGCGCAGCAGGCGGGCGGCGGTGGCGATGTCGAAGGCGCCGGCGGCGGTGAGTGCGCTGTATTCGCCGAGCGAATGCCCGGCGACCAGCGTGACGCGCTCGGCGAGGCTGAACCCGCCTTCGGCTTCGAGTGCACGGATGACGGCGAGCGAATGGGCCATCAGCGCCGGCTGGGTGTTCGCCGTGAGGGTCAGTTCCTCCTGCGGCCCTTCCCACATCAGCTTCGAGAGCTTCTGGGAGAGCGCATCGTCCACCTCCTGGAAGACGTGGCGGGCGGCGGGGAAGGCCTCGGCCAGGTCGCGGCCCATGCCGACGGCCTGACTGCCCTGGCCGGGGAAGACGAAGGCGAAAGCCATGTCTGCTGCGTTTCCGTGCTGTTTCGTGTGTTACGGGCGCGCGGGATGCTGTGCGGGGCCGCGCTTGTCAACAGCCGCGGCGCGGGGGGTCAGGCGGGGGCGATGCCCCGACCGCCCAGGCCGTGGCGGCGCATGGCGCAGGCGTCCCCGACCCTGAACTCGAAGCGTGCGGCGAGGCAGCGGCGGCGCGCATTCGACGTAGGCGGAGGAGAAGTCGAGCCCGGTGACGCGGCTGTCCGCGTTCCTTGCCGCCAGCGCCAGGCTGCCGGTGCCGCAGCCGAGGTCGAGCACATGCCCGGCGTCCGCCGGCCCCGCGAAGTCGAGAAACGGCTCGGCCAGGCGGCGGCTCCAGCGCCCCATCTGCCGTTCGCAGGCATCCCCGTCGGTCGCGGTGAAGGTCGAGGAGACAGCCACGGCACCCTCCGCCCATCCTTGCCGCGCATTTTGACATGAACATAAACATCTCGGAACAATTCGCGCGGCCAGCGCGCTATACCGAGCGCCTGAAGGGTTCGCTTTCGTGCCTTCATGTGCCGGGCGGGCCGCACCGGCGGCGGCGCCCGTTCGGCCCCGGGCCCGCAGGCCGGACCTTCCCGTCCGCCCGGCATTGCCCGGGCCATTCCGGCCTTGCCATGGCCCGCCGCCCGTGCTTTACGCCGCGCTCCCCTGCCGGGCGCAAGGCAAGCGCCCGGCTATGCCCGTTTGCGCGCCCCATTCCGGGGCCCGGGCTGAGCCAGCCACAGGGAGATCACATGCCGCTCTACGAATGCGTGTTCATCGCGCGCAACGACGTCACCCAGCAGCAGGTCGAAGCGATCGCCGAGCAGGTCGCGACCCTCGTCTCCGAGGGCGGCGGCGAGGTGAAGAAGCGCGAGTATTGGGGCCTGCGCGGCCTCGCCTACAAGATCAAGAAGAACCGCAAGGGGCACTACATGCTCCTCGGCCTCGACGCCCCGGCGGCGGCGCTGCCGGAGGTCGAGCGCCAGCTCGGCCTGAACGAGGACGTGCTGCGCAGCCTGACCATCCGCGTCGAGGCGATCGACGAAGCGCCGTCCGCGGTGCTCGCGAAGCGCGGCGACGACCGCGAGCGCGGCTTCCGCGGCCCGCGCCCGGCCGGCCGCTTCGGTTCCGGCCGCGGCCGCGAGCGCAGCGACGACCGTGAGGAATTCCGCGCCCGTCCGCGCGACGAAGTGGACGGCCAGCAGGGCGCCGAGGAGTAAGCGAAGATGTCCGAGACGACCGACCTCACTCCCGCCGCCCGCCGCCCGGCCGTCGGTGCGCGCCGCCCCTTCTACCGGCGCAAGAAGTCCTGCCCCTTCTCCGGCCCGCAGGCGCCGAAGATCGACTACAAGGACGTCCGCCTCCTGTCCCGCTTCCTGAGCGAGCGCGGCAAGATCGTCCCGTCCCGCATCACCGCGGTGAGCGGCAAGAAGCAGCGCGAACTGGCCCAGGCCATCAAGCGCGCCCGCTTCCTGGCGCTGCTGCCCTACGTGATCAACGACTGAGGACGGGGAGCCCGGGGACGCGAAGATGGCGGGCGCGCTGTCCAATCCGCGCTGGCTGGCGGCGGCGGCAGGCGGCCTTGCGGCCGCGGTGCTGTCGCTGTGGGCCATGCGCGGGCTGCCGCTCGGCTTCGCGGCCTTCTGGCTGACGCCGCTGCCGCTGTTCGGCGCGGGCCTGGGCTTCGGCCCGGGCGCCGTGGCCGGCGCGGCGGGGATCGGGGCGGCGGTCCATGCCGTCCTGGCCGGTTCGCTGCCCATGCTCGTCTTCCTGGTCGTCTTCGGGCTGCCGGCGACGGCGATCGTGGTCACCGGCTTCCGTGGCGGGCGCATCGATCTGTCGGTGCCGCTGGCGCTGCTCGGGATCTGGCCGGCCGTCGTCATCCTGGCGGCGGCGGCGGCCTTCGCCGGCGAACCAGGGGGGCTCGAGGGCGCCATCCGGAGCGCCGTGGAGCAGGGGGTGGGCCGCATGGGCGGGCTGCCGGCCGGCTTCCCGGTTGAGGAGCTGGTCCGTGTCATGGCGGCCGCGCTCGGCTTCTGGGCGGCGATCTCGCTCTCGGTGAACGGGGCGGCGGCGCAGTCGGCGCTGGCGCGTTCGGGCCTCGCGCTCGCACCCTCACCCCGCTGGAGCGAGGTGCGGCTGCCGGGCTGGTACCCGATGCTGCCGGCCGCGGCCGCCGCGGCCTGGCTGGCCTTCGGCGGGGGCGGGGAGGTCGTGAGCCTCTCGGTCCTGCTGGTGCTGCTGCTGCCGGTGTTCTTCCAGGGCGTCGCGGCGGTGCATCGCCGTTCGGCCGGCCGCCCCGGCCGGTCCTTCATGCTCGGCGTCTTCTACGCCGGGCTCGTCATCCTCAGCGTGCCGGCCGCGATCGCGGTGACGGCCTTCGGTTTCTATGAGCAATGGGCGCGGCGCGCAGGCCCGCCCGGAGGTGCAACATGATCGAACTCATCCTGATGCAGCGCGTCGACAAGCTCGGCCAGATGGGCGAGCTGGTGAAGGTCCGTCCCGGCTACGCGCGCAATTTTCTGATCCCCTCGGGCAAGGCGATCCGTGCCAGCAAGGGGAACCTGGAGCGCTTCGAGAAGGAGCGCGCCCAGCTCGAGGCGCAGAACATCAAGCGCCGCGAGGAGGCCGAGCGGGTCGCCGAGCGCGTCTCGGGCCTCGCCGTCACCATCATCCGCCAGGCGGGCGAAAGCGGCGCGCTCTACGGCTCCGTCTCCACGCGCGACATCGCCGAGGCCTGCACCGATGCGGGCCTGAGCGTGGCCCGCGACCAGGTGAAGCTCGGCCACGCGATCAAGTCGGTCGGCCTCGCGCATGTCGAGGTCGCGCTGCACCCCGAGGTCTCGATCTCGGTGGTCGTGAACGTCGCCCGTTCCCCGGAAGAGGCCGAGAAGCAGGCGCGCGGCGAGCGCGTCGAGGCCGAGGCCGAGGCGGAGCAGGCCTCCCTCGAGGCCGAGCTCGCGGCCGAGCTGGCCGCCGGCCAGGCCGAGGGCGCCGCGGAGCGCTGATCCGGCCGGCGCGGGGGCTGCACCGCCCCCGCGCCGTTCATGGTACTTCATTCATTTCCGGATCCTGTGGCATGATCGCCCCGTAAGAGGGGGAGCTTGCCATGCTGTTCCACCTTGCGCTTCAGCGCCTGGTTCGCCACGGGACGCTGGATGTGCACTATCCGGACGGGACGACCCGCACCTATCGCGGCGGCCCTGGACCCGTGGCCGGGATGGCCATCCTCACCCGGCGCGCGCTGCGCCGCCTGGCCGTCAACCCCGCCCTCGCGCTCGGCGAAGCCTACATGGACGGGGAGGTGAAGCCCGAGGGCGGGTCGCTCTACGCGCTGCTCGAACTGCTGATGCTGAACCTGACCGATGGCGGCAGCCATCCCGGCGAGCGGGTGATGGAGCTGGCGCGCAAGGCGCGGCGACGCCTCGACCAGCTGAACCTGGCGCCGCGCGCCCGGCGCAACGTCGCCCACCACTACGACCTGAACGGACGGCTCTACGCGCTCTTCCTCGACCGCGACCGCCAGTATTCCTGCGCCTATTTCCCGACCGGCAGGGAGACGCTGGAGGAGGCGCAGGCGGCCAAGAAGCGCCACATCGCCTCGAAGCTGCTGCTGAACCGGCCGGATCTCGAGGTGCTCGACATCGGCTGCGGCTGGGGCGGGATGGCGCTGATGCTCGCCCGCGACTACGGCGCACGCGTGACCGGCATCACGCTTTCGACTGAGCAGCTGGATGTTGCGCGTGCCAGGGCCGAGGAGGAGGGCCTCTCGGACCGCGTGCGTTTCGAACTCATGGACTACCGCAACTGGAAGCAGCCGGTCGATCGCGTCGTCTCGGTCGGGATGTTCGAGCATGTCGGCATCGACCACTACCGGCGTTTCTTCCAGACCGTGCGCGGCGCGCTGCGCCCGGACGGCGTCGCGCTGATCCATGCCATCGGGCGCTACGAGGGGCCCGGCTCCACCAACCCGTGGCTCACCAAGTACATCTTCCCGGGCGGCTATTCGCCGGCGCTGTCCGAGGTGCTGCCGGCGGTCGAGAAGAACCTGCTCCATGTGACCGACATCGAGGTGCTGCGGCTGCACTACGCGCAGACGATCGCGCATTGGCGGGCACGCTTCGCTGGCAACCGGGACGCCATCGCCTCGCTCTACGACGAGCGCTTCTGCCGCATGTTCGAATTCTACCTCGCCGGCTGCGAGGTGACCTTCCGCCACGGCGGACACTTCGTCTGGCAGCTGCAGCTCGCCCGCAGGGTGGGCAGCGTGCCGCTGACCCGGGACTACATGTTCGAGGCGGAGCGCGCCGTGCCGCGGCAGGGCCGCCAGATCGCGTGAGCGGGCCCGGACCATGTTGCGATCCGGCGGCACCGGCCCTTTGTTTCTGCGAGCATCTTCACCCGATCAGGTGATTCCACCTGATCGGGTCTGTTCTAGAGCTCTTTTCGATCAGACGGCACCGGCCCGCGCCCCCACCCGGCCACCCATCCAGGATACTGTCGTTGGGTGGCCGGGTGGGGGTGCGGGCCGGTGCCGGTTCCGACCGATCGGAACATGCTCTAAAGCCGCAGCCAGGCCAGGACCACGGCCAGCGTCGCGACCGAGATCAGCGTCGAGACCAGCACCGTGGCGCCCGAACCGTCCGCGCCGGTCGCGTAGCGGCGCGCGAGCAGGAAGGCATTGGCCCCCGTGGGCAGCGCCGCCGTCACCACCGCCACCGCGGTTTCCAGCGGCGACAGGCCGAGCAGCGCGCAGCCGCCCCAGACCAGCAGCGGCAGCGCGCCGAGCTTGAGCACGGTCGCCCAGGCGACCTCCCGCCAGGAGCGGCCCGCCTGGAAGGCCGCGAGCGAGCCGCCCAGGCAGAACAGCGCCACCGGCGGCGTCGCCTGGCCCAGCATCCGCAGGGTGCGGCGCGCGACCTCGGGCACCGGCAGGCCGATCGTGCTCCAGGCGAGCGCCACGAAGACGGTCACCACGACCGGGTTGCGCAGAATGCCGCCGAGGGTGGCCACCACGATCCGCCGCAGGGGCGCGTGCCGGTGCAGCCCGACCTCCGCCACCACGGTCGCCAGCGTCAGCAGCACCATCGAATGCAGCGCGATGATGGTGATGAGGATGGGCAGGCCCTGCTGGCCGAAGGTCGCGGCGATGAGCGGGATGCCCATCATCACCGTGTTGCCGAAGGTGCAGTTGAGCGCGAAGAGCCCGGCCTCGGCGACGGCCATCCCGAACCGGCGCAGCCCGAGCCAGAGGGCGAAGCCGTAGATCGCCAGCGCCGCGGCGAAGAAGGCGAAGGCGGCGGGCCCGCCGCCGACCTGGCCCGAGGTGCCGCTGGCGAAGAGCAGCGCCGGCGCGGCCAGGTTGAAGGTGAAGGCGTTGAGGCCGCGGAACCCGGCCTCGTCCACCAGGCGCCGGGCGGCGGCGAGGTAGCCGAGCCCCACGATCGCGAAGACCGGCGCGACGATCCCGAGGATCGCGCCCACGTCAGATGGCGAGGAGCTGCGCGATGAAGGCCGGCATGCCGGGCTGGCGGCGGCGCTCGCTGCGCGCCGCGTGCAGGATGGCGCGCACCTGCGCGACCGTCGCCTCGAAGTCGCGGTTGACCACGATGTGGTCGAACTCGTCCCAGTGGGTGATCTCGTCCCGCGCCGCGGCCATGCGGCGGGCGATCTCGACCTCGTTGTCCTGGCCGCGGCCGCGCAGCCGTGCCTCGAGGTCGGGCAGGGAGGGCGGGAGGAGGAAGACGCCGACCACATCCTCGGGCATCGCCGCCTTCATCTGGCGGTGGCCCTGCCATTCGATGTCGAAGAGCACGTCCCGGCCCGCCGTCAGCGCCGCTTCGACCGGCGCGCGCGGGGTGCCGTAGGCGCGGCCGAGGAAGCGGGCATGCTCGAGGAACTCCCCGCGCCCGGCCATGGCGTCGAATGCCTCCGGCGTCTTGAAGAAGTAGTGAACGCCCTCCTGCTCGCCCGGTCGCGGGGCGCGGGTGGTGGCGCTGACGGACAGCGAGAGCGCCGGCTCGGCGCCGAGCAAGGCGCGGGAGACCGAGGTCTTGCCCGCCCCCGGCGCGGCGGCGAGCACTAGGCACAGCCCGCGCCGCGCGATGCCGTCATTCGACATTCGCCGACTGCTCCTTCAGCCGCTCGATCGCCGCCTTCAGTTCCAGGCCGATGCGTGTCAGCGCCGTGCTCGAGGATTTCGAGCAGAGCGTGTTCGCCTCGCGGACGAATTCCTGGGTAAGGAAGTCGAGCTTGCGGCCGATCGCCTCGCCGCTCGCCAGCAGGCGTCGCGCCTCGGCAATGTGGGCGGAGAGGCGGTCGAGTTCCTCCCGCACATCGGACTTGGTCGCGAGCAGCGCCACTTCCTGCGCGAGACGCTCCTCCGGCACCCGGCGCTCGCCTTCGAGCAGCGCGGCGAGGCTTTCGCGCAGCCGTGCCATGTGCAGCGCGGGCTGGTCGGCCGCCTCCCTGGCCGCGAGGTCGCGCAGCGCGGCGACCTCGTCGAGCAGGACGGCCAGGATCTCCGCGAGCTTGGCACCCTCGGCGCGGCGCGACGCCACCAGGCCGTCCATCGCCGTCCCGAAGGCGGCGGCGATGGCGATGCGCTTCGCTTCCTCCTCCGCCTCGTCGGGCTCTGCGGCCTCGGCACGCAGGACGCCGGGCAGGGTCAGCAGGGCCTCGGCTCGCGGGGCCGGGCAGCCGGGGATGCGGGCGGCGAGGTCGAGGGCGAGCCGCAGCGCCTGCTCCAGGGCCGCGGGATCGGGCGTCAGGCGGGGGGGGGCGCGGTCCTCCCGCTTCACGGTCAGCGTGGCGGAGACGTTGCCGCGCTTGAGGACTTTCGCGGCGGCTTCCTTCAGCGGGCCTTCCAGCGCGTCGAAGCCGCCCGGCAGGCGGAGGCGGACATCGAGCCCGCGGCCGTTGACGCTGCGGATTTCCCAGACGAAGGAGGTGCCGTCCGGCAGCGTTCCGCCCTCGCGGGCGAAGCCGGTCATGGAGGAGAGGGGGGTCGGGGGCATGCGCCGCTTCTCCCCCGCGGAGGGGCCCGATGCAAGCCGCCTGGGACCATGTGCTGATCACGGGTGCGTCCTCGGGCCTCGGGCGTGCGCTGGCGCTGGCCTGCGCCCGGCCGGGGGCGGTGCTGCACCTGTCCGGCCGTGATGCGGCGCGGCTGGAGGATGCGGCGGCGGCCTGCCGCGCCAAGGGGGCGGAGGTCCGGCCGCGACTGGTCGGCGTGACCGATGCCGCGGCGATGGAGGCGTGGATCGGCGGCGCCGGGCGACTCGACCTGGTGATCGCCAATGCGGGGATCTCGGCGGGCACCGGCGGGGCGACGGAGCCGCCCGCGCAGACCCGCGCCATCTTCGAGACCAACGTGACCGGCGTGCTGAACACCGCCCTGCCGGCGATCGCTACCATGGCGGCGCAGGAACCCGGGCGGGACGGGGTGCGCGGCCGCGTGGCGGCGGTGTCTTCGCTCGCGGCCTTCGTGGCCGCGCCGGGGGCGCCGGCCTATTGCGCGACCAAGGCCGCGGTGCAGCGCTGGGCGGAGGCGCTGGACGCCACCGAACGGCATCGCGGCATCCGCCTGCACGCCATCTGCCCCGGATACGTCCGCACGCCGATGACGGAGCGCAACGACTTCCCGATGCCGTTCCTGATGGATGCCGGGGAGGCGGCGCGGCGGACGCTCGCGGGCATCGCGCGCGGGCGGGTGCGCATCGCCTATCCCTGGCCGACCTATGCCATGGCGCGCCTCGCGGGGGCGCTGCCGCCGGGGCTGCGAGCCTGGATCTTCTCCCGCCTGCCGGCCAAGGGCCAGGCTGGAGCCGTTCCCGTTCGCCCTGGCTCACGGCAACGCCGCTAGAGCAGATCCCGATCAGGTGATTCCACCTGATCGGGATCTGCTCTAGCGGCGGGTCGTGACCAGCCAGACCGAAGCCAATACCACCGCGCCGCCGGCCACCACCCGCCAGGACGGCACCTCCCCGAGCCAGGCGACCGCGATGATGGTCGCGAAGACCGGCTGGAGGTAGCTGACCATGGCCGAATCCGCCGTACGGGCGCGGGCGACGAGGCCGATGAACATCGTCAGCGGCACCGCGGTGGCGAAGATCGCGAGCACCACCGCGACGATCCAGACCTCGGCCGGCTGGGCGAGCGCGCCGGGGCCGTCCACCGCCATGGCCAGGCTGCCGGACAGCACGCCCGAGACCGCCTGCTGGCCGAGCGCGAGCGGCGCCGGCTGGCCGCGCGGCGTGCGGCGCAGCCAGACGGTGCTGACGGCGTAGGAGAAGGCCGCGCCGAGGATCAGCGCCGCGCCCGCCAGCGACCCGCTGCCCGACAGTCCACCGGGCCCGATCACCAGCGCGATGCCGAGGAAGCCCAGCGCCACGCCGCCCAGCATCCGGCGCGTCGGCATCTCGCCCGGCAGGCAGGCCGCGGCGAGCAGGGTGACGATGAGCGGCCCCGCCGCCTGCACGAGCGAGGCCGGCGCCGCCTCCATCCGCATCAGGCCGAGCGGGATCAGCGTATTCGGCACCACCCCGCTGAGCACGCCCAGGACGAGCGCCGCCCAGGCGACGCCGCGGGTGAAGCCGCCGAGTTCCCGCCGCATCCAGAGGAAGGCGAGCACCGCCACGGCGGCGAGCGCGCCGCGCACGCCCGCGAGCGCGAAGGGCGGCAGGTAGGCGGCGAGGAAGCGGATGAGCGGGAAGGCAGAGCCCCAGAGGGCGCCGATGACGACGAGGCGCAGCCAGAGCGCGGGGCCGGTGAGTGGTTCCATCCTGAAGACCGGGGGAGGGGAACCTCCCCCGTGCCCCTTCCCTTTTCTGTCCTGGTCGCGCCGCCTGCGTCGGCGCGACGGTGCACGTGACCAAAGACGGAGGGGGTGCCGGGGAGTTCGCTCCCCGGAGCTACCGCCCGTCCCAGCCGGCGAAACTGCAGAAGTCGCGCGCCGGCGCGCGTTCCGTGACGAGCGTGTTCTCCGGCGCATCCGGATCCGCGTGGCCGAGCGCCATGCCGCAGACCACCACCTCCTCCTCTGCCAGCCCCAACTGCGCCCGGATCGTGCGGTGGTGCGACGCGAAGGCCGCCTGCGGGCAGGTGTCGAGCCCCATGCCGCGCGCCGCGACCGTGACGTTGCCGAGGAAGAAGCTGTAGTCGAGCCAGGAGCCGATCTCCAGCCGCCGGTCGATGGTGAAGATCAGCCCGACCGGCGCGCCGAAGAAGGCGTAGTTCCTGGCGTGCTGGCGCTTCATCTTCTCCGCCTCGCCCCGCGCGATGCCGAGCAGGCCGTAGAGGTCCCAGCCGACCTTCCGCCGCCGGGAGAGATAGGGCTCGAAGAACTGGCCGGGGTAGTAGCGGTACTCGGCTTCGGTCGGTGCGCCGGCCAGCGCCTCCGCCACCAGCGCCTCGGACAGCCGCCGCAGCGGCTCCCCGGCGAGCGCATGGGCGCGCCAGGGCTGCATGTTGGTGCCCGAGGGCGCGCGGGCGGCGATGTCGAGGATGCGCTCGACCGTCTCCCGCGGCACCGGCGTCGGCAGGAAGGCGCGGATGGAGCGGCGGGAGGTGATCGCCGCCGCAACCGGGTCCGGCTTCACGCGCGGTGGGTGTCCGCGAAGGACACGGGCTGGCCGAGCGGCGCGCCCTGCACCTCGTCCTCGCGCATGGCGACGTGGCCGCGGATGATGGTCATCACCGGCCAGCCGGTGCAGACGGTGCCGTCGAAGGGCGTCCAGCCGGCGGGCGTCGCCAGCCAGTCGTTGCGGATCATGCGCTGGCGCTTGAGGTCCACCACGGTGAAGTCGGCATCGTAGCCGGCGGCAAGCCGCCCCTTGTTCAGCGCGCCATAGACCCGTGCCGGGCCGGCGCACATCAGGTCCACCAGGCGGGAGATCGAGAGGCGGCCGCTGGTGACGTGGTCGAGCATCAGCGGCACCAGGGTCTGCACGCCGGTCAGGCCGGCGGCGGTGTTGGGCCAGGGGCGTTCCTTGGCTTCCCGGGAATGCGGCGCGTGGTCCGACCCGACACAATCCACCGTGCCGTCGTTCACCGCCGCCCAGGCGGCATCGAGGTGCCGCTGGTCGCGGATCGGCGGGTTCATCACCGCATAGCCGCCGAGGCGGTCATAGGCTTCGTCGGTCTGGGTCAGGTGGTTGAGCAGCACCTCGACCGTCGCGACGTCGCGGAAGTCGCGCAGGTATCCGAGTTCCTCGGCGGTCGAGACGTGCAGGATATGCGCCGGGCGTCCGGTCTTGCGGGCGATCGTCATCAGGCGCCGCGTGCCGAGCATCGCCGTCTCGACGTCGCGCCATTCCATGTGGTTCCGGTGCGGCATGCCCGGGGTGAACATCGGCTTGCGTTCCTGCAGCCGGTATTCGTCCTCGGAGTGATAGCAGATGCGCCGGCGGCCGGAGCGCATCACCGCCTCGAGGCTGGCGTCGTCCTCGACCAGCAGGTCGCCCGTGCTCGATCCGGCGAAGACCTTGATGGCGCAGACATTGGGCTGCAGTTCGAGTTCGGCGAGGTCGGCGATGTTCTTCTTGGTCGCGCCGACATAGAGGCCGACGTCGCACCAGGCGCGGCCGGCCAGGAAGGCGCGCTTCTCGTCGAGGATGTCGCGGCTGACCACCGACTTCGCCGTGTTCGGCATGTCGAAGACGGCGGCGAGGCCGCCCAGGATCGCGGCCCTGGTGCCGGTCTCGATCGTTTCGACCGCCGGGTCGCCCGGGTCGCGCAGGTGGACATGCGGGTCGATCAGGCCGGGCAGGACGTGCAGGCCGTAGCATTCGACGGTCTCGGCGGCCTCGGCATGGCGCAGGTCGCCGAGGGTCGCGATGCGGCCGTCGCGCACGGCGACGTCGGCGGCCTCGACGCCCCAGGGCGTCACCACATGCCCGCCCTTGAGGATCAGATCGTAACGGTCGGCGGTCATCGGCGCAGGCTCCGTGCTGGTGCAGGGCCCCCTTGTCGCATCGCCGCCCCCTGCCCGGAAGTCCTGCCCCGGCGGGCACGAAACTTGTGGGGGCCTTCACCCCTGACCATGTAGGTTGCTGCAATGCAGCATAAATCGACCCGACGCACCGAGCCGCTGGCCCTTGCCCTGCAGGGCGGCGGATCCTTCGGCGCCTTCACCTGGGGCGTGCTGGACCGGCTGCTCGCCGAGCCCGCCTTGCCGATCGCCGCCATCAGCGGAGCGAGCGCGGGCGCGGTGAACGGCGTGCTGCTGGCCGATGGCCTGCTCGCCGGCGGGCGGGAGGAAGCCCGCGCACGCCTCGCGCGCTTCTGGCGGCTGCTGTCCGACTGGTCCGGCATCG
Source organism: Pseudomonadota bacterium (assembly GCA_023424475.1). Classification (GTDB taxonomy): domain Bacteria; phylum Pseudomonadota; class Alphaproteobacteria; order Acetobacterales; family Acetobacteraceae; genus Neoroseomonas. The sequence goes on from JAFADX010000049.1 coordinate 15,774, forward strand.
CCGGCCTGCCTGTGCTCGGATCGGTCCTCGCCATGGCGGAATTGCCGGTCACGTCCTTCGGATTCGGCCTGCGGGGACCGGACCCGCTCAAGGAACTGCTCGGCGGCCTGGTGGATTTCCGCCGGCTGCGCACGGAATGCCCGTTCCCCCTGCTGATCGCCGCGACCCGCCTGCGCGACGGGGAGGCCCGGATCTTCCGCGAGGACGAGATCACGCTCGAGACCGTGCTCGCCTCCGCCTGCCTGCCCCTGTTGCGGGAGGCGGTGGTGATCGACGGCGAGCCCTATTGGGATGGTGGCTACAGCGCGAACCCCCCTCTGCGGGACCTGCTCACGGCCAGCGAGGCCGAAGCGATGCTCCTGGTCCAGTTGGCCCCCGATGCCCGCGACGGCAGCCCGCGGCTGCGCCGGGACATCCAGCACCGCTCGCTGGAGATCGCCTTCTCCGCCCCGCTCAAACGCGAATTGCAGGCGATCGAGGATCTGCGCGCGCTGTGCGGCCAGACGCGCTGGGCCCGGCCTGCACTGTGCCGGCGGCTCGACCGGCTGAGGCTGCACCGGCTCTCCCTGTGGGAGGAGATGGAGGATGCGGGTTCGGCCAACCCCGTGAACGTCTCCCGCCCGCTGCTGAACCGGCTGTGCGAGGCCGGGCGCGCGGCAGCCGGACGCTGGCTGGTGCCGGGCGCCGAGGCGGTGGAGACTGGTGGCGCGAGGCACGCCGGGGCGGCCGGCTGACGCTTCACGCTAGAGGAATGCCATGGCGCTGTCCCGCCTGCCGGCCGGCATCGTCTTCGACATGGACGGGCTGCTCTTCGACAGCGAGGCCCTGCATCGCGATGCCGCCCGCGACGCGGCCGGCGAGCATGGCTGCGTCCTGCCCGATGCGGTGTTCCTCTTCCTGATCGGCGGCGCCTGGACGGACAACCGCGCGCGGCTGCTGGCCCATTTCGGGGCGGATTTCGCGGTGGACGACTTCGCGGCCTGCTGGGCGCGCCATTACGCGCTGCGCGCGGCCCCGGGGCCGGCGTTGAAGCCGGGCGTGCGGGACCTGCTGGCGCTGCTCGATGCCCTGGGGATGAAGCGGGCGATCGCGACGTCCTCCTCGCATGAGACGGTGCGGCGGAACCTTGCCGCGCATGGGCTGGCAGGACGTTTCGACGCGGTGGTGGCGCGGGGCGACTACGCGCGCGGCAAACCCGCGCCGGATCCCTTCCTGCGCGCGGCCGAACGCATCGGAGCGGTACCTGCGGCCTGTCTCGCGCTGGAGGATTCGCCGCACGGCGTGCGCGGTGCCGCGGCGGCCGGGATGGCGGTGGTGATGGTGCCGGATCTGGTGCCGGCAGGCGCGGCGGAACGGGCGGTCTGCGCCTTCGTGGCGGAGGACCTGCACGCGGTGATGCGGGCGGTGGCGCGCGCAGCGGGCCGGGACGTCCCGTAGGCGCCGGCGCCGCGCCTCCGGGGCGCGCGCCTCACCCTGCCGGGATCAGCTTCACCCGCTTCCCGTCCACCCCGAGCGCCAGCCGCCCCGTCTTCAGCGCCAGCGCGGCTTCCCCGAACACCTCGCGCCGCCAGCCATGCAGGGCGGGCACCCCGGCGCCGTCGCCGGTGGCGAGGCGGTCGAGGTCGTCGCCGCTCGCGAGAAGGCGCGGGGCGACGTTGTGCTCCTCGCTCTTCGCCGCGAGGAGGACCTTGAGCAGCGCGATCAGGGCGGGCGAGGCCGGCGGGCCGGGACGGTCCCTCGGCGCCTCGGGCAGGGCCTCCTCTGGCAGGTCCTTGCCGGCCTTCACCGCGGCGAGCAGGCCGGCGCCGGACCGGCCCTTGGCGAAGCCCTCCGAGATGCCCCGCGCGCGGGCGAGGTCGGCCACCGTGGCGGGGGTGGTGGCCGCGATCTCCAGCAGCGTCTCGTCCTTCACCAGCCGCTGGCGGGGGATGTTGATGCGCTGGGCCTCGCGCTCGCGCCAGGCCGCGACGCATTTCAGCACGCCGAGGAAGCGGCGGTTGCCGGTGCGCGGGCGCATCCTCTCCCAGGCCTGGTCGGGGTCCAGGCGATAGGTGGCGGGCTCGCCGAGGGCCGCCATCTCCTCCGCGACCCAGGCGAGGCGGCCTTCGCGCCGCAGGCGGGCATCGAGGGCGGTGTAGATCCTGCGCAGATGGGTCACGTCGGCCGCCGCATAGGCGAGCTGGGCCGCCGAGAGCGGCCGCGCCGACCAGTCGCTGAAGCGGTGCGCCTTGTCGATCTGCGCGCCGGCCAGCGAGCGACAGAGCGCGTCGTAGGAGACCTGGTCGCCATAGCCTGCGACCATCGCCGCGACCTGGGTGTCGAAGAGCGGCGTCGGCACCGCGCCGAACTTCAGCAGGAAGATCTCTACGTCCTGCCGGGCGGCGTGGAAGACCTTGACCACGGCGGGGTCGGCCAGGAGCTCGCCGAGCGGGGCGAGGTCGAGGCCGGGGGCGAGGGCATCGACCTCGGCAACCTCGTTCTCGCCGGCCAGCTGCACCAGGCAGAGCTCGGGCCAGTAGGTGCGTTCCCGCATGAATTCGGTATCGACCGTGACGAAGGTCTCGGTCCTCAGCCGCGCGCAGAGGGCGGCGAGGGCCTCGGTCTCGGTGATCAGGACGGGCGGGGATTCGGCGGCGGCGGGCGGACGGCGGCTCATTGCCGGCGCTTCTAGACCCCGGGGGCGGGGAGGGAAAGGCGATCCGGACCGGGGGTGGCCCCGGCGCCGGGCCGGGCGCATGATTTCGGGCAGGAACAGGAGGGATGACCGATGCAGATGCGCGCGCTTGGACGGTCGGGGCTGTCGGTCCCGCCGGTGGTCTTCGGCGGCAATGTCTTCGGCTGGACGGCGGACCGGACGATGTCCTTCCGCCTGCTGGATGCCTGCGTGGAGCGCGGGCTCGTCGCGATCGACACGGCCGACGTCTATTCGGCCTGGGCGCCGGGGCATTCCGGTGGCGAATCGGAAGCCCTCATCGGCGAATGGCTGAAGGCCCGCCCCGGGGTCCGGGGCAAGGTCCTGATCCTGACCAAGTGCGGCATGGAGATGCCCGGCCAGGGGAAGGGGCTCTCGCCCGCCTGGATCGCGACGGCCTGCGAGGCTTCCCTGAAGCGTCTCGGGATCGAGACGATCGATCTCTATCAGGCGCACAAGGACGACGAGGCGACGCCGCTCGCCGAGACCCTTGGCGCCTTCCAGGCCCTGATCCGGGCGGGGAAGGTGCGGGCGATCGGGTCGTCCAACTACAGCGCGGCGCGCCTCAAGGCCGCGCTGGACCTGAGCACCGCTCAGGGCCTGCCGCGCTTCGAGAGCCATCAGCCGGTCTACAACCTGATGGACCGCGGCATCGAGGCGGACCTGCTGCCGCTCTGCAAGGCCGAGCAGGTGGGGGTGATCACCTATTCCTCGCTCGCCTCGGGCTTCCTGACCGGCAAGTACCGGAGCAGCGCGGACCTGGGAAAGAGCGTGCGGGGCGAGCGCAGCGTCGCCAAGCACATGACGGAGAAGGGGATGCGGGTGCTGGCGGCGGTCGATGCGGTGGCAAAGCGTCATGGGATCGGCCCCGCGGCGGTCGCGCTGGCCTGGCAGCTGGGCCGGCCCGGGATCACCGCGCCGATTGCCAGCGCGACCAGCCCGGAACAGCTCGCGGAACTGGCAAAGGCGGCGGACGTGACGCTGTCGGCAGCGGACATGGCCGAATTGGACGCGGCGAGCGCGTGAGCCAAGCGGGGGAGCGCGCCGCCCTTCCCCGGACCCCCACCCGCCAGAGGCCGAAAGGCCTCTGACACCGGGACTCGATCGGGACGTGCGGGGAGGGAACGGCTGCCCGCCTGATCGTGGGTATACGGGCAAGATCCCTCCCCAAGATACCCGGTGAATCTCACGGTTTCCAAAGGCCCTTCGGCCTTTGATGGGATGAGGTCCGCAGAGGGGCACGGCCCCTCTCCGGCCTTGACAGCCCCCGCCCGGTCGGTCCCTTTGCGCCGCCTTCCATTCGCATCGAGCACGGTTCCCGACATGCACGCCTACCGCACCCATACCTGCGGCGCCCTTCGCGCCTCCGACGCCGGCAAGACCGTGCGGCTCTCGGGCTGGGTGCACCGCAAGCGGGACCATGGCGGGCTGCTGTTCATTGACCTGCGGGATCGCTTCGGGCTGACTCAGTGCGTCTTCCCCACCGGCTCGGTGGTGTTCGACGCGGCGGAGGCGGTGCGGCCCGAGAGCGTCATCACCGTGACCGGCGAGGTGGTGCTGCGCGAAGCCGGCACGATCAACGACAGGCTGCCGACCGGCGAGATCGAGATCCGCGCCCACGAGATCGCGGTGCAGTCGGCCGCCGAGGTGCTGCCGATCCAGGTTGCCGGCGACCAGGACTTCCCCGAGGATCTGCGCCTGAAGTACCGCTTCCTCGACCTGCGGCGGGAGAAGCAGAAGAACAACATCCTGCTGCGCGCCGGGGTCATCGCCTCGATCCGCCGCCGGATGATCGAGCAGGGCTTCACCGAGTTCCAGACGCCGATCCTGACCGCGTCGAGCCCCGAGGGCGCGCGCGACTTCCTCGTGCCGTCGCGCAACCATCCCGGCACTTTCTACGCGCTGCCGCAGGCGCCGCAGCAGTTCAAGCAGCTCGCGATGGTCGCGGGCTTCGACCGCTACTTCCAGATCGCGCCCTGCTTCCGCGACGAGGCCTCCCGCGCCGACCGTTCCCCCGGCGAGTTCTACCAGCTCGACTTCGAGATGAGCTTCGTCACCCAGGAGGACGTCTTCGCGGCCATCGAGCCGGTGATCGCCGGGGTGTTCGAGGAATTCGCCGGCGAGCGGAAGGTGTTCGGCGCGCCCTTCCCGCGCATCCCGTATGACGAGGCGATGCTGGTCTATGGCAGCGACAAGCCGGACCTGCGCAACCCGCTGAAGATCACCGACGTCACCGAGCACTTCGCCGGGTCGGGCTTCGGCTTGTTTGCGAAGATCGCGGCCGCGGGCGGTGTCGTGCGCGCCGTGCCGGCGCCGGGTGCGGCGGGCAACCCGCGCGGCTTCTTCGACAAGCTGAACGAATGGGCGCGCGCCGAGGGCGCGGGCGGGCTCGGCTACATCCAGTTCGCCGCGGATGGTCCGAAGGGTCCGATCGCCAAGAACCTCGAAGCCGATCGCGTGGAAGCCATCCGCGCCGCCTGCGGGCTGAACCCCGGCGATGCCGTCTTCTTCGCCGCGGGCAAGAAGGACGAGGCGCCGAAGTTCTCGGGCAAGGTCCGCACGCGCCTCGGCGAGGAGCTTGGCCTGATCGCCAGGGATGAGTTCCGCTTCTGCTGGATCGTCGATTTCCCGATGTACGAGCTGAACGAGGACACCAAGCAGATCGACTTCAGCCACAATCCCTTCAGCATGCCGCAAGGCGGGCTTGATGCGCTGAACACGATGGACCCGCTGGAGATCAAGGCGTTCCAGTACGACATCGTCTGCAACGGCGTCGAACTGTCCTCCGGCGCGATCCGCAACCACCGCCCCGACATCATGATCCGCGCCTTCGAGATCGCCGGCTACACCGCCCAGGACGTCGAGGACCGCTTCGGCGGCATGCTCAACGCCTTCCGCTACGGCGCGCCGCCGCATGGCGGCTCGGCGCCGGGCATCGACCGCATCGTCATGCTGCTGGCCGACGAGCCCAATATCCGCGAAGTCATCCTCTTCCCGCTGAACCAGCAGGGCGAGGACCTGATGATGCAGGCGCCGGCGCCGGTGCCGGCGGCGCGGCTGAAGGAACTGCACATCAAGCTCGATCTTCCGCCGGCGAAGGGTGCGGCGGGAACGAAGACACCCTAAGTTCGGGGTCCTGTCCTTTCGCCGGGAGACCGCGATGCGGCCGAGCCTTCCTTTCGTCCTCTGCCTGGCCGCCCTGCTGGCCGCCCCTGCCGGCCATGCCCAGGCGCCGGCGGCGCCCTTCGGTACACCGGTCCCGCAGGGCCAGCAGATCGAGGCGCGGAACCTGGTCCCGCACCGCGCGGCCTATCGGCTCAGCCTTTCGGGCGCCCGGCAGTCGGGCAACGTCGCCCGCGCCGACGGCGCCATGGCCTATGAGGTCCTGGATGCCTGCGACGGCTGGGCGACGCGGCAGCGCTTCACGCTGACCCTGACCGACCGGGAAGGGACGGAGATCCAGACCTCCTCCGACTACTCGACCTTCGAGAGCAAGGACGGGCGGCGGATGCGCTTCAGCCTGACGCAGATGACGCAGGGCGCGGAGACCCAGCGCATCGCGGGCGAGGCGGAGATCGGCGCGGACGGCGCCGGCATCGTCCGTTACACCGACCCCGAGGAGAAGGAGGTGCGGCTGCCGCGCGGCACGCTGCTGCCGAACTTCCACACCATCGTGACGCTGAACGCGGCGCGGGCGGGGCAGCGGCTGGTGGTCGCGCCGCTCTTCGACGGCACCTCGGACGACGGGGCGCAGGACACGACGACGGTGCTCTCGGCCTGGGAAGAGCCGCGGGAGAACGCGCAGTTCCCGGTCCTCTCGCCGCTCGGGTCGGTGCGCATGCGCATCGCCTTCTTCGATCGGGGCGCGCAACAGGGCGCCGGGGCGAACACGCCGTCCTACGAGGTCTCCCTTCGCTACTGGGAGAACGGCGTCGCCGACGAGATGCAGATGGACTTCCGCGACTTCGTCGTCGACGGCCGGATGGTGGAACTGGAGCCGATGCCCGGCGGCTGCTGATACCGAGCGGACGCAGGCCCCGCCTGCGGCCCGCCCGGGCCGGCTCCGGCCGGGCTCTGAGCCCGCCGGCCCGGCGCGTCAGCCGCGCTTCAGGTTCCACACGAAGGGGTTCGGCCCCTGCAGCACGCCCGTGATGTCGGCCCGGAAGGCCGTGCGCAGGCGGAACAGGCCGGTCGGCGCGAAGGGCACCGCCTCCCAGGCCAGGTCCTGCACGCGGCGCATCGCGGTGGCCTGGGCCGCGGCGGTCGGCGCGTCGATCCAGGCCTGGACCTGTTCCTCGACACCGGCATCGGAGGGCCAGCCGAACCAGGCGCGTTCGCCATGCATGCGGATGATGGGCGAGAGGGCGGGATTGGCGATCGCGGCGGCGGGGAAGTTGGTGTTGTGCAGGTTCCACCCGCCCTGCGCCGGCGGCGCCTTGTTGGCGCGGCGGGTGATGGTGGTGGCCCAGTCCGATTCGACAAGCTGGATGTTCAGCCCGAGGCGACGCATCAGGTCCGCGGTCACGCGGCCCTGCTGCGTCACCGCGGGGAAGTCGGTCGGGTTGATGTGGATGATGGGCTCGCCACGGTAGCCGGCCGCGCGCAGGGCGGCGCGGGCGCGGTCCATGGCGGCCTCGCCGCGCGGCGCGGGCGGGAACTCGACGACCTGCGGCAGGCCGCAGGGGAACATGGCGTGGCATTCGCGCCAGTCGCCCTCGAGCGCGACGGCGGACATGTAGTCGGCCTGCGGCAGGATGTCGCGGATGGCGCGGCGCACCTTCACGTCGTCGAAGGGCGGGTGCAGGCAGTTGAAGCGCAGGAAGCCGAGGAAGCCGTTCGGGTCGTAGATCTGCGTCGTGACGTTGCGGTCGCGCTGCAGGGCCGGGACCAGGTCGGGCAGGGGGTATTCGATCCAGTCGATCTCCCCCGTGCGCAGCGCGGCGGCGGCGGTGCCGCCATCCATCCAGACGAGTTCCAGCCGGTCGAAGTTCACCACCTTGCCGCCGGTCGCCGCATCGGCGGGCTCGCTGCGCGGCACGTAGCGCCCGTTCTTCACGTAGACGGCGCGGGCGCCCTGGTTGAATTCGCCGGCGACCCATTTCCAGGGGCCGCTGCCGGTCATGTCGGTGATGGGGCGGTCGGCGGGGGTGTTCGCCGTGCGCTCCGGCATCATGAAGCAGGGCGAGGCGGCGGGCTTGGCCAGTGCGTCGAGCAGCGCGGGGAAGGGGCGCTTGAGCCGGAAGGCGATGGTGCGGTCGTCGGCTGCCGCGATCTCGTTCACCGCGCCCATCATCACCTGGCCGAAGGCGTCGCGCACCGCCCAGCGGCCGATCGAGGCGACGCAATCCTTCGCGCGCACCGGCGCGCCGTCGTGGAAGAACAGGCCCTCCCGCAGGCGGATGGTCCAGGCCAGGCCGTCGGCGGAGGTCTCGTGCCCTTCGGCCATCTGCGGGCGCGGCCGCAGCGCGCGGTCGGCGCCGTAGAGCGTATCGAAGACGCAGTAGCCATGCGTCGTGACGATCGTGGTCGGGTTGAAGATCGGGTCGAGCACCGCGAGCGCGGCCTGCGGCATGAAGCGCAGCGTCTTCGCCCGTGTCGCCCCGGCCTCGGCGAAGGCGGGGCGCGCCAGTGGCGCGGCGAGGGCGGTGGCGAACAGGGCGCGGCGACGCATCTCGTCTTCCTCCATGCCGGCGGAGGAGGAACGGCAGGGCCCGGGCGCGGCCGCGCGCCGCCTGCCCCGGAGCAGGATTCAACGCGCGGACGAACGGGTGGCACCGTTCCCTTCGCCGGTCCGAACCGGATCAGGTTCCATGGGTCGCGGGTGCAGCCCGCCTCTCAGCCCCGCATCGGGCTCCCCAAGGTGTCCGGACGGAGGGTGGGCGCATTCGCGCGGGGAGGCAAGGGGGCGGCGGCACGCCGCCGTTTCGCGGCCGGTCGTGGCGCGGTAGAGATGCCGCCTGATCTGGGAGAGAGACGATGGACACCACGACGCTGCCGCCCGTGATCCGTCTGCACCCCGAGGACGGGGTGGTGATCGCGCGGACCGTGCTGATGCCGGGCACCGAGGTCGCGCCCGGCCTGACCGTCGGCGGGCGCCGCATCCCCGCCGGCCACAAGGTGGCGGTCCGGCCGCATGCCAAGGGCGAGCCGATCCGCCGCTACGGCCAGATCATCGGCTTCGCGACCGATGCGATCGAGCCTGGCGCCTGGGTCCATACGCACAACTGCGAGATGGGCGACTTCTCCCGCGACTATGCCTGGGGCGTGGATGCGAAGCCGACCGCCCATGTCGAGGCACCGGCGACCTTCATGGGCATCCGCCGGCCGGACGGGCGCGTCGCGACGCGCAACTACATCGGCATCATCACCAGCGTGAACTGCTCGGCGCATGTCGCGGAACTGATCGCACGGCAGTTCGAGCGCAACCCGATCACCGGTCATGACCCGCTGGCGGAATGGGGCAATGTCGACGGCGTGGTGGCGCTGACGCACAAGACCGGCTGCGGCATGACGATGGACGAGCCGCTGCGCGTGCTCCGCCGCACGCTGGCGGGTTTCGCGCGGCATGCGAACTTCTCCCATGTCATCGCCATCGGCCTCGGCTGCGAGGTGAACCAGCTCGGCCCGATGCTGGAGGAGCAGAAGCTGACGGGGCGCCTGCGCTCGATGGACATCCAGGACAGCGGCGGGTCCCGCGCCACGGTGATGAAGGGCATGGAGTTCGTGAAGGAGGTGCTGGCCGAGGCGAATGCCGTGAGGCGGGAGCCGGTGCCGGCCTCCGAACTCTGCGTCGCGCTGCAATGCGGCGGTTCGGACGGCTATTCGGGCATCACCGCGAACCCGGCGCTGGGCGCGGCATCGGACCTGGTGGTGCGAAACGGCGGCACGGTGATCCTGTCGGAGAGCCCCGAGACCTATGGCGCCGAGCACCTGCTGACGCGCCGCGCGATCAGCCAGGAGGTGGGGCAGAAGCTCGTTGACGTCATGCACTGGTGGGAGGACTACACGGCGCGAGAGGGCGCGGAGATGAACGCCAACCCCTCCCCGGGCAACAAGGCGGGGGGGTTGACCACGATCCTCGAGAAGTCGCTCGGCGCCATGGCCAAGGCCGGCACGACGAACCTCGTGGACGTCTATCGCTATGCCGAGCCGGTGACGGCCAAGGGCTTCGTCTTCATGGACACGCCCGGCTACGACCCGGTGGCGGCGACCGGCCAGGTCGCCGGCGGGGCGAACCTGGTGTGCTTCACCACGGGCCGCGGCAGCGTCTTCGGCATGAAGCCGGCGCCGTCGATCAAGCTCGCGACCAATACGGCGATGTACGAGCGCCTCTCGGAGGACATGGACATCGACTGCGGCAGCATCGTCTCCGGCGCGGAGACGGTGGAGCAGTGCGGGCAGCGCATCTTCGACCTGATGCTCCGCGTCGCCTCGGGCGCGCCGACCAGGAGCGAGGCGATGGGCTTCGGCGCGCAGGAATTCGCGCCCTGGGTGCTCGGGGCGACGATGTGAGCGTCGTGCTGCAGGCCGCCGCGCTGCTGTTCGGCATCGCGGCGGCCGGGCTGATGCTTGCGGCATTGGTGGCTGGGCTGCGCGCGGTGCGGCTGGGCGGCCGGCGGCTGCTGTTCAATGGCTGGGACTGGGTCGCGCGGCCGGATCGCGTGCCGGCCGAGGCGCGGCCCCATATCCGCCAGGCCCTGCGCCGCTGGCTCGCCGCCGCCGGGTGCATGGTGCTGGCTGCGGTCGCCGGCGCGCTCGCAGGACCGCTACCATGAACGCGGAGGCCATCGTCGCCGCGGCGCAGCGGCTCGACGCGGCGGGGATGATGCCCTCGAAGTCCGGCAATCTGTCCATGCGCATGGGGGAGCGGTTCGTCATCACCCCCTCCGGCCTGCCTTATGCCGGGATGACGCCGGCCGACCTGGTGACTGTCGATGCGGGGGGCGCGGTGGCGCCGGGGGCGCCGCATGCACCTTCGTCCGAATGGCGGCTGCATGCGGCGATCTACGCCGCGCGGCCGGAGATCGGCGCGGTGGCGCACACCCATAGCCCGCGCGCCACGGCGCTGTCCTGCGCGCGGCGCGGCATTCCGCGCTTCCACTACATGGTGCTCATGGCGGGCGGCGAGGTGCGCTGCGCGGCGCACGCGACCTTCGGCACCGCGGCCCTGGCGGCGAACTGCGTCGCGGCGCTGACCGGCCGGCGGGCGGTGCTGCTCGCCAATCATGGGGTGGTCGCGACTGGCGCAACGCTCGCCGCCGCGGTGACGCTCGCCTTCGAGGTCGAGAACCTGGCCGGGCAATATCTCGACCTTCTGGCCGCCGGGCTGGAGCCCGTGTTGCTGAGCCCGCAGGAACTGGCCGAGGCCGCGGCGCAGTTCGCCGGTTACGGGCGCTGAGGCGGCTCACGCCCGGCGCGGCGGCACCACGTCGGCGAAGATGTCGAAGCCCTTCCAGGCCGGCTCCACGCGGGCTTCCCCGCAGCGCGGGACATAGGGCGAGGCCTCCTGCAGCACATAGCGCGGGATGTTGCGCGGGCAGTTGGGGAAGATGTCCTCGGGCGTCACGCGCACGAGGGCCTGCGCACCTTCGAACTCCGCCATGAGCGGATCATCGAGCGCGACGGAGGCGGTGCCGTTCACCCGCAGCCGCCGCGGCCGGTCCTCCATGGCGATGAAGAGCAGCCCGACATGGCGGTTGGCGCGGAGGTTCCCGAGGCTCTTGAACATCCCGTTGCCGTCGTAGTCGGGAAAGACGAGGAGATCCGGCGCCATCACGCGCACGAAGCCCGGGTCGCCGCCCTTGTAGGAGCAGTCCGGCCGTCCCTCGGTATCCGCGGTTGCGAGGAAGAAGAAGCGGACCGAGGCGATGAAGGCGGCATCCTCCTCGGTGAAGGCGGAGCGCCGCAGCCGCTCGACCAGGCGGTCGGCGAGGGGGCGCGAGCCGAAGGCATCCTGCAGGTCCCGGCTGCCCTGGTGGTACATGACCATGGAGGACCTCCGCTTTGGAAGCGGAACGACCTTACGCCTCCGGGCCTGCGAGGGTGAGGAAATTAGAGCATGTTCCGATCTGCCGGAACCGGCACCGGCCCGCACCCCCACCCGGCCACCCAACGACAGTATCCT
>JAFADX010000077.1 GCA_023424475.1 Pseudomonadota bacterium
GGCCGCGCGCGCGGCGGAGGCCTTCGCGGGGCTCGCCGCCGTCACGGATCAGAGCCATGGCCGCACCGTCATCGCCGTCTCGGGTGCATCGGCGCGCGAGGCGCTGTCGCGCGGGTGCCGGATCGACCTGCATCCGCGCGCCTTCGGCCCGGGCCGCGCCGCGAGCACGCCGGTCGCGCAGATCGGCTGCCTGGTGCATCAGACCGATGCGGCGCCGTGCTTCGAACTGACGGTCTTCTCGACGCTGGCCGAGCCGTTCCTGCACTGGTTGCTCGAGGCCGGCGCGCCCTTCGGGGTGGAGATCGCATGAGCGCGGCGGCGCGCCTTCCGGACGAGGCCGGAGCGGCCGCCGCCGAAACCCCGCTGCTGAGTGTCCGCGGCCTGGCCCTGCACATTCCCGTCCCGCCGCACGTGCTGCGCGCGGTGGACGGCGTCTCCTTCGACCTGCGCCGCGGCGAGACGCTCGGCCTGGTGGGCGAGAGCGGCAGCGGCAAGACGCTGACGGCGCTGATGCTGATGCGGCTGCTGGAACCGCCGCTCGCCGCGCTGCCGAAGGGCGAGGTGCTGCTGGACGGCACCGACCTGATGGCGCTGGACGAAAGGCGCATGTCGGCGCTGCGCGGCCGCACCATCTCCATGGTGTTCCAGGAGCCCATGACCTCCCTGAACCCGGTGATGACGGTGGGCCGGCAGATCGCCGAGCCGCTGGTGCGCCACCTGGGGCTGTCCTCGCGCGAGGCTGTGGGGCGGGCCGAGGAGATGCTGCGCCTGGTGCACATCCCCGATCCGGCGCGGGTGGCGCGGTCCTATCCGCATCTTCTGTCCGGCGGCATGCGGCAGCGGGCGATGATCGCCATCGCGCTCGCCTGCCGGCCGGCGGTGCTGGTGGCGGACGAGCCGACGACGGCGCTCGACGTCACGGTGCAGGCGCAGATCCTGGAACTGCTCGCCGAATTGCAGCGGGAGATGGGCAGCGCGATCCTGCTGATCACCCATGACCTCGCGGTGATCGCGGAAACCGCGCACCGCGTCGCGGTGATGTATGCCGGGCGCATCGTGGAGGAAGCGCCGGCCGCGGCGCTGTTCGCCGCGCCGCGGCATCCCTATACGCGCGGGTTGCTGGCCTCGATCCCGAGGATCGAGCGGGTGCCGGCGCCGACCCTGCCCGAGATCCCCGGCATGGTGCCCGGTGCCGGCGATCGCCCGCGCGGCTGTGCCTTCATGCCGCGCTGCGCGCGCGCGATCCCGGACTGCGCCGCGGAAGCGCCGCCGCTGGCCGAACTCGCCCCAGGCCATCGCGCCGCGTGCTGGAACCCGGCCGATGGCTGAACCCCTGCTGAAGGTCGAGGGCCTCGAGGTCCATTTCCCCATCCGGTCCGCCTACCTCCGCCGGCGCATCGGCACGGTGCGGGCGGTGGATGGCGTCAGCCTCGAGGTCGCGCGGGGGGAGACCCTGGCACTGGTGGGCGAAAGCGGCTGCGGCAAGACCACGACCGGCAAGGCCATCCTGCGCCTGATCGACCCCACCGCCGGGTCGATCCGCTTCGGCGGCGAGGAGATCGCGCAGCACGGCGCCGGGCGGCTCGCGCCGTTCCGCCGGCGCATGCAGATCGTCTTCCAGGACCCCTATGCGAGCCTCAACCCGCGGATGTCGGTGGGCGGCATCCTCGCCGCGCCCTTCGAGATCCACGGCATCGGGACGCCCGCGGATCGCGGCGAGCGCGTCGCGACGCTGCTGCGCACGGTCGGCCTGCCGCCGGAAGCGGCGCGGCGCTACCCGCACGAGTTCAGTGGCGGCCAGCGCCAGCGCATCGGCATCGCGCGGGCGCTGGCGCTGGAGCCGGACCTCATCATCGGCGACGAGCCCGTCAGCGCCCTCGACGTCTCGATCCAGGCGCAGATCATCAACCTGATGAAGGGGCTGCAGGCCGAGCGCGGCCTCGCCTACATCATGATCTCCCACAACCTTGCCGTGGTCAGCCACGTCGCGGACCGGGTCGCGGTGATGTATCTCGGCCGCGTGGTCGAGACGGCGCCGCGCGAGGCGCTCTTCTTCGCGGCGCGGCATCCCTATACCCAGGCGCTGCTCTCCGCCGTGCCGGAGCCGCAGCCCGGCGGGCGCCGCGCGCGCCAGGTGCTGCAGGGCGACGTCCCGAGCCCGGCCAGGCCGCCGGCCGGCTGCCACTTCCACCCGCGTTGCCCGATCGCGCAGGCCCGCTGCGCGCGGGAGGCGCCGCTGTCGCGCATCGTGGCGCCCGGCCATGCCGTCGCCTGCCACATGGTGACGGCATGATCGGCTTCGTCGCCTGGCGCCTGCTGCAGGCCATCCCGCTGCTGATCGGCGTCTCGCTGATCGGCTTCGGGCTGATGCATCTCGCGCCGGGCGGGCCGCTCGCCGTCTATACGCTGAACCCGACGATCCAGGTGCAGGACATCGAGCGCATCAAGATCATCTTCGGCCTCGATCAGCCCATCCACATCCAGTACCTGAAATGGGCGGGCGGCATCTTCTCCGGCAACTGGGGCTACACCTTCTTCGGCGGGCGGCCGGTGCTGGACGTGATCCTCGAACGCGTGCCGGCGACGCTGCTGCTGATGGGCAGCGCGCTGTCGCTCGCGATCATCCTCGGCGTCTCCATCGGCGTGCTGGGCGCGGTGCGCCGCTATTCCGTCTTCGACGTGCTGGCGACGACCGGCGCGCTCTTCGCGCTGTCCTTCCCGACCTTCTGGTTCGGGCTGATGGCGATCTTCGTCTTCGCCATCCAGCTCCGCTGGCTGCCCTCGGGCGGCATGTGGGAACTGGGGGAGGAGGGCAACATCCTTTCCCTGCTGCAGCACCTGGTCCTGCCGACCCTGGTGCTGGCGCTGGTCATCACCGCGACCTGGAGCCGCTATTCGCGCTCCGCCTTCCTCGAGGTGATGCAGCAGGACTTCATGCGCACCGCGCGGGCCAAGGGCGTGCCGCCGGCGGCGCGGCTGCTGCGCCACGCCTTCCCCAATGCCGCCAAGCCGCTGATTGCGCTGCTCGGGGTGGAACTGCCCTTCCTGTTCTCCGGCGCGCTGGTGACCGAGACGATCTTCGGCTGGCCGGGCATGGGCCGGCTCTTCGTCGATGCCCTGAACATGAAGGAATACCCGGTGCTGATGGGCATGATGATGTTCACCGCGATCTTCGTCATCGTCGGCAACCTGTTGGCCGATATCGCGATCGCCGCCATCGACCCCAGGGTGCGCCTGCGATGAGCGCCGCCGCCGCAGCCCCGCCGGAGAGCCAGGCCGGCCGCATCTGGGCACGGTTCCGCCGCCACCGGCTGGCCCTGGCGGGCGCCTTTGTCGTGGTGCTGCTGCTGGCGTCCGCCCTCTTCGCACCGATCCTCGCGCCGCAGGACCCGACGCTGCTCGACACGGCGCTGCGCTTCCGGCCGCCCTTCGCGGACTGGGCCTATCCGCTCGGCACCGACGAGCTGGGGCGGGATACGCTCTCGCGCCTGCTCCATGGCGGTCAGGTGTCGCTGACGGTGGGGCTGGTGGCCATGGTCACCACCGTGACGACCGGGGCACTGATCGGCATCACCGCGGGATTCCTGGGCGGCCTCGCCGACACGCTGCTGATGCGCTTCGTCGATACCATGCTCTGCTTCCCGCAGGTCTTCCTGCTGCTGGTGGTCGCGGCCTTCGTGCCGCCGACGCTGCTCTCGATCTCGCTGGTCATCGGCCTGACCTCCTGGATGGAGGTCAGCCGCATCGTGCGGGCGGAGATCCTGCACCTCAAGGAGCAGGATTTCGTGGCGGCGGCGCGGGCGCTCGGCGCCTCCCGCGCGCGGATCATGTTCCGCGAGCTGCTGCCGAACGCGGCCGCGCCGATCCTGGTCGCGGCGACGCTGAAGGTGGCCTCGGCGGTGCTGATGGAGAGCTACATCTCCTACCTCGGCTACGGTGTGCAGCCGCCGCTCGCTTCCTGGGGCAACATGCTCACCAATGCCCAGGGGTATTTCGATACCGTCCCCTGGCTCGCCATCCTGCCCGGGGCGGCGATCACGCTGACGGTGATGGGCTTCAACTTCCTGGGCGACGGGCTGCGCGACGCGCTCGACCCGCGCCTTCGCATGGACCCGTGAACCACAAGAAGAAGGAGGCTTGCGACATGACCATCGGGATCTCGCGCCGCGGCATTCTGGCCGGTTCCGCGACACTGCTCGCCGCGCCGGCCGTCTGGGGGCAGTCGATCAACCGGGAGCGCGTCATCCTCGCGATGACGCAGGAGCCGGTGCAGTTCAACCCGCTGCTCTATGTCAATGCGGGCACCGAGAACGTGCCCGAGGCCTGCATGTTCGATGCGCTGTGGGACGTGAACGACAAGGGCGAGTTCTTCCCGAACCTCGCGGCCCAGGTGCCTTCCCGCCAGAATGGCGGCATCTCGGCCGACGGGCTGACCTGGACGGTGCACCTCAAGCGCGACGTGAAGTGGTCCGACGGCCAGCCCTTCACCGCCAGGGATGTCGAGTTCACCTACCAGACCATCATGAACCCCGGGGTCGCGGTGCGCAGCCGCTCGGGCTTCGACCTGATCAAGGCCTTCCGCGTGAAGGACGACCTGACCGTCGAGATGGAGCTGTCCAAGCCCTTCGTCCCGTTCCTCTGGGCCTGGCAGAACATGCACATCGTCCCGCGGCACATCCTGGGGCGGGAGCAGAACATCCAGACCGCGGCCTTCAACAGCCAGCCGGTCGGCACCGGGCCCTTCGTGCTGCGCAGCCGCACCGCGGGCAGCCACATGGTCTATGAGCGCAACCCGAACTACCACCGCGGCCCGGCCAAGCTGCGCCAGTTCATCCACAAGTTCGTGCCGGACCAGATGGCCGCCTACGGCCAGGCGCGCACGGGGGAGGTCGATTACTTCGCCCTTTCCGGCGTGCCGAACGACCGCTGGCGGGAGGCGAGGGCCTTCCCGGACCGCGAGTTCCTCGTCTACCCCACGCCGAACGTGCAGTTCATCTACTACAATTGCGGCAAGCCGCAGTTCGCCGACCCGCGTGTGCGCAAGGCGCTGACCATGGCGACGCAGATGCAGAAGTCGATCGACGACATCTATTTCGGCACCTGGCCGCGGACGCTTTCCTACCTGCAGCCGACGCATTGGGCCTACAATCGCGACCTGCGCGACTACACCAACGACCCCGCCGGCGCCGAGCGGCTGCTGGACGAGGCGGGCTGGCGCAAGGGAGCCGACGGCATCCGCGCCAAGGACGGCGTGCCGCTGAAGTTCACCATGTCCACCACCGCCGGCGTCGCGACGCGGCAGGGTTGCCAGGCCCTGTTCCAGCAGAACTGGAAGGCGATCGGCGTGGAGATGGAAATCCGCAACATGCCGGCCTCCGTCGTCTGGGGCGAATACACCACGCAGTCGCGCTTCGACACGCTGCTGGTCGCCTGGGACCCGACGGTGGGCCTCGATCCGGACTACACCGCGCGCTGCCATTCAAAGATGATCCCGGCGAAGCATCGCCAGGGATCGAACTACGTCCAGTACGAGAATGCGGAAGTGGACCGTCTGCTGGAACTCGGCGTGACGCAGACCGAACAGGCCGACCGCATCACCACCTACAAGCGGATCCAGGCCATCCTGCATGAGGAAGTGCCCTTCGCCGCGCAGGGCGGTTCGGTGCAGGGGCACCTGAAGCGCAAGCAGCTGCAGGGGCCGACGCCGAACCAGTACGTCACGGACATCACCTGGAACGTCTACGACTGGGCCTGGGCCTGATGTCCGGGTGTTCATGCTACGGCGTGACCGCGTCTCGGGCGGCGCTCATGGGCGCCGCCATGCGACGTCCATGGGAACCCGGCCGGGCGCGGCGCATCCGCGCCGCCTGACGTATCAGGCCGGCATCGCCTCCCAGCCCTGCCGGCTGCGCCAGTCCAGCGGCAGGTTGCCGAAGCGCGACAGCTTGAGCTGCGACAGGTCGGCGAAGTCGCAATGGCCCTGCAGCACCAGCTGCGCCAGCGCGCGGCCCGTCGCCGGCGACAGGCCGAAGCCGACCGAGGACATGCTCGCCACCACGACATTGCCCGGATCCTCCAGGCGATCGAGGATCGGGCGGCCGTCCGGCGTGTTCTCGACGATCCCGCCCCAGGAACGGATCACCCGCACATGGCCGAGGCGCGGGAACAACTCGTTCAGCCGGCGCGCGAGGCTGGCAACGACGGGGGAGTTCACCGGCCGCGGCGTCGCCTCGCCATCGAGGTCGATCCATTCATGCGGCCCGCCGCCATAGGCGAGGTTCCCGCGCAGCGTCTGCCGCCCATAGAGGCCGTTGCCGTCCACGCCGCCATGGGCGATGGGTGGCAGCGGCTCGGTCACGATCATCTCGACCCGCGCGGGGGCCATCGGCACGCGATGGCCGAGCGGCGCCGCCAGCGCGGCGGTATGCGGCCCCGCCGCGATCACCACCGCGTCGCAGCCGATCTCGCCGGCGCTGGTCTCGACCGCGACGGCGCGGCCGCCCCGGGTGCGGATGCCGCGCACCGCGGTGTGCTGCAGGATGCGCCCGCCATGGCGTTCCACCGCCCAGGCATAGGCCTGGCTGGTGCGCTGCGGATTGGCGTGCCCGCCATACTTCCAGTGGATGCCGCCGACGGCGTTGTCGCCGACCCAGGGCACCAGCTCGCGCAGCGCGGCGCGGTCCAGCGCCGCGGCCTCGAAGCCCTGATCGGTGGCCAGCCCGGTGCTCTTCCACAGGCGATCGAGCTGACCTTGGTCCAGCGCCACCTTCAGCCGGTGCGGCCGCCATTCCGTCGGGTGGCCGAGCAGCTCGTCCATCATCGGCCAGAGGCGCTGCTCCTCGCGGAACAGCGGCGAATAGGGATGCGTGCAGCCGCCGCCGTTCCGGCCGCTGGCCTCCCAGCCGACGATGCCCTTTTCGACGATCGTGACGGGGTGGCCCTCGCGCGCCAGCCAGAAGGCGGTGGACAGGCCGGTGACGCCGCCGCCGACGATGACGATCACTTCACCACCTCTGCGCCGCTCAGCCGGCCGCCGATGTATTCCGCGTCCTCGGGCGCGGGCTCCCAGTGCGGCAGCCATTGCGCGGCAATGCCGAACCAGCCGGTCCAGTTGGCGCGCAGCGCGGGATCCTCCTCGAGCGCCGCGAGCACCGACAGCGGCAGAGGACGGATCGGCGCGCGATGGGAGGCGGGCGGCGCGGTGCCCTCGCGCGAGAGCAGCGCATGCACGCTCTCCCGGCAGCGGCGCCCCTGGCAGGGGCCCATGCCGGCGCGCGTCAGCCGCTTCACCTGGTCCTGGTTCAGCCGTCCCAATGCGCCAAGGCCGGCCTCCGGCCCCGCCGCGCCGAGGTAGCGCGGCGGGCGCAGCGCGCGCAGGTCGCCGGCGGTGACCTCCTCGCAGGCGCAGACCATCGCGTGGTCCTCGGCGAGCGCGGCATCGAGCCAAGCCGCGCGTGCCGCCGGCGCGGTGCCCGCGGCGTCGCCGGCCACCGTGACCCCCGCCGTCGCCTGCGCCGCGAAGCCGCCCTTCGCGACGTCCCAGGCGACCGGGCAGCCGACGAGCTCGGCGAGATCGACCATCGGCACGGTGTCCACCGCCATGACCACGGTGTCGCAGGCGGCCTCGCGCCAGGTGCCGTCCTGATGCCAGGCGATGCCGCTCACCTCCTCGCGCCCTTCGATGCGCAAGGCACAGGGCGCGGCCGGCTGCGCCGCGACCTCGAGCCCGGCATCGCGCGCCGCGGCCACGACGCCTGCCGCGAGGGCGCCGCCGCCGATCACCGCCAGGCGCCGGCCGGAAAAGGCGCCATAGAGCCTCAGCGCCGCGTCGAAGCCGCGCGCACCCATCACGCCCGGCAACTGCCAGCCCGGGAAGGGCAGCACCACGTCGCGCGCGCCGGTGGCGACAGTGAGCCGGTCGAAGGCGACCAGCCAGGCGGCTTCGCGGTCCGCCAGGCCGAGCACCGGCCGGCGCAGCCCGCGGTTGGCGACGCCCTTCACGAAGCCGCCCCAGGCAGCGGCGCCGAGCGCGACCTCGACGCCCGCGTCCATGGCGGCGATCAGCCCCGGCCGCGCCGCGACGATGCGTTCTTCCATGCGGCCCGCATTGCGGGTGGCGGCATCGACGCGCCCGCCGAACAGGTAGGGGATGTCGAGGCCGAAGAGGCCCGGGTCGAGCGGATGCTCGTCGACCAGCAGCGTCTTCGCGCCGGCGGCCGCCGCGGCCTGGGCCGCGGCGATGCCGGCTTCGCCCGCGCCGATGACGACATGGTCGTAGCCTTCCCTCAGCGGGAAGGTCTTGCCGGCCAGGGAAGTCGGGTCCGGGGGCGACATGATCGGAGCTTAGGCGGCTTGCAACGGTCCGTCACCGCACTTCGTGTCATTGTTTCGTCGTATCCGAAACGCTGGACCGGGCGGCGCGTTGACCGCAGGGTGGCCGCGACAGGCCCAGGGAAGGACGCGATGGAGACGGAGTACGACCTGCTCGTCGTTGGCGCCGGGATCGTCGGCCTGGCCCATGCGCTGCATGCGGCGCGGCAGGGGATGAGGGTCGCGGTGCTGGACCGCGACGCGCAGGCCAATGGCGCCAGCATCCGCAATTTCGGCTTCGTCACCGTGACGGGGCAGGGTGGGCCGGAGACCTGGCGGCGCGCCCGCCGCACCCGCGACGTCTGGGCCGAGGTGGCGCCGCTCGCCGGCATCGTCGTCCATCACCACGGCCTGGTCATGGCCGCGCGGCGGCCCGAGGCGGTCGCCGTCATCGAGGAATTCGCCGCCGGCCCGATGGGGGAAGGCTGCCGCATCCTCCATGCCCGCGACCTGGCCCCGCCGCTCCGCGCGGGGGACGTGCTCGCCGCCCTGCACAGCCCGCACGAGCTGCGCGTCGAAAGCCGCGATGCGATTCCGCAGCTCGCGGCCTGGATGGAGGGCATGCTCGGCGTCCGCATCCTGCGCCAGGCCGTGGTGCGGGCGGTCGAGGCAGGGCGCGTCGCGACCACGCGCGGCACCTTCCACGCGCCGCGCATCGTGGTCTGCCCGGGGGCGGACATCGCCACGCTCTTCCCCGAGGTCTTCGCGCGCCGCGGCGTGACGCTGTGCAAGCTGCACATGCTGCGTCTCGCCGATCCGGGCTGGCGGCTGCCGGCGGCGGTGATGAGCGACCTCGGCCTGCATCGCTACCGCGGCTATGCCGACTGTCCTTCGCTGGCCGCGCTGCGCACGCGCCTCGCCGCCGAACAGGCGGCCGAACTGGAGAACGGTGTCCACCTCATCGTCGTGCAGGGGGCCGACGGATCGCTGGTGGTCGGCGACAGCCACCACTACGCGCCGACGCCCGACCCCTTCCAGCCCGAGCATGTGGATGCGCTGATCCTGAAGGAGGCGCATCGCGTGCTCGACCTGCCGGCGCCGCGGGTCCTGGAACGCTGGACCGGGCTTTACCCTTCGGGATCGGAGGATGCCTTCGTCGAGGCGCCGGCGCCGGGCGTGCGCCTCGTCTCCGTCACCTCGGGCACCGGCGCGAGCACGGCCTTCGGGCTGGCCGAGGAGGTGCTGGCCGAACTCGAGGCGAATCCATGACCGCCATCCGGGCGGTCATCCTCGACTGGGCCGGGACCGTTCTCGACCATGGCAGCCGCGCCCCGATGGGCGCCTTCGTCGAGGCCTTCGCGCGGTTCGGGGTCGCGATCTCGATCGCCGATGCCCGCGGGCCCATGGGCATGGCGAAGCGCGACCACATCCGCCTGGTCGGGCAGTCCCCCGGCGTGGCCGAAGCCTGGCGCGCGAAGCAGGGGCGCGACTTCGACGAGGCGGCGATCGACGCCGTCTTCGAGGTCTTCGAGCCCCTGAACGTCGCGGCCGTGGAGCGCCACAGCGCGCTGGTCCCCGGCGCGAAGGAGGCGCTGGTCTGGGCGGCGGACCGCGGAATCCGCATCGGCTCGACCACCGGCTACACCCGGCCGATCATGGAACGCCTGGTGCCGCTCGCCGCCGCGCAGGGCTTCGTGCCGGAGGTGATGGTCTGCGCCGGCGATCTCGCTGCCGGCCGCCCGGCGCCGCTGCAGATGTGGCACGCTATGGCGGCGATGGGCATCTGGCCGGCGAGCCGCGTCGTGAAGCTCGACGACACGCCACCGGGAATCGGCGAGGCGCGGGCCGCCGGCGCCTGGGCGGTCGGCGTCGCCCTGTCCGGCAACATCGCGGGGTTGACCGTGGAGGAACTGGCCGCACTCGAGCCCGCCGCGCGCGAGGCGCTGCGCCGTGCCGCGGCAGGGGAGCTCACGCGCGCCGGCGCGCATCTGGTGATCGATTCCATCGCCGACCTGCCGGCCGCGGTCGCCGGGATCGAAGGCCGGCTGGCGGCGGGCGAGCGCCCCGGTCTCGTGGAGTGCTGCTGACCCGCCGGGTGCTGCGCCCTGCCGAGGCGAACGGGAACCGCTTACCGTGCGCGCCGCCGCATCGCCGTGGGGTAGAACCGCCCGGAGGGCGCGCGCATCGCCTCGAGCACGAAGCCGCCCGGCAGGTCGAGCGTCTCGCGCGTCGGCGGCGCATCCGCCGCCGCATCGACCGCGGCGCGCAGCGGGCGGCCTTCCATGCCGTCGGCGCTGAGGCCGAGCAGATGCAGCACGGTCGGCACGATGTCGGTCAGGTCGGCCGGTTCCTCGGCCACCGCGCCGCGGCGCACCGGGCCGCCCTGCATGACCAGCACCGTCGCGAGTTCCGCGCGGTGCAGCCCGCCATGCATGCCGCCGCCTTCCGGCACGTCGGGTGCATCGAACGGGGCGTGCCCGGGCAGGCCCCACTCGTCGGGCTCCTCATGGCCCGCGAAGGTGGCGACGAGGTCCGCGCTGCGGGCATGGGCGCTGCCCAGCAGGGCGAGCGGCAGCGTGCGTCCTGCCGGCAGGATCTCCGGATCGCGGGCGAGCAGCGGGCCGGCCCAATCCTGCATCGCGAGGAAATCGGCGATCTGCGGCGCCAGCGACGCGTCGCGCAGCCAGAGCCCCGGGGCGGCGGCGGGGGCGACCACCACGTCCACCTCGGGCGCCATGCCCGTGCCGGCGCGGAATCCCGCCTGCCGCAGTTCCGTCCGCAGGCACCGCTTGCCGCGCCCGGTCACATGGCCATGGTCCGACAGCACCACGAT
Organism: Pseudomonadota bacterium; assembly: GCA_023424475.1. Taxonomy (GTDB): domain Bacteria; phylum Pseudomonadota; class Alphaproteobacteria; order Acetobacterales; family Acetobacteraceae; genus Neoroseomonas. The sequence goes on from JAFADX010000077.1 coordinate 11,144, forward strand.
CGCGATCTCCGATGCGTCCGGCTGCGCGTCCCGCCAGGCGCGGACGCGGCCCAGCACGGCATCCGCCGCGCGCAGGGCGCGCTGCGTGTGCTCCGCGCGCAGCCCGCCCCAGTGGAAGGAGACATCGGGTTCCGACAGCCAGAGCAGCGCGACGTCCGGCCGCTGCCTGGGCAATACATGCTCGAGCAGCACGCGCCCGGCGAATTCGACGCGCGGAATGTTCGGCACCGCGGCTTCAGGCGTGGCGCCGAGGGCGTCGCGCACCTCCGCGGCGGTGGCGCCCTCGGTGTCCTCGACATTCCAGCGGAAGGAGCCGAGGCGGTCGGCCGCCGGGTGCAACAGCCTCGCCGCGCCGGCGGTGCCCGAGCTGACCAGCGCGAAGGTCCTGCCGGCAGAGGCCAGCCGTTCCGCGAGGCTCGGCCTCTGCAGCGGCGATTCCGCGCCGGCGGCGATGGCCAGGACATCCTCCACCAGCTTGGTGCGCAGCAGGCGGTCCGGCGCCACCGAGGCGTCGAACACCGTATTCGCCACCATCCCGTGGCCGCCCGGCCGGCAGCCGGTGATGAAGGAGGGCGTCGCCACGCGCGTCTCGGAGGGAAAGACGCTGCGCGCATTGGCGAAGCGCGTGCCTTCCCGCGCCAGGGCGTGGAGATTGGGCGTCGCCGCCGCATCCACCATGTCGGGCCGCATCCCGTCGAGGGCGACCATCACCACGCGGGTCACGGCGCGGTCCTCAGGCACCGGGCCAGGTGGGGCATGAAATGCGCGACGGGCGGGGTTTCGAGATCCTTCACCTTGGCTTCCTCGTCATAGCGGCGGAGCTGCACCGCTTCGCGGTGGTGGGGCAGCGCCTCGAAGGCGGCGGCCTCCTCGGCGGACATGGCGCCGCCCTGGAGCGAGAGGCTCAGCATGCTGTCGGGCGAGAGCTTCGCGACGTAGCCGGCTTCGGTGGCGCAGAGGTAGCGCTTGGCCGCGACATGCAGCCGCACCGGCTCGGTCACCTCGGGGCCGAAATGGCGGGCCAGCCAGGCATGGCCGAGTTCCTCGTGGCGGTCGTCGATGCCCTCGGCAGCGGGGTTCTCGCCGAGGTCGTGCACCAGGTGTCCGATGTCGTGCATCAGCGCGGTGGCGACGAGCGCGGATGGATGTCCGCCGCGTTCGGCGAGCCAGGCCGACTGCAGCGCGTGCTGGCGCTGCGTCACGTCGTGCAGCCCATAGGCGCCGTCGGCGCGGCGCTCCAGCAGGTCCCGGATGGTGGCGACGGCATCCTCGGCCATGGCGGCTGGTCCTCAGCGGTCGAAGAAGACGGGGTTGGCCCAGGCGCGGCGGCCCAGGGCATCGGCGACGACGACGCGCGCGAAGCCGCCGCCGCGATGCTTCGCGACGGGCAGGCGGATGCGGGTGGTGCCCGGTGCGACATGCTGCGCGGCGCGGGATCCGCGGCTGAGCACCATCACGCTCATGGCAGGGGAGCAGGTGATCTCGACCTCCTCCTCCCCCCAGGCGATATCGTGGATCTGCGGGCCCTGCGTCGCGTAGTAGGCGCCGGCCTTCAGTGCCTCGAGCAGCGCTCCGGGCTCGTTCGCCTCCGCCTTGACCATCAGCCAGCCGCCGAAGGCGTCGGGGGAGAGGAAATGCGCGTCGTCCACCGCGATCAGCCCGATGCGCCGCCCGGCCGCGAGCATCTGGTCGGCAAGGTAGACGCCGTCGCCGCGCTCGGTGCGGAGCTGGGAGGTGTGATTGTAGACCTCCACCGCATGGGCGCCGGGAATGCGGTCGGCATCCTCGATCGTCAGCCCGTACCAGGCCGGATGCGGGATGGCGGCGAAGGCACCGGCGGCGAGGGCGCGCGCCGCGAGCGCGGGGCCGTCCTCGCCATCCGCGAGGGGTGCGAAATCGAGCGGCAGGCCGAGGGCGAGGATGTGCCAGGTCTCGCCCAGCACGGTCTCGGGCGCGTGCAGTTCGGCGCCGAGGATGGTCGTGAAGCCCGGGGTCCGGAACGGGCGCGTGTCCACGATCGGGAAGCCGTACTTCGCCATGAAGTGATCGGTCAGGGCGAGGAAGTCGTAGCCGGCGTCCCGATAGGTCGCGCAGACATCCGCCGCGCTGCGGACACCGTCCGAGGCGATGGAATGCGTATGGACATTGCCCTTCCAGAAGCGGCCGGGGCGGATGAAGGCGGGGTCGGCGAGCATGCGGCCATGATCCGCCGGCCCGCCGCTTCTGTCACGCGTCCGTCAGGTGACACGCCCCTGCGAGACGCCCGCGGGCGCCGCGGTGCGGCCTCCATCGACCACGTATTGCGCGCCGGTGACGTTCGCCGCGAGGTCGGAGCACAGGAACAGCACGACATTCGCGACCTCTTCCGCCGTGCCGTAGCGGCGCAGCGGGATGCCGCCGGCATAGCGTTCCTCCACGCCCTCGGGGTTGTTGGGGGAGACCTGGCGCTCGATGTCGCGGATCATGCGCGTGTCGATCGGGCCGGGGCAGACGGCGTTGACGCGGACGCCGAGCGGGCCGACCTCGCCGGCAGCCACCTTGGTCAATCCGATGACGGCATGCTTGGAGGCGACATAGGCCGGCATGCCGGGCGTGCCGACCAGGCCGGCGATCGAGGCGGTGTTGACGACGGCGCCGCGCCCCTGGCGGATCATCACCGGCAGGACGTGGCGCAGGCCGAGGAAGACGCCCTTCACGTTCACGCCGATCACGGCGTCGAAATCGGCTTCCGCATGCTCGGCGGTGACGGCGACGCGGCCTTCGATGCCGGCATTGTTGTGGAAGCAATCGATGCTGCCGAAGGCATCCAGCGCCGCCGCCACATAGGCCTGGACGTCGGCCGCGCGGGTAACGTCGGCGGTGCAGGCGATGGCGCTGCCGCGCCCGATCTCGCCGGCCACGGCGGCGGCGGCTTCGGCGTCCCGGTCGACCACCACGACATTCGCGCCGCGACGCCCGAAGCCGAGGCAGGCCGCCCGCCCGATGCCGTTGCCCCCGCCGGTGACGACCGCCACCTTGCCCTTGAAGTCCATGGCCCGTTCCCTCTCCGCTTCCCGGAGCTGCGACGGCGCCGGGCGGTTGTCACGCCGCACGATCGGCCGATCGGGGTGGTACGTCCAGGGAGGGAGGGCCGATATGGTCCTGCACCTGGTTCGCGTCCGATGGGGAGGAGTGGGGTCGGGCGGCACGGAGCCCGGTTGACGTGCGCCCGGCCGCGCGACTACGACCGTGGGACTGCACGCCGTTCCACGAACAACAGGCGGAGCGTCCCCGGCGGCCTCGGGGTACCGGACGGACGCCCTGGGGAGCAACGATGTCCGAGGAAGCCGCCCGCGCCGGCCTGCCGCGCGTCGTCCTGGCCATGGGCGATGCCGCCGGCATCTCGCCGGAGCTCACTGCCAGGGTGCTGGCGGACGATGCGGTACGAGCGGCGGCCGGGATCATCGTCATCGGCGACGCACGGGTCCTGGCCGCAGGCGCCCGCGTCGCCGGTGTCGATCCTGCGGTCGATATCGCCGAGGACGGTGCGCCGATCGCGCGGAATGGCGCCGGCAGGCCGGTGCTGATCGACCTCGGCCACTGCGATCCGGCCGGGGTGCCGCTGGGCCGCATCTCCGAAGCCGGCGGCCGCTTCGCGACGCAGAATTTCCGCCGTGCCCTTGCCATGGCCGCGGCGGGAGATGCGGACGCGGTCTGCTTCTCCCCCTTCAACAAGGCGGCGATGCGCCTCGTCACCCAGGGCTACGAGGACGAGATCGGCTTCACCGCCGAGGCCATCGGCTTCCACGGTACGGCGAAGGAGTTCAACATCCTCGAAGGGCTGTGGAACGCGCGTGTCACCTCGCATGTGCCGCTCAAGGACGTCGCCGGGCTGCTGACGCGGGAAGCGATCCTCGACAACCTGCGCCTGACGCACGAGGCCCTGCTCGCCGCCGGCGTCGCGCGGCCGCGCATCGCTGTCGCCGCGTTGAACCCGCATGCGGGCGAGAACGGCAATTTCGGGCGCGAGGAGATCGACGTCATCGGTCCTGCGGTGGAGGCCGGCCAGCATGCGCAGATCGCCTGCGACGGTCCGTTTCCATCCGATACGGTCTTCGTCCGCGCCAGGCGCGGCGACTTCGACGCCGTGCTGACCATGTATCACGACCAGGGGCAGATCGCGATGAAGCTGCTCGGCTTCGAGGCCGGCGTGACGCTGCTCGGGGGCTTTCCCTTCCCCATCTGCACCCCGGCGCATGGCACGGCCTACGACATCGCCGGCAAGGGCATCGCCCATCCCGGCGCCATGCGGAACGCGATGCTGCTCGCGGCGCGGATGGCGCGCCGCCGGGCCGCGCCGGGCTGATCGGGGCCGTAATCGCGGCGGGATCCGGGATGGTGCTGCGTGGAGGGCGGCGGCGCCGCGGTCAGCGTATTCCGGCCGCGCGCCAGGCATCGCGCAGAACGCGGAAGCCGATGCGTTCCACGCCTTCCCGCGCCAGCAGCGCATCGGCCGCGCCGCTGGCGAGCAGGGCGGCTTCGCCGGTCCGCCAAGCCGGGTCCTGCCGCGGGTGGGATGCGGTGATGGCCTCGATGTCGCCGGGCGCATTCGGGTGCAGCGAGACGAAGGTGAGGCCGGGCGCCTCCGGGACCAGCACGGCGGCATAGGCGCCGATGTCCGGCGTCACGCCCGGCGTCATGGCGAAGCGGTCGAAGACCGGCATGCCCCAGCCCTGCAATGTGGCGAAGGCTTCGTCATAGATGGCGGCATCCACGTCCCCGAGCCGCAGCACCGAGAGGTAGGAGCCGATATCGCGCGGCAGCAGCAGCGGCAGGCGCGCCTCCCGCGCGATGCGCAGCGTCGCGGGCAGCAGTTCCGGCACCAGTGCCGCACCCATATGCGTGTCGAGATGCGTGACGTCGATGCCGGCGGCGAGGGCGCGGTCCACCTGGGCGCGCATCTCGGCCTCCGCCGCCTCCGGCACCAGCGCGCGCCGCAGCGAGACGACGTCGCGCGGAAGGAAGCCGTCGGCGTCGAGCAGGCCGCTCGCGGCGCTGCGCGTCGAGACGGGAGCCCAGCGATAGCCGAACCATTCGCTGGTCAAGGTCAGATGGACGCCGAGGTCCAGGGATGGATCCCCGGTGGCGGCGTGCGCGATCTCGGGGAACCAGGGGCAGGGCACCATGACGCTGCCGCTGTCCAGCCGCCCGGCGCGGAACAGGTCGAGATAGGCGCGGTTGGCGCCATGGCACATGCCGACATCGTCGGCGTGGAGCAGGACGCGCCTCATGTCGGGCCGAACAGGAAGCGGATGAGGAGCCCCACCTGCGCGAGCATCATCGAACGCCCATGCCCGATGCGACAGCCGCGTGCCTGCGCGGCGAGGAGCAGCGGCGTGTCGGGCCGGTTGACGATGTCGTAGACGGCACCGCGATCGGGAACCAGGCCTGCGGGCAGGGGCAGGCGGGTATCGGCGCCCATGCCGACCGGGGAACAGTTCACCAGCACCTCGGAAGGCCCCAGCCCGACGGTGACGGGCAGCGATGGGAATTCGCGCGCGACCGCTGCGGCGAGGGCCCCGGCGCGGGCCTCGTCCGGGTCGGCGACGGCGAGGGCAGCGGGTGCCGCCTCGGCGATCGCCATCGCGACGGCGCGGCCGGCGCCCCCGGCGCCGAGCACCTGCAC
>JAFADX010000080.1 GCA_023424475.1 Pseudomonadota bacterium
CGGCGGCGCTGCGGCTCGGGCGGCGCGGCGAGGGCTGGCGCGTGGCGCGGATCGCGGCGCTGGTGCTGCCGGTGGCGCTGACGGTGATGGTCTCGACCGACCTCGGCAACCGCATGGCTTGGTTCGCGCTGGGGCTGACGCTCGGCCTCGGCGTGACGGCGGAACCCCGGCATGTACGCGCGCTGCGGCAAGCGGGCCGCTGATATCGTCGGCGCGGCGCTGCTGCTGGCGGCGCTGGCGCCGGTGATGATGGCCGTCGCGCTCGCGGTGCGGATCGCGCTCGGCGCGCCGGTGCTGTTCCGCCAGCAGCGCGCAGGGCGCGGCGGGGCTCCCTTCACGCTGCTGAAGTTCCGCACCATGCGCGAAGGCGCCGGCGAGGACGCGGCCCGGCTGACGCGGTTCGGCACGGTGCTCCGGCGGTTCGCGCTCGACGAGCTGCCGCAGCTCATGAACGTCCTGCGCGGCGAGATGAGCCTGGTCGGGCCACGGCCGCTGCCGATGGCCTACATCGCGCGCTACACGCCGCGGCAGGCGCTGCGGCTGGCGGTGCGGCCGGGCCTCGCGGGACTGGCGCAGGCGGCGGGGCGGAATGCGGTGGGCTGGGACGCGCGCCTGGAACTCGACGCGCGCTATGCGGCCGCGGCGCCGCGCGCCCTGGACGATGCCGGCATCCTCCTGCGCTGCGCCGCGCTCGCCATCGCCGGGCGTGGGGCCTCCGCCCCCGGGCACGCGACCATGCCGGAGCTGCAGCCGGATCGAACATAACTCTTGGTTGATTTGAATTACTGTTCTTAAATCATGAGTGTGACGGTCCTGCTGCCTTCCCGCCCTGGCCTCACCCTGCCCGACGCGAGCGCGGAGGGATGGGCCGCCCGGCGCATCGCGCTCTCGCCCCCGCATCTGACGGGGCGGGAACTGCCCGGGCTGGCGGCGGTTCTGGACAGCGGCTGGGTGGCCCCCGCCGGCCCGGCCATCGAGGCCTTCGAGGCCGCGATCGGCAGCGTCACCGGCCATCCGCACGTGCTGGCCACCGCCTCCGGCACCGCGGCGCTGCACCTCGCCTACCGCGTGCTCGGCATCGCGCCGGGCGACGAGGTCTGGGCACCGGGCTTCACCTTCGTCGCGACCGTCGCGCCGGCGGTGCAGATGGGTGCGGTGCCCCGCTTCCTCGATGTCGATCCGGCCTCCTGGACGCTCGACCCCGAGCTGCTGCGGCGGGAACTGCGCGCGGCGGCGCGGCGCGGGCGGCTGCCGCGCGCGGTGGCGGCGGTGGACATCTACGGCCAGGCCGCCGAGCTCGACGCCATCCTCGCCGCCTGCGGGCGCTGGGGCGTGCCCGTCGTCAGCGACAGCGCCGAGGGGCTCGGCGCCACGCTGCGCGGGCGCCCGGCCGGGCAGGGCGCGCGGCTCGCGGCCTATTCCTTCAACGGGAACAAGATCGTCACGGCCGGCGGGGGCGGGGCGCTCGCCTCCGGCGATCCGGTGCTCATCGCCCGCGCGCGGCACCTGGCGAGCCAGGCCAAGGACCGCGCGCCGCACTATCAGCATTCGACCACGGGGCACGCCTATGGCCTGTCCTCGCTGCTCGCCGCGGTGGGGCTGGCACAGATCGGCGTGTTGGCCGAACGCGTGACGGCACGGCGCGCGATCTTCGCGCGCTACGTGGCGGGCCTGGCCGACCTGCCCGGCATCGGCTTCATGCCTGAGGCCGGGTGGGGCCAGGCGTCGCGCTGGCTCAGCGCGATCCTGGTCGATCCCGCGCGCTTCGGCGCCGACCGGGAGATGGTGCGCCTGGCGCTCGACTCGATCGGGGCGGAAAGCCGCCCGGTCTGGAAGCCGCTGCCCGACCAGCCGGTGTTCCGCGATGCGCCCTCCGCCGGCGGAGCCGTCGCGCGCCGCCTCTTCGCGGACGGGCTCTGCCTGCCCTCCGGCACCGGCATGACGGTGGCCGAGCAGGACCGCGTCATCGCCGCGATCCGGGGCGCCTGCCGCGGCTGAGCATGCGCATCCTCTACCTGCACCAGCACCACTCCGGGCCCGGCGGCAGCACGGCGACGCGCAGCCATGCCTTCGCCGAGGCGCTCGCCGCCGCGGGGCACGAGGTCACCATCGCCTGCGGCCGCTACGCCGGCGCGGTGACCGGGCTGGATGGCCCGTTCCGGCATGGCCGGCGCGAAGGGCGTGTCGGCCGCCATCGCGTGGTCGAATTCGACATCGCCTGCGGCAATGCCATGGGTCTCGGCGCACGCGGCGCGGCCTTCCTGCGTTTCGCCGCGGCGGCGGCACCCCTCGCGACGGTGCGCGGGACGGATCTCGTCGTCGGCTCCTCGACGCCGCTGACGGTGGCGCTGCCGGCGCTGGTCGCACGGGCGCTGCGCGGCACGCCCTTCGTCTTCGAGATCCGCGACCCCTGGCCGGAACTGCCGCGCGCCATGGGCGGGGTGCCGGGGCCGGTGCTTTGGACCATGGAGCGCCTCGCGGACGCCGCCTGCCGCCATGCGGCCGCCGTCGTCGCGCTGTCGGAGGGCATGGCGGAGACCGCCATGGCGCGCGGTGCGGATCCTGCCCGCGTGCAGGTGGTGCCGAACGGCTGCGACCTCGGCCTGTTCGGGCCGCATGTCGCACCGTGGCGCCCGGCGGAGGCCGCGCCCTGGGAATGCCTCGCCCTTTACGCCGGCGCGCATGGACGCGCGAACGGGCTCTCCGTGCTGCTCGACGCCGCGGCGATCCTGCGAGGGCGCGGGGAAGGGCTGGTGCGCATCCTCCTCGTCGGCGAGGGCTCGGAGAAGCCGGCGCTGGTGGCGCGCGCGGCGGCCGAGGGGCTCGCCAACGTCACCTTCCTCGGCCCGATGCCGCGCGCTGCGCTCGGCGGCCTGCACGCAGGCTGCCAGGTGGCGCTGCACCTGCTCGCCGGCGTGCCCGCCTTCGCGGAATGGACCTCGCCCAACAAGATCATGGACGGGCTCGCGGCAGGGCTGCCGGTGGTGACGAACCTGCCGGGCCGCACGGCGCGCATCGTGGAGGACGGCCCCTCGGGCATTGCCGTGCCGCCCGGGGATTCCGCCGCGCTTGCGGCGGCGCTGGCGCGGCTCGCGCATGATC
>JAFADX010000108.1 GCA_023424475.1 Pseudomonadota bacterium
GTTCCGGCAAGGCCGCCGGCTGGCGCGCCGCGCTGCCCGAAAGCTCGACCAGCGTGGCGCCGCGGGGCGCGGCCATGGCGGCCTCGACCGCCCGCGCCGCGGCCTCGCCCGCCGCCATCTGCCCGACCGAGAGCTGCGCCTTGGTCACCGGCGCGAGCATCGCGGCATGGTCGAAATACTGGTGCGTCGCGAAGGCGCGCTCGGCCGGGGCGAAGCCATCGGCGACCAGCACCACCGGCGCGCGGTCGAGGGCGGCATGGGCCATGCCGTTCGCGGCATTGCCGACGCCGGGCCCGCGCGTGCAGAGCGCGACGCCCGGCGCGCCGGAGAGTTCCGCCTCGGTCGCGGCCATGATCACCGCCGAGGTCTCGTGCCGCGCCAGCACGAAGCCGAGGCCGCGCGCCTTCGCCGCGGCGATGAGGTCCAGGCTCGAGCCGCCCCCGGGAACGCCGTAGATCCGCTTCGCGCCGGCCGCGGCGAAGGCGGCGGCCAGGGCGTCGGCGGCGGTGGACATGGGGGCGTCGGTCATGCGGATCCTCCGGAATGGGGCGGGGGAGGATAGGCGCGACATGGGCTGCCCATAAGGGGGCAGGCGCCGCCCGGATCGTGGGCGATTGCCGTCTCGCGGGCCAAGGGATCGACGTCACCGGACTTGCGCCGGGGGGCCTCCCCCGGCAAGGCTCGCGAATGGAGGACCTAGCGCCGGTGACCATGACCACGCCCGCCTTCGACGAGATGACTGCCGACGACCTGATTCGCGGCCCCTATGCGGAGATCTCCCGGTGGCTCGCCGCGACGCCCCGGGCGGCGCTCGAACGACGACGGCGGGAGGCCGAGCTGCTGTTCAAGCGGATCGGCATCACCTTCGCCGTCTACGGCGAAGGCGGCGACCCGGAACGGCTGATCCCCTTCGACATCATCCCGCGCATCCTCGCCCGATCGGAGTGGGATGCGCTGTCGCGGGGGCTGGTGCAGCGGGTGAAGGCGCTGAACCTCTTCCTGATCGATGTCTACGGGAAGCAGGACATCCTGAAGGCGGGCCGCATTCCGGCCGCGCTGGTGCGCGACAACGAAGCCTTCCGGCCGGAGATGAAGGGCTTCGTCCCGCCGGGGGGCGTCTATACCCACATCGCCGGCATCGACGTGGTGCGCACCGGGCCCGGCGACTTCTGGGTGCTCGAGGACAATTGCCGCACGCCCTCGGGCGTGTCCTATATGCTCGAGGGCCGCGAGGCGATGCTCCGCCTCTTCCCCGGGCTCTGCGCCACCTATCACATCCAGCCGGTCGGGCATTATCCCGAGGAACTGCTCGAGACGCTGAAGTCGGTCGCGCCGCCCAATTGCCGGGGCACCCCGCGGGTCGCGATCCTGACGCCCGGCTCCTTCAACAGCGCCTACTACGAACATTGCTTCCTCGCCGACGAGATGGGCGTGGAGGTGGTGGAGGGCCCCGACCTCTTCGTCGAGGACGAGGTCGTCTACATGCGGACGACGACCGGGCCGCAGCGCGTCGATGTCATCTACCGCCGCATCGACGACGACTACCTCGACCCGCAGGTCTTCCGGCCCGAGAGCGTGCTCGGCGTTCCGGGGCTGATGGCGGCCTACAGGAAGGGCAACGTCGCCCTGGCCAATGCGCCCGGCGCCGGGATCGCGGACGACAAGGCGATCTATCCCTATGTGCCCGAGATGGTGCGCTTCTACCTCGATGAGGAACCGATCCTCTCGAACGTGCCGACCTATCTCTGCGAACGGGACGAGGACCGGGCCTATGTCCTCGACCACCTCGACGAGCTGGTGGTGAAGCTGACCCACGGCTCGGGCGGCTACGGGATGCTGGTCGGGCCGCACAGCACCGCCGGGCAGCGCGCCGACTTCGCCGCGCGGATCAGGGCGAAGCCCGCCGAATACATCGCCCAGCCGACCCTTGCGCTCTCGACCGTGCCGACGCTGGTCGAGCAGGGCATCGCGCCCCGCCATGTCGATCTCCGCCCCTTCGTCCTCTGCGGCAAGGAGGTGCGGATCGTGCCCGGCGGGCTCACCCGCGTGGCGCTGCGGGAAGGCTCCCTCGTGGTCAATTCCTCCCAGGGCGGCGGCACCAAGGACACCTGGGTGCTCGAGGACGATCCCGCCGACATCGCCACCCGGGCGGGGGAGCCCGGCTGATGCTGAGCCGCACCGCCGACAGCCTCTACTGGCTCGGCCGCTACATCGAGCGTGCCGGCAACAACGCCCGCGGCCTGCAGGTCGCCCTGCGGATGGCGAGCCTGACGCGCGACGGGACGCAGCGCGGCAACGCCTGGCGTGCGCTGCTCATCGCGTCCGGCTGCGAGCCGGGCTTCGACGCGACGGGCCTCGCGCCGACGCAGGAGAACGTCGTCCGCCACCTCGCGGCGGATCCCGCCAACCCGTCCTCGATCCTCTCCTGCATCGACGCCGCGCGGCGCAACGGCCGCGCCGTGCGCACGGCCCTGACCACCGACATGTGGGAGGCGGTGAACGAGACCTGGTCCGAGGCGCGCCGGACCAGCGAGCAGAGCCTCGTCTCCGACAACCTTCCCGGCTTCCTGGACTGGGTGAAGAGCCGCACCATCCTGTTCAACGGCGCCTATGCCGACACCATGCTGCGCGACGAGGCCTGGCGCTTCGTGCGCCTCGGCACCATGCTCGAACGGGCGGACAACACGGCGCGGGTGCTCGACGTGCACCACCACGCGCTGGCGGAAACCGACGCGCAGAGCGCCGTCGCCTACCTCCAATGGCAGGCGATCCTGCGATCGGTCTCCTCGTTGCGCGCCTATCACTGGGTCTATCATGCGCGGCTGGAGCCGCAGCGCATCGCCGAGCTGCTGATCCTGCGCCCGGAGCTGCCGCGTTCCATGATCGCCTGCTACGGCCGCATCGAGGAGACGCTGAACGGCATTGCCGCCGCGCATGGCGGACGCAGCGGCGAATGCCACCGTCTGGCCGGGGAGATGCATGCCCGCCTGCGCTTCGGCCGCATCGCCGACATCATGGCCGGCGGCCTGCACAACTTCCTCACCGCGACGATCGACCGCAATATCGAGCTCGGGCGCCGGATCCAGGATTTCTACCTGCAGCCCTGAGCGTCCGTCCGGAAGCGCCGGCAACCTCGGATCAGCCAGGCGGCGTGGAACCGGCTGCAGGAGGGCCTCTGCTGGACGGCCTGACCCATACGCTGCGCGACGTGCCGAGCATGTTCCGCGCCGCGCAGCTCGTCGGTGCGGCGGTCCGTGCGTCTTCGAGACCGACGGGCCGACGCTGCGCGCGCACGGCATCGCCTTCGACGTCGCGCTGCTGCCCGGCGGGCAGATCGGCGGGCAGGCACAGCGCCTCTTCATGATCTATGCGGCGGATCATGATCTATGCCGCGGGTCATGATCCATGCCGCGGGCAACGTCATCGAGGCGACCGAGGACATGCCCTTCCCGCAGATCGGCGGGCACAGGTACGGCAAGCCCATCCTCGACCGCGCGGTGAGGCCGGACACGACGCTGGTGAACGGGGTGAGGCTCGCGCTCGTCAGCATGGATTCCACGCTGCACTCGAATCTGGCCGTGGGCATGCCGCTCGACCTGCCGGTCTATCGGGTGGACACCCAGGCGGTGGCCCTGAGGATGCGCATCACCGAGGGCGAGCCCTGTTTCCGCTCGGTGCGGGACGGGTGGCCGAACAGCCTGAGGGAGGCCCATCGCGGCATGCCTGCGCCCGGCCGGGTTCCAGGCTGACCCTTGCGCCCCCGGCGTGCGGTGCCGCTAAATGGCATCAAAGCCTGGGAGGCACGGAGAATGATCGGACGCAGGTCGGCGCTTGCCCTGGGTGTTGCGGCAGCGGGCGCGCGCGGCGCGGCGGCACAGGCTTGGCCCTCGCGGCCCGTGCGGATCGTGGTGCCCTTCGGCCTCGGCGGCTCCGCCGACGTCGCCGGGCGCTTCCTCGCCGATCCGCTGCAACAGAGCTTCGGACAGCCCTTTGTCATCGAGAACCGGCCGGGCGCCGGCGGGACCATCGGCGCCGACGCCGTCGCCAAGTCGGCCCCCGATGGGCAGACGCTGCTGCTGATGTCGAACACGCACACGGCGAACGAGACCCTGCTGCCGAACCGCCCCTATGTGCTGATGCGCGACCTTGCGCCGATCGCCTTCATCAACGTCGCGCACCACGTCCTGGCGGTGCATCCCTCCCTGCCGGCGAACACGCTGCAGGAGCTGATCGCCTACGCGAAGGCCAATCCCGGCAAGATCGACTATGCCTCCTCCGGGCCCGGCACGCCCTATCACATCGCCGGCGAGGTGTTCCGTGCCATGGCCGGGATCGAGATCACCCACATCCCATTCCGCGGCTCCAACGAGGCGCGCACGGCGCTCATCGCCGGCCAGGTGCCGATGATGTTCGATGCCATCCCGACCATGGCCGAACAGGCGCGGGCAGGCTCCGTGCGCGCGCTCGCGACCACCGGCCCGCAGCGCAGCCCCCTGCTGCCCGATGTTCCCGCCGTCGCCGAGGTGCTGCCTGGCTACGAGGCGAGCATCTGGCTCGGCATCATGGCCCCGGCGGCGACGCCGATGGAGATCCGCCGGAAGCTGAACACCGAGATCAACCGGATCATGGGCCTGCCCGCGACGCGCGCCGCGCAGCTCCGCCTCGGCGCCCAGGTCAACCCGATGAGCATCGCCGAGTTCGATGCCTTCCTGCGCGCCGACATCGCGCGTCAGGCCGAGGGCATCCGCACTGCCGGCATCCAGCCGAACTGAGGTCGCCATGGTCGCCTTCACCCTCAACGGCGCGGCGGTGGAGGCGGAGGTCGCGGACGACGTGACCCTGCTGCACACGCTGCGCGGGCCGCTTGGCCTTTCGGGCCCGCGCTTCGGCTGCGGCGCCGAGCAATGCGGCGCCTGCGCCGTGCTGATGGACGGCACGCCGGCCTATGCCTGCGCGCTGCCCGCTTCGGCGGCCGGCGGGCGCAGCGTGACGACGGTGGAGGGCCTCGGCACCCCGGAGGCGCCGCATCCGTTGCAGCGCGCCTTCCTTGACGAGCAGGCGGGGCAATGCGGCTTCTGCCTGTCGGGCATCCTGATCGCCGCCGCGGCGCTGCTGGCGCGGAATCCCGACCCCGACGAGGGCACGATCCGCACCGCGCTCGATCCGCATCTCTGCCGCTGCGGCAGCCACAACCGGATCATCCGCGCCGTGCGGCGCGCGGCGGCGGAGATGCGGGCATGAGCGACCTCGACCGCCGCAGCGCGCCGCCGGGGACGCTGCCTGGGAGCCTCGCCAGCAATCCGCGCCTCGATCGCTGGCTGGCCTTCGACGCGGCGGGGCAGGTGACGGTCGCGCCGGGCAAGGTGGAACTGGGGCAGGGGATCCTGACGGCGCTCGCGCAGATCGTCGCGGAGGAACTGGACGTCGGCTTGCCGCGCATCCGCCTGCATGCGGCCGCCACGCCGGACAGCCCGGACGAGGGCGTCACCTCCGGCAGCCTCTCGGTGCAGGCGAGCGGCATGGCGCTGCGCCATGCGGCCGCGGCGGCGCGGGCGATCCACCTTCAGGTCGCGGCACAGCGCAGCGGCGTGCCGCTCGATGCGCTGCGCGTCGAGGATGGCGCCTTCCTCGCCTCCGATGGCCGCCAAGTCGGATCCTACTGGTCCCAGGCCGACGCGGCGCTGCTGGCCTGCGATGCGCCGGCGGAGGTCCACGCCAAGCCGCCCGCAGCGCGGCGCATCGCCGGCACCTCCGTCGCGCGGGTCGACCTGCCGGACAAGGTCTTCGGCGCCGCGCGCTTCGTCCATGACCTGCGCCTGCCGGGGATGCTGCATGCGCGGGTGGTGCGCCCGCCCGCCCGCCGGGCGCGGCTGACCGGCCTGCGGGAGGGCGCCTTGCCGGGCGATGCCGTCATTGCGCGCGACGGTTCATTCCTCGCCGTCATCGCGGCGGGCGAGCATGACGCCGAGCGCGCCGCCGAGCGCCTGGCCGCCCGCGCGGCCTGGCAGGCCGAGGACACGCTGCCCCCAGCCGAGGCCCTTGCCGAATGGCTGCGTGCCGCGCCGGGCGAACATGCCGTCATCGCCGAGCGCGATGACCCCGCGGGCGCCCCGGCGAAGACCCTGCGAGCGACCTTCTTCCGGCCCTACGTGTCGCATGCCTCGATCGGCACCTGCTGCGCCGTGGCGCGCTGGCAGGACGGCACGCTCGAGGTCTGGACCCATTCCCAGGGCGTCTACAACCTGCGCGCCGATCTCGGTAAGGCGTTCGGCATGGCGGAGGAGGACATCCTCGTCCGCCACATGGAAGGGGCGGGCTGCTATGGCCACAACGGCGCCGACGACGTGGCGCTCGATGCCGCGCTCGCCGCGCGCGCGGTGCCCGGCCGCCCCGTGCGGCTCGCCTGGTCGCGGGCGGAGGAGATGGGCTGGGCGGCCTTCTCCTCGGCCATGCTGGTCGAGGTCGAGGCGTCGCTCGATGCGGAGGGGAACATTGCCTCCTGGAACGAGGAGGTGATCAGCCACGGCCATTCCTCGCGCCCCGGCCGCAACCCGAACCCGACGCTGCTCGCTGTCGAGTACATGGACCCGCCGCGGCAGATCCCGAATGCGATCAACCCGCCCCTGGCCTCGGGCGGTGGCGCGCAGCGGAATGCCCTGCCGGCCTACCGCATCCCCAAGCTGCGCGTCGGCGTGAAGCGCCTGGCTGAGATGCCACTGCGCGTCTCTGCGCTGCGCGGCCTCGGCGCGCCGGCCAACGTGCTCGCGATCGAATCCGTGATGGACGAACTCGCAAGGATGGCGGGAGAGGATTCGCTCGACTTCCGCCTGCGTCACCTCGACGACCCGCGCGGGCGGGACGTGCTCATGCTGGCAGCGAAGATGTGCGGCTGGCGGGGGCGCGTGAAGCGCGAAGGCTTCGGCCTTGGCCTCGCCTATGCGCGCTACAAGCACACCGGCGCCTATTGTGCCGTGGCCGCCGAGATCGAGGCGCTGGACCGCGTGGTCTGTCGCCGCCTCTGGGTCGCAGCCGATGTGGGGGAGGCGATCAATCCCGACGGCGTCGCCAACCAGTATGAGGGCGGGGCCATCCACGGCGCTTCCATGGCGCTGAAGGAACAGGTCGTCTTCGACCGCCGCACGGTCACCAGCGATTCCTGGGCGACCTACCCGATCCTGCGCTTCTCCGAGGTTCCGGTGGTCGAGACCCGCCTGATCGCGCGCCCGGACCAGCCGCCGCTCGGCGCGGGGGAAGCCGCCCTCGCGCCGGCCGTCGCCGCCATCGCGAATGCCATCCACGATGCGCTCGGCATCCGCCCGCGCAACATGCCCTTCACGCCGAACACCCTCGCCGCCGCATGATCAGCCTGACCCTCGCCTGCACCTCCTCCGACCGCACCCGCCCGCTCATGGACGGACGCTTCCGCGTCAAGGGATGCGACATCACCTTCCTGCCCGGGGAACCGGAGGACATCTTCCGCCGCGCCCTGCGCGACCGCGCCTTCGACGTCACGGAACTGTCGATGGGCAGCCATATCGTCACGACGGCGCGGGGCGACGCGCCCTATGTCGGCGTGCCGGTCTTCCTCTCCCGCGCCTTCCGCCATTCGGCGGTCTATATCCGCACCGACCGCGGCATCCGCGGCGCGGCCGACCTCGCCGGGCGGATCATCGGGCTGCCCGAATACCAGCAGACCGCCGCGCTCTGGGTGCGCGGCTTCCTGCGCGAGCACTACGGCGTGGACACCAGGGGCATCGCCTGGCGCACGGGCGGCGAGCGGGTCGCCATCACGCTGCCTGAGGGCTTCGACGTGAAGCCGCTCGGCCGCGACCTCGAAGCCGCACTCGCCGCGGGCGAGATCGACGCGCTGATCGGCCCGCGCCCGCCGCGCTGCTTCATCGACGGCTCCGCGCCGGTCGCGCGCCTCTGGCCCGGCACGCGCGCCGAGGAGGAGGCCTGGTTCAAGGCGACCGGCTTCTTCCCGATCATGCACTGCCTCGCTGTCCGCAAGGACGTCGTGGAGCGCCATCCGTGGCTGCCGGTCGAACTCTTCCGCGCCTTCGCCGCGGCCAAGGCCGCCTCGCTCGAGGAACTGCGCCTGGTCAACGTGCTGCGCGTCTCGCTGCCTTGGATCGCCGCGGAGGCGGAGGCGCAGGTCGCGACCATGGGCGGCAATCCCTGGCCCTACGGCTTCGCACGCAACCGCGGCGAGATCGCGGCCATGATCCGCTACGCCGTCGCGGACGGGCTCGCGGCGCGGGAGATCACGCCGGAGGCGCTGTTCCACTCCTCCGTGCTCGACCTCGCGGACCTTGCCTGAGGGCTTGCCGACGGGCGCCGGCGGCCGCATCACTGCGCGGATTCCACCGGGAGGATACCGAATGACCCGCCTGACCCGCCGCACCCTTCTCGGCGCCGGTACGCTCGTGCTCGCCGCACCGGCCGTTCGCGCCCAGGGCAATGCCATCCGCATCGTCGTGCCCTTCGCGCCGGGCGGCTCCACCGACGCGGTGGCGCGCCTGGTCGCGCCGGGGCTGACGCAGCGCCTGGGCGTGCCCGTCGTCGTGGACAACCGCGGCGGTGCTGCCGGGTCGATCGGCACCGATGTCGTCGCCAAGGCGCGGCCCGACGGCCAGACCTGGCTTCTGACCTTCGACAGCCATGCGACGCTGAAGGCGCTGCTCCCGCAGTTGCCCTTCGACCCAGCCCGCGACCTCGATCCCGTCATGCTGATCGGCGGCGCGCCTTATGTCCTCGCCTGCAAGCCGGACAAACCCTTCCGGTCGATCACCGATGTGGTCAATGCGGCCAAGGCGCAGCCGGACGGCGTTTCCTTCGCCTCGACGGGCAACGGCACCATCGGCCACCTGACGATGACCCTCCTGCAGGGCAAGACCGGCACCCGCATGGCGCATCTGCCTTACCGCAGCGGCGGCCTGGCGGTGAACGATACCGTGGCGGGCCACACGGACATGATGATCGGCTCGGCGGCGGTGGTGAACCCGCATGCGCGCGGCGGCACGCTGCGCATCTTCGCCCAGTTCGGCCCGCAGCGCCTGCCGGCGCTCGCGAACCTGCCGACGGTGGGCGAATCCGGCATCGAGGGCCTCGAGGCGGAGGCCTGGTGGGGCGTGCTCGCGCCGCACGGCACGCCGCAGGACGCGGTCAGCCGCATGAACGCGGCGCTGAAGGAGGCGCTGCAGGAGGACCGGGTGCGCCAGACCATGGAACAGACGCAGCAGGCGCGCCTGATCATGTCCGACCCCGCGGCCTTCGGCGCCTTCCTCGAGCGGGAAGTTGCGAAGTGGAGCGCCGTGGTGCGCGAGAACAACATCCGCGCGGACTGATCCCGGGCGCCCGGAGGTTCACCTTCGGGCGCTTCGTGTGTCCTCGGACGCCGGGCGGGCCGCATCCGCGGCCCTTGGCCTTGCCGCACGCGCGGCGGCGCCCGTTCGGGCGCCCGGCCCTGCGGGCCACAGGTCGGAACTTCCTGCGCTTGGCATGGAGCGATTTGGCCTTTGCCCTGCCGGCGAGAGGTCACCGGCTGGACTCGGTGTCTGAGCCCATTTCGATCAGCCCGCACCCCCCCACCCGGCCACCCATCCGGGATACCGTCGTCGGGTGGCCGGGTGGGGGCCGGTGCCGGCTCCGCCAGATCGGAACATGCTCTGAGCCGCGAAAGCAGAACCCGACCAGGCGGGATCGCCTGATCGGGTCCGGATACGCACAGGAGCTTCGGTGGCGGGGGAGGGCGGCCTCCCCCCCCGGGCCGGTCGGCAGGCTCAGGCCTGCTCGAGCCGCTCCGTCACCCGCGGCGGCGACATCGGCAGGTCGAAGAACCGCACCCCGAGTGCGTCGTGCACCGCGTTCGCGATCGCCGCGAGCGGCGGCACGATCGGTGCCTCGCCTACGCCGCGCACGCCCTGCGGGTGCTTGGGGTTCGGGAACTCCAGCACCACCGTCTCGATCATCGGCACGTCCGAGCAGACGGGCATGCGGTAGTCGAGGAAGGTGGCGTTATCGACCTTGCCGTTCTTGTCGTAGAGGTATTCCTCCGACAGCGCCCAGCCGATGCCCTGCACCACGCCGCCCTGGATCTGCCCTTCGACATAGCCGGGGTGCAGCGCGCGGCCGACATCCTGCGCCGCCGTGTAGCGGAGCACCCGGATGATGCCGAGGTCGACATCCACCTCGACATCCACGCAATGCGTGGCGAAGCCGGGGTCGGCGCCGGTGGTGTTGAGCTGAACCTGGGTGCCGATCGGCCCGCCCATCTCGTTCGCCTTGGCGGCGAGTTCCTTCAGCGAGAGCGGGGGGAACTTGCCGGCATTGTCGCCGGCCGGCAGCGCCATGCCGTCCTCCCACTTGATCGCCTCGGCGTCGATGCCCCAGATCTTCGCCGCGCGCTCCTTGAGCTGGCCGATCACCTTCTCGGTCGAGGCGGTGGCCACCAGCGCCGAGGCGAAGGTGACGCGGCTGCCGCCGGTGAGGTTGGAGAAGCCGATCGTCATGGTGTCGCCGATCAGCACCGAGACGCGGGAATGCTCGATCCCCAGCAGCTCGGCCACCACGTTGGCGATCGAGGCGCGGGACCCGCCGACGTCCGGATGCCCGGTCGTCACCACAACGTTGCCGTCCTCGGTGATGTTCACCTGCACCGAGGATTCACCGCCGGCATTGTACCAGAAGCCGGAGGCGACGCCGCGGCCCCGCTTGATGCCCGGCGCGGGATTCCTGTCGAGCGGCGCCTTGTAGTGCGGGTGGTTCCTGATCGCCTCCACGGTCTCCTTGAAGGTCACCTCGCCGAAGGTCGCGCCGTAGATCGCCTTGTCGCCGGCCTTCGCGCTGTTCTTCACGCGCATCTCGAGCGGATCGATGCCGAGCTTCGCGGCGATCTCGTCGAGCACGCATTCGGCCGCGACGGCGCCGCGCGGCGCGCCCGGGGCGCGATAGGCCGCGACCTTGGAGCGGTTCGAGACCACCTCGTAGCCGTTCGAGACCACGTTCGGGATGGCATACTCGGCGAAGGAGCAGCCGACCGGGCCGCGCAGCGGCGAGCCCGGCAGCGCCCCCGCCTGCAGGTAGAAGGTGCCCTGCGCCGCGACGATGGTGCCGTCCTTCTTCGCGCCGATCTTGACGGTGCTGAGCGAGCCGGGCGCCGGGCCGGTCGCCCGCTGCACCTCGTCGCGCGACATCACCATCTTCACCGGGCGGCCCGACTTCTTCGACAGCATCACCGCGACGGGCTCGAGGTAGATGATCGTCTTGCCGCCGAAGCCGCCGCCGATCTCGGCCGGGATCGCCCGGATGCTGCTCTGCGGCACGCCCGTGAGCAGCGAGGTCATCGCGCGGACCATGAACTGGCCCTGGGAGGACGACCAGATCGTGACGCGCCCGTCCGCCGCATAGGAGACGGTGCAGGCATGCGGCTCGATGTAGCCCTGGTGGACGGGGCGGGAGGTGAAGGTCCGCTCGACCACCACATCGGCCTCGGCGAAGCCCTTCTCCACGTCGCCGGCCTTCAGCGACATGGTGGCGGTGATGTTCGACGGCTTGCCCTCGAACTTGTTCCACTCGTGCAGGATCGGCGCGTCGGGCCTGATCGCGTCCTCGATCTCGATGACGTGGGGCAGGACCTCGTAGTCCACCTCGATCAGGGAGCAGGCCTGCGCGGCCACCTCCTCGTTGATCGCGGCGACGGCGGCCACGGGGTGGCCGTGGAACAGCGCCTTTTCCCGCGCCATGACGTTGCGGCACATCCAGCGCATGTCCTGGATGCCGAGCATGACGGACTTGTCGAGCGGGAACTCGACGATGTCCTTCGCCGTGACCACCGCCTTCACGCCGGGCAGCGCCTCGGCCTTCGAGGTGTCGATGCCGCGGATGCGCGCATGGGCGTGCGGGCTGCGCAGCATCCGGGCGTAGATCATGCCGGGCATGGCGAAGTCGGCACTGTACTGCGCGCGGCCGGTCACCTTGTCGGCGCCGTCGGGGCGGATCGTGCGCTGGCCGATCCACTTGTTCGACATGTCGTTCATCGCACGGTCTCCCGCATCTCAGCGGCCGTTTCGAGCACGGCGCGCACGATCTTGTCGTATCCGGTGCAGCGGCAGAGGTTGCCGGCCAGGCCGAAGCGCACCTCCTCCTCCGTCGGGTCGGGGTTCTTCGCGAGCAGGGCGCGCGCCGAGATCAGCACGCCGGGCGTGCAGATGCCGCACTGCAGCGCGGCCATCTCGAGGAACTTCTGCTGCAGCGGGTGCAGCGTGCCGCCCTCGGCCATGCCCTCGATGGTCGCGATCTCGTGGCCTTCGGCCTCGACCGCCAGCATCAGGCAGGAGCAGACCAGCCGGCCGTCGACGGTGATGGAGCAGGCGCCGCAGTCGCCGGTGCCGCAGCCTTCCTTGGTCCCGGTCAGCCCGAGCGGCCCGCGCAGCACGTCTAGCATCGAGGAGGACGCGTCGCAGAGGAACTCGGCCGGCTCCCCGTTGATGGTCGTCGTCACGTGGGTCTTGGTCATGGCGTCAATTCCCCCCGGCACGCCGGGCCGCGATCGCGGCGGCACGCTTCAGCAGCACGCCGGCGACCTTGGTGCGGTAGGCGACGGTGCCGCGCTTGTCGTTGATGGGCTTGCAGGCGGCGCGGCAGGCGGCCGCCGCGGCTTCCAGCGCGGCGTCGTCGAGCCGCGAGCCGATCAGCGCCTTCGCCGCGTCCTCGACCAGCAGCACGGTCGGCGCGACGGCGCCGAGGCCGATGCGGGCGGCCTTCACCACGCCGCCTTCCATGGTCAGGTTCACGCCGCAGCCGACCACGGCGATGTCCATCTCGGTGCGCGGGATCATGCGCAGATAGGCATCGCCCGAGCCCTTCGGCCGCTGGGGCAGGGTGAAGGAGACGACGATCTCGCCCGGGGCGAGGTTGGTGCGGCCGGGACCGGCGGGCACCTTCTCGACCGGCAGCTCGCGGCGGCCGTTCGGCCCCTGGATCGTGACGATGGCGCCGGCCGCGACCATGGCCGGCACGCTGTCTCCGGCGGGGGAGGCGTTGCAGAGGTTGCCGCCCGGCGAGGCACGCCCCTGCACCTGCTTCGAGCCGATCAGGTTAACCGCCTCGAGCACGCCGGGCCAGGCCTTGCGGAAGGTCGGGTGCTCGGCCAGCACGGCGCCGGAAACCGCGGCGCCGATGCGGAAGGCGCCGCCGCCGAGATCCTCGATCGCCGTCATCTCGGGGATCTTCTTGATGTCGATGATGGTGCCGGGCTTCGCGACCCCGGCCCGCATCTGCACCAGCAGGTCGGTCCCGCCGGCGAGGATGCGCGCCGCCCCCGCCGCCGCGGCGAAGGCGCGGACGGCCTCGTCCAGCGTACCGGGTGCCAAGTATCGGATGTCTGTCATTCCTGATCTTCCGTCCCTGTCCATCCCGCCTGGGCGGGACAAGCCCGATCACGGGCGTCTCGGTTACTTGCGACCTTGGAAGGGTAGGGCCTCCGCCGCGCGGGGCATAGCCCCCCACCGCGGCCTACCCGGCGAGGATGGTGATGGCGACCTCGTCACCCGGCCGCAGGCGCGTCGCGAAGGCCATCATGGTCCGGTCGGCGATCTCGAAGTCCTGTTCCGTGCCGGTGCGGCTTCGCAGGCGGAGGTACTGGCCCCCGCGCGTGACCTCCAGCACGGTGGCGAGGATGCGCCGGCGGCGGGCATAGGCGGCCGCGCTTGCCGCAGGCACGACGATGCCGGCGCCGTGACTGTCGTATTCGACCACGACGCGGGTGCCCGCCCGCAGGGCGCCGAAGCGGCGGTCCTCCTCCGGTGGGGTCACGTCGAGCAGGCTGCCGCGGGCCATGCGGACCAGGACCTGGTGGGATTGGACGTCGACCCCCTGCACGGTGCCGAAGGCCGCAAGGGTGCCGAGCAGGGGAAGCGCGGGCTCGGGCTCGGGGGCGGATGGCGCGGGCGGCGGCGCATTGGGCATGCATCCCGCCAGCAAGGCGGCCGCCAGGGCAAGCGACGCCGCGACGACGCCGCGGCGTCCGGTCCGGGATGCGTTCATGCCGACAAGCCTTCCGGTTGCGCTGCGGCACCGTAGCGGGGCCCGGAAAGCGCCGCCATGGCGGGCGGGCAGGTCAGGCGGGCTGGATGCCGCGCCGCTCGTCGCGCCGGCGCAGCAGATGCACGAAGGGCAGGGCAAGCAGCACCATCCAGGCCTTGCCGATGACCTGGCCGGCCAGGAAGTCGAGGCTGCCGAAGGCGAGCCAGAGGAAGGCGATGCTGTCGACGACGAGGCCGACCACGCTGCTCGCCAGCACGGCAAGCACCAGCCCGCGCCTCTGCAACGGCGTATAGACGGCGAGGTCGGCGAATTCGCTGAGCAGGAAGGCGAAGGCCGAGGCGACCACAAGCGCCGGCGGCGCCAGGAAGGCCGACAGTGCCGCGCCCGCCAGCACCGCGCCCGCCGCGAAGCCGACGCCGAGCCGCCGCTGCACCAGGTCCCGCAGCACCAGGGCAAGGCCGATCATCAGCACGCCCGAGGGCGCCATGACGCCGGGCGCGACCGGCACCAGGCACGGTCCCTGCGGCACGCAGACGGTCCCCGCATGGCCGATCAGCCAGTTCGCCGCCGGAATGCACAGGCCGAAGCCGATGAGCGCGAGGAAGCCCTCCGCGCGCGGGGTCACGGTCATAGACGCTCCGAGACGTAGTCGTGCCAGCCCTTGGCGCGGAGTTCGCAGGCCGGGCAGGTGCCGCAGCCGAAGCCCCAGGGGTGGCGGTGGGTCCGGTCCCCCAGATAGCAGGAATGGGTGTGCTCGACCACCGCGGCCACCAGGGCGCCCTCGCCCAGCCGTTCCGCGAGGCGCCAGGTGTCGCCCTTGGAGAGCCACATCAGCGGCGTCTCGAGCACGAAGCGGCGCTCCATGCCGAGGTTCAGCGCGACCTGCAGCGCCTTGATCGTGTCGTCGCGGCAGTCGGGATAGCCGGAATAATCCGTCTCGCAGACCCCGGCGACGATGCGCCGGATGCCGCGCCGGCAGGCGAGGGCCGCGGCGAAGGTCAGGAACACGAGGTTGCGGCCGGGGACGAAGGTGTTGGGCAGCCCGTCCTCCCCCATGCGGATCCCGGCCTCGCGCGTCAGCGCGGTCTCCGAGATCTCGCCCAGCGCATCGAGGCGCAGCGTGTGGTCGGGGCCGAGGCGCCCGGCCCAGGCCGGGTCGATGTCGGGGATGGCGGCGCGGAAGGCGGTGCGGCAGTCGAGCTCGACGCGGTGCCGCTGGCCGTAGTCGAAGCCGAGGGTTTCGACGCGGTGGAAGCGGTCCAGCGCCCAGGCGAGGCAGGTCGCGGAATCCTGCCCGCCGCTGAAGAGGACGAGGGCCCCGTCATCGGCATGGCCGGTCATGCGTAGCCTCGTTGCTGCTGGACGGCGCGATCGCAGGATTCGCAGATGAGCCGCGTGTTCTCCGCGGTGTAGCCCTTCACGGCCTCGAAACGGTCGAGGACCGTGTAGCTCGGCGGGAGCGGGCGGTTGCAGACCGCGCAGAAGCCGTTCTGTTCCGTGCGCTTCTGGGCCTTCAGGCGACGCCGTTCCATCGGCTTGCTGCGCTCGTCGTAGGTCAGTTCCTTGGCGATCTTGCGCCGCAGGGCAAAGAGCAGCGCCGCGTCCTCTCCGGCGATTCCCGCCATCCTTGCCCTCAGTTCGCCGAGCAGAGCATTGGCGACCACGAGTTCGCCGGGCGTCAGTCGCCGGTTGGACATCGGGCGTTCTCCAGTCGAGCCGCGGCCCAGCGCGCGGCCTCGGCCACCACGGGGTCGGCATCCTGGCACAGGGCCTGCGCGACCGGGCGCAGCGCCGCTTCGCCGGAATTGCCCACGGCGATCATCACGTTCCGCACGAAGCGGTCCCGCCCGATGCGCTTGATGGGGCTGCCCGAGAACATCGCGCGGAAGGCGGCGTCGTCCAGGGCGGCCAATGCGGCGAGGCGCGGGGCGGCCAGGCTTTCGCGCGGGGCGAAGGCGGGTTCGCTGTGGGCGCGGGCGAACTTGTTCCAGGGACAGACGGCGAGACAGTCGTCGCAGCCATAGATCCGGTTGCCCATCAGCGGCCGCAGTGCCGGGTCGATCGGGCCGCGATGCTCGATCGTCAGGTAGGAGATGCAGCGCCGCGCATCGAGCTCGTAGGGCGCGGGGAAGGCGGCGGTCGGGCAGATATCGAGACAGGCGCGGCAGGAGCCGCAATGGTCGGTCTCCGGCGCCTCGGCGCCGAGGTCGAGGGTGGTGAAGACCTCGCCGAGGAAGAGCCAGGAACCGAGGCTGCGCGAGACGAGGTTGGTGTGCTTGCCCTGCCAGCCGAGGCCGGCGGCTTCCGCAAGCGGCTTCTCCGCCACCGGCGCGGTGTCCACGAAGACCTTGAGGCCGTTGCCCGGCCAGCGTTCGGCCATCCAGCGCCCCAGTTGCTTCAGCCGCTTCTTCACCAGGTCGTGGTAGTCGCGGTTGCGGGCATAGACGCTGATGGTGGCGCGGTCCGGCTGTGCCAGGGTTTCCAGCGGGTCTGCGCCGGGGCCGTAGTTCTGGCCGAGCACGACGACGGAGACGGCGTCAGGCCACAGGGCCTGGGGATGCGCCCGCTGCTCGGCGCGGTCTTCCATCCACTGCATCGAGCCATGGCGCCCTTCGGCGAGGAAGCGCAGCAGATGCTCGCGGATCCGGGGCGCGAGGTGGGCGCGTGCGAAGCCGACAGCGTCGAAGCCGAGGGCGAGGGCCTGGTCGCGGATCAGTGCCCGGCGATCGGGCGCGGCTTCCATTACCGGGCTGCCCTGCCGGCCCTGCGTGCGTGCCATCGTGTCACCACCCGGTATCATGGGGCATCAAGTAACGGTTTCCAAAGGCCTTCCGGCCTTTGGCGGGGGGGTCCCCGGAGGGGCGGCGCCCCTCCGGCGGCATCACCCGCGCCCCCGATAGGGCTGCACCTCCTGCCGCGGGATCCATACCCCTTCCGGCGGCTCCCCCGACTGCCAGAACACGTCGATGGGGATCCCCCCGCGCGGGTACCAATACCCCCCGATCCGCAGCCAGACGGGCTCCAGCAGCACGACGAGCCGCTGCGCGATGTCGAGGGTGCAGGCCTCGTGGAAGGCGCCGTGGTTGCGGAAGGAGGCGAGGTATTGCTTGAGCGACTTGCTCTCCACGATCCAGCCGCGCGGCACGTAGTCGATGACGAGGTGGGCGAAGTCCGGCTGGCCGGTCAGGGGGCAGAGCGAGGTGAATTCCGGCGCCGTGAAGCGCACGCAGTAGCGCAGCCCCTGGTGGGGGGCTGGCACGCGCTCGAGCACCGCCTCCTCCGGGTTCGCCGGCAGGCGGGTCGGCTGGCCGAGCTGGGTCAGGCCGGAATAGTCGTGGTCTGGGCTGCCGCTCATGCCGCCTTCTCCTCTTCGCCGCCGCGCCAGGCGGCCTCGATGCGCCGCGCCGTCTCCTCGAAGGTCCCTGCGAGGATCGCGCGCCGCAGCTCGGCCATCAGGTCCTGGTAGTACTGGATGTTGTGCCAGGTCAGCAGCATCGGCCCGAGCATCTCGCCCGCCTTGAACAGATGGTGGATAT
This sequence comes from Pseudomonadota bacterium, assembly GCA_023424475.1. Taxonomy (GTDB): domain Bacteria; phylum Pseudomonadota; class Alphaproteobacteria; order Acetobacterales; family Acetobacteraceae; genus Neoroseomonas. The sequence goes on from JAFADX010000108.1 coordinate 17,583, forward strand.
AGGCGCGGGAATGCCGCGCGCAGGCGGGGCAGGCGCAGCCGGGGTCGATCGGCGAATCATCCTCCGCATGGCGTGCGTTGCGCATGTTGAGCACGCCGCGGCGGGCATAGGCGCGGCCGGTGCGTCCGGATCGCGTCGGCATCACGCAGTCGAACATGTCGATGCCGCGGCGGACCGCGCCGACCAGGTCGGCGGGCGTGCCGACGCCCATCAGGTAGCGTGCCTTGTCCGCGGGCAGGCGCGGCACCGTGCTGTCGAGCACGGAGAACATCGCCTCCTGCCCCTCGCCGACCGCGAGGCCGCCCACGGCGTAGCCCTCGAAGCCGATGCTGGCGAGGGCCTCCACGCTCTCGGCGCGGAGGTCGGGGAAGGTGCTGCCCTGCACGATGCCGAACAGGCCATGGCCGCCGCGCGCGACGAAGGCATCCCGGCAGCGGGCGGCCCAGCGCATGGACAGGCGCATGGAGTCGGCCGCCTGCTTCTCGGTCGCCGGGAAGGGCGTGCATTCGTCGAGGCACATGGTCACGTCGGCGCCGAGCAGGCGCTGGAGCTCCACGCTGCGTTCCGGCGTCAGGCGGTGCCTCGAGCCGTCCACATGGCTCTGGAAGGTGACGCCCTGTTCGTCCATCTTCCGAAGGCCGGCGAGCGACATGACCTGGAAGCCGCCGGAATCCGTCAGGATCGGCCCGTGCCAGTCCATCATCCGGTGCAGCCCGCCGAGGCGTGCGACGCGCTCCGCCCCGGGGCGCAGCATCAGGTGGTAGGTGTTGCCGAGCACCATGCGCGCGCCCGTGGCGCGCACCGCGTCGGCGGTCATGGCCTTCACCGTGCCGGCGGTGCCCACGGGCATGAAGACCGGGGTCGGCACCTCGCCATGGGCGGTGTGCAGCGTGCCGGCGCGGGCGGCGCCGTCGGTCGCCGCTTGGGTCCAGTGCAGGGTCACGCCGCGCGCTCCAGCAGCGAGGCGTCGCCATAGGAATAGAAGCGGTAGCCTTGCGCGACCGCATGGGCATAGGCGGCCTTCATCCGTTCCGTGCCGGCAAAGGCGCAGACCAGCATGAACAGCGTGCTCTTCGGCAGATGGAAGTTGGTCATCAGCAGGTCGGCGGTCCGGAAGCGGTGGCCGGGCAACAGGAAGAGGTCGGTCAGCCCGCGGAAGGGGCGGATGGTGCCGCCCTCGCCCGCCGCACTTTCCAGCAGGCGCAGCGCCGTGGTGCCGACCGCCAGGATCCGCCCGCCGGCGGCGCGCGCGGCGTTGATCGTGGCGGCGGCCTCCTCCGTCACCTCGCCCCATTCGGCGTGCAGGCGGTGCGTCCGCGGGTCGTCGCCGCGCAGGGGCAGGAAGGTTCCGGCCCCGACATGCAGCGTGACGGTCGCCCGCGCCACGCCGCGGGCGGATATGGCCCCGAGCAGCGCCTCGGTGAAGTGCAGGCTCGCGGTGGGGGCGGCGACGGCGCCGGGGCGCTCGGCGAAGATCGGCTGGTAGTCGGCCGCGTCCTCGGGTCGGGGTCCGCCGGGGCGGGCGATATAGGGGGGCAGGGGGATCTCGCCGGCCTGTTCCAGGGCCGCGGCCAGGGCGGCCTGGTCAGGGCCGAAGTCGAGCAGGGCGGCCCCGCCCTCCGGCGCGCCGACCACCCGGGCGGTGCAGGCCTCGGCCCTTTCGACCGTGACGATGTCGCCGTCGCGCAGCCGGCGGGCATTGCGGATCAGGGCGTGCCAGACGCCGCCGCCCTCGGCGCGGTTCAGCATGATCTCGATGCGGGCGTCGCCCCGGCGGGCGTGCAGACGGGCCGGGATGACCTTGGTGTCGTTCACCACCATGACGTCGCCGGGCCGCAGCAGGCCGGGCAGGTCGCGCACCCCGGCATCGGCCATTCCGTCCCGGCGCACCACCAGCATCCGCGCCGCGTCGCGCGGACGGGCGGGGGCCTGGGCGATCAGGGCCTCGGGCAGGTCGAAGTCGAAATCCGCGGTGCGGAGGAAGGGCGTCTCGGCGGGCACGGCGGGCGGGTAGCCCGCGCGCGCGCGCGGCGCAACCGGCCGGGTCAGGCTTCCTCGATCGCGTCCACCCGCCCCGGGTAGAAGGCGAGATGCCCCGCGATGGCGGTCATGGCGGGGTAGGGCGCCTCGTAGGACCACGCGGCATCGGCCGAGACCCGCTCCCCGGCCTCGATCGAGAAGTAGGAAGCGTCGCCCTTGTAGGGGCAGTGGGTGCGATGCGGGCTGGGGCGCAGCAGCGCCATCTCGGCATCCTCGCGCGGGATGTAGAGGACCGGGGGCAGGGCGGCCTCCCGCAGGGTCAGGGCGCGGGTCGTCTCGGCCACCAGCCGGCCGGCGAAGGTGACGCGCACCTTGCGGGGGTTCGGCTCGATGGCGATCGGGTGGTCTGGTCCGGGGGTCTTCATGGTGAGGATCGATCCTGGCGCCTGCGATGCCCTCGCGCCACGCTTTCCTCGCCGCCGCCCGCCCGCCAGGATGGCGCCGATGCGCGCCCGGATCGTCGCCGCCCTGCTCGCCCTGCTGATCGCCGCACCGGCCCGGGGCGAGGGCTTCACCTTCGCCGTCTTCGGCAACATGCCCTTCCGCGCCGAAGACGAGGCGCGCGTCGATGCGCTGGTCGCGGCGATCAACCGTCGCGCGCCGGCCTTCACGATCTTCCTCGGTGACGCGAAGTCGTCGCGGGAGGCCTGCACGGAGGAGCTGTTGGTGCGGCGCCCGCGCCGCATCTTCGCCGGCTTCGACGGCGCGGTGGTGGCGACGCCAGGCGACAACGAATGGACGGATTGCCGGCCCCACGGCCCGGGCGAACGCGCGCCCGCCGAGGCGCTCGAGCGGCTGCGCGAGGCATTCCACGGCGGCCCGACATCCTTCGGCGGGCGCCCGATCCGGCTGATCCGGCAGGGCGGTGGCCGCGGGCCCTTCCCGGATATGGTCGAGAACGCCCGCTGGAGCCATGCCGGCGTGGTCTTCGCGACGCTCGACCTGCCCGGCATCCCGCGGCCCGACGTGCCAGGCGCGCGCCAGGTGCACCCGGAGGCGCTGCCGATCCTGCCGCGCCTGGCCGCGGCCGCCGCGGCCTGGGTGGATGCCACCTTCGAGGAGGCGCTGCGGCGCCGGGCACGGGCGGTCGTCTTCGCCTTCCAGGCGGACCTCTGGCATCCCTGCCACATGGCGACGACGCTCTATTGCCGATCCCGCCCGGCGGCCTGGGGCGGCGAGGTGGGCAGGCGGCTCGTGCGCGACCTGCCCTATGACATCGGGACGATCCTCGACCGCCTGGCGGCAGGCGCGGCGGCGTTCCGCCGGCCGGTGCTGCTGCTGCATGGCGAGGGCCACCGATATCTGGTGCAGGCCTGGCCCTCGGATGGCCGCGGCGGGGCCATCCCCTATGCGACCCGCATCATGGTGCCGGGCGGCAGCGACATCCGCGCGCTGCTCGTCACCGCGGCGCCGGAGGCGCGGCTGCCGTGGCAGGTTGCGCTCGTCCGGCCGTGAGCCGGGGCTTCACCGGCTCGCCCGGCGCCGGCGGAACTGGAAGTTGCGCTCGCACTCGCGGCCACTGAAGGTCGCCGTCAGGGTCGATCCGCTTGCCTGGCCGAAGAAGCGGTTCGGCCCGCTCGCGAGGTCGAACCGGCCATCGGGCTGGATCGGTCCCGAGAAATCGATGCCGTACCGCCGGTCGTAGGAGAAGGAGATCCGGCCGTTCCGGATGGTGAAGCGGCGGTCCGTCGTCTCGGGTCCGCAGCTCGTGCCCCTGCCGCGGCGGGCGACCAGCGTACCCGTGCCGCTCCAGGTGCCGTCGAAGGCGGTCGTCGATTGCGCGAAGCCGGGGCAAAGGTCGCCCGCCAGCAGGGCTGCCGCCAGGAACGCCAGTCTCATGGGCTGCATGTCACGTCGCCTTCGCCGGGTGCGTCAGCCTAGCAGAGCCGATCCGTTTCCGATCCGAAACCCAGGGCATCGCGATCTTGTGTCGCAGGCAACGGATCCGCGAGATGCGGAGCCGGCCGGCGGGCGGCCCGCTGCGGGCATGTCGCCGTCATCCGTCGATGCGGATGTTGCCGATCCTCACCACGCGCTCCCAGCGCGCGGAATCCGACCTGAGGAAGGCATCGTATTCGGCGAGTTCCATGACCGCCGGATGCAGCCCCGCATCGTCGAAGCGCCGCGCCGTCGCGGGGTCGCGCATCGCCTTCACCACGGCGGCATGGATGTATCCGCGCAGGTCGGGAGCCACGCCCGGCGGCGCGGCGAGCCCGTACCAGTTCTCGCTCTCGTAGCCCGCCACCGCCTCGGACACCGCCGGCGTGTTCGGGAGCAGCGGCCAGCGCCGCGGGGAGGTCACGGCGATGGCGCGCGCATTGCCGCCATTGACGATGGCGAGCGTGGCGGGGTCGCCGAAATAGACGTCCACCACTTTCGCCGCGAGGTCGTTCAGCGCCGGGCCGGTACCGCGATAGGGCACGTGCACCATGCGGATGCCGGCCATCTGGTTGAACAGCTCGCCGGTCAGGTGCTGGCTGGTGCCGAGGCCGCCGGAGGCGTAGCGAAGCTCCTGCCGCTTCGCCAGGGCGATGAACTCGGCGAGCGTGTTCGCCGGCAGGTCGGTGCGCACGGCGACGATGAACGGCATGCGCACCAGGCGCGTGACGTGCGTGAGCCCCGCTGCGTCATAGGGCAGGCGGCGCAGGTGCGGCCCCGCGGTGACGGTGCCCGCGCCATCGAGGCAGAGGGTGTAGCCATCGGGCGCCGAGCGGCTCATCGCCTCCACGCCGATGGTGCCGCCGGCGCCGCCGCGGTTCTCCACGACCACGGGCTGCCCCAGTTCTCGCGTCAGCGGCTCGGCGAGCAGGCGGGCGGTGAGGTCCACGCCGCCGCCGGGCGGGAAGGGTGCGATCAGCCGCACCGGGCGATTCGGGTAGCCCCCGGGGCCGAGGGCCCGGGCCGTGGCGGGCAGGGCGACGCCCGCGGCGAGGAAGGTCCGGCGATCCAGGGTCATGGCGTGCTCCGCGTGTCTCCGTGCGAGCATGGAACCTCCTGGCCGGGCGCGATAGTCCGGGCGGCGCGTGCAGCACGCAGGACGGGGTGGGCTATCTTTTGCGCCTGCCCCTCCGCATGATCCGCCCCGGCCGGGCCGCGAGGCCGCCGGCCATGCTCGGCCGACCACTCCCGGGAAGATTGCGTGTGAGCAGCAACGATACCGTCCGCCCCGTCCGCATCGCGGTGGACATCGGCGGGACCTTCACCGACCTCCAGATCCTCGACGCCCGCAGCGGCATCGCGCGGGCCTGGAAGACGCCGACCACGCCGGAGGATCCTTCCATCGGGCTGATGCGCGGCGTAGCCGAGGCCGCGGAACGCTACGGCTTCGCGCTGGCCGATGTCGGGCTGCTGCTGCACGGCACCACCATCGCGACGAATGCGGTGCTGGAACGCAAGCTCGCCAGGGGCGTGCTCGTGACGACGGCGGGGTTCGAGGACGTGCTCGAGATCAACCGCCACGTCCGCCGCGACATCTATGGCCTGTCGCCGGAACCCTTCCCGACGCTGATCCCGCGCGACCGCCGCCTCGGCGTGCCGGAGCGCATGCGGGCGGACGGCACGGCGGAGATCCCGCTCGACGAGGCGGCGGTGCCCGCCCTGATCGGGCGGATCGCCGCGCTGGGCGCGGAATGCGTCGCGGTCTCGCTGCTGCACGCCTACGCGAACCCCGCGCACGAAGAGCGCCTCGCGGCCATGATCCGCGCCGCGCGGCCGGACCTGCCGGTGTCGCTCTCGTCGGACATCTCGCCGGAGATCCGCGAATACGAGCGCAGTTCGACCACGGTGCTCAACACGCTGCTGGTGCCGGTGGTGAAGGCCTATCTCGACCGGCTGGAGGCGCGGCTGGGGGAGGGCGGCTTCCATCCGCTCGTCTTCCTGGTGCAGTCGAATGGCGGGGTGTGCAGCCTGCGCGTCGCGGCGGAACAGCCGGCGCGGCTGCTGCTGTCGGGGCCCTCGGGCGGCACCCTGGCGGCGGGCCGGCTGGCCGCGATCCTGTCGCGCCCGAACCTCGTCGCCGTCGACATGGGCGGGACCTCCTACGACGTCTCGGTGGTGCAGGAGGGGCGCGTCTCGGTCATCACCCAGGGCGAGATCGATCGCCTGCCGGTGCGCCTGCCCATGGTCGAGATGCGCACCATCGGCGCCGGCGGCGGCTCGATCGCATCGGTCGATGCCGGCGGGCGGCTCACCGTCGGGCCGCGCAGCGCCGGCGCGCGGCCGGGCCCGGTCGCCTATGGCCGCGGCGGCACCGAGCCGACCGTGACCGATGCGAATCTCGCACTCGGCCGGCTCGATCCCGGGTTCTTCCTCGGCGGCATGATGAAGCTCGACATGCCGGCCACGCGCGAGGCGCTGGAGGCGAAGGTCGGCACGCCGCTCGGCCTTGGGGTCGAGCAGGCGGCCGAGGGCGTGCTGACCGTGGTCAACGCCAACCTGGGCGCGGCGATCCGGCTGTCGCTGTTCGAGAAGGGGCTCGATCCGCGCGACTTCTGCCTGCTCTCCTTCGGCGGCGCGGGCGGGCTTCATGCGACGGAAGTGGCGGGCGAACTCGGCATGGCCGAGGTTGCCTTCCCGCGCGAGCCGGGGACGCTGTCCGCCTACGGCATCCTGTTCTCCGACCTCACGCAGGACATCGCGCGGTCCCGCGTGCTGCGCGCCGAGGCGGCCAACCTGCCGCAGGTGATCGGGGTGATCGCCGCCCTGCGCGGGGAGGCCGATGCGCGGCTCGCGCAGGACGGCATCGCCCCGGGGCGGCGCCGAATCTCGATCGCGGCGGATATGCGCTACCATGGCCAGGCCTTCGAACTGCTGATCCCCTGGGGCGAGGTCGCCACACCCGATGCCGGGGATCTCGCGGCGCTCGTGGAGGCCTTCCATGCCACGCACCGCCAGCGATTCTCCTACGCCAATCCCGGCGATCCGGTGGAGATCGTCACCCTGCGGGCCATCGCGACCGGGCTGCTCGACAAGCCGGAACCGGGCGATCCGCCACCCGCCGCCCGCCCCGCGCGCAAGGGCACGCGCCGCGTCTTCGAGGGCGGCGCCTGGCGCGATGTCCCGGTATGGGACCGCGACGCGCTGACCTTTTCCGACACCATCCTGGGCCCCGCCATCGTCGAGGAAGCCTTCGCCACCCACTGGATCACGCGCGGCTGGACGGCGGTGCTCGGCGCCGCCGGCACGCTCATCGCGCGGAGGGACACGCCATGACGCTCGGACCCATCGAGATCGAGGTCATCCGCAACGCGCTGACCGCGGCGGCCGCCGAGATGGACATCACCATCTGGCGCACCAGCCGTTCGACCATCGTGCGGGAACTGCTGGACTACTCCACCGCGGTCTTCGATGCGGAGGGCAACAACGTCGCCCAGTCGGCGCGCATCCCGCAGCACCTGAACTCCATGGGCGCGGCGCTGCGCACGCTGCTCGACCGCTTCGTCAACGCCGACGAATGGGGCGAGAACGACGTCGTCGCCACCAACGACCCCTATTGCGGCGCGCAGCACCTCAACGACGTGCTGGTGTTCAAGCCGGTGATGCATGAAGGCCGTCGCGTGGCCTATGTCGGCGCGCTGTGCCACCACATCGACATGGGCGGCATGGCGCCCGGCTCCTATGCCGCCACGGCGACCGAGGTCTTCCAGGAGGGCCTGCGCATCCCGCCGCTGAAGCTGATCGAGAATGGCCGCCTCAACCGCGCGGTCTGGGAGATGATCGGTCAGAACGTGCGCAAGCCGGCGCTGATGCTGGGCGACCTGCAGTCGCAGCTCGCCAGCCTCGAGGTCGGCGCCGCCTCGATCCGCCGCCTCGCCGGCCGCTACGGCGCGGCGGGGCTGCTCGAGGCGACGGCGCGCATCCTCGACATGAGCGAGGCGGCGATGCGCGCCGCCATCCGCGCCATGCCGGACGGGCGCTACGCGTTCGAGGACTTCCTCGACGATGACGGCGTGACCGGCGAGCCGGTACGGCTGCACGCCGTGCTGACCGTGCGGGGCGAGGAGATCGAGGTCGACCTCACCGGCTGCGCCGACCAGCAGCGCGGGCCGATCAACTGCACGCCGGCGATGTCGAACTGCGCGGTCTACTACTCCATCATCGCCGCGACGGATGGCGCCATGCCGGCCAATGCCGGCTGCTACCGGCCGATCCGCATCATCCACCGGGAGGGCAGCGTGACTTCCTGCCGCGCGCCCGCTTCCGTCGCGCATCGCGTCGCCGTCTCGCACCGCCTGGCGAACGTCATGTTCGGCTGCCTGCACCAGGCGCTGCCCGACCGCATGCCGGCGGCCTACTACGGCGGCTCCTACGTCGCGACCTTCCAGACCGAGGCGGAGGACGGCGGGCGCGAGGTGCTGGTCGAGATCGAGATCGGCGGCACCGGGGCGGGCCCGGCCCGGGACGGCGTGAACGCCTGGTCCTTCGGCATGCACAACAACGCCAATATTCCGGTCGAGATGATCGAGAGCCAGATGCCGCTGACCATCGCCCGCTACGGGTTGCTGCCGGGCTCGGGCGGGGCGGGAAAGCACCGCGGCGGGCTCGGGCTGTTCCGCGAGTGGCGGGTGGACAGCCCGGCCGGCGTCTTCACCGCCAACATGGACCGCTTCCGCTTCCCGCCCTATGGCCTCGCCGGCGGCGAACCGGGCAGCCTGGGGCGCCTGGTGCGCATCCGCGGCGGCGTCGAGACGCCGATCGCGCCGAAATCCGATGGCGTGCGGCTGCTGAAGGGCGACATCGTGCGGCTCGAGACTTCGGGCGGCGGCGGCTTCGGCGACCCCGCGGCGCGCGGCCCGGCCGAGGTCGCGCGCGACCGCGAACTCGGCTACGTCGGGGCATGACAGCCTTCGATCCCGCGACCCACCGCATGGTCCCGCAGCAACGCTGGTTCGAGGACTTCGTCCTCGGCGAGCGCTTCGCCCTGCCGAGCCGCACCATGACGGACGCGATCTTCCTCGCCTTCCAGGCGGCCTCGGGCGACAACCACCCGGTCCACTACGACGTCGAATACTGTCGGGCGCGCGGCATGCCGCACATGCTCGCGCACGGTTTCCAGGTGGTGATCCAGACCGCGGCCGGGGCGGGGATGTTCCCGCACATGGTCGAGGAGAGCCTCAAAGGCTTCCTCGACCAGTCGAGCCGCTTCCTGCATCCGGTCTTCGTCGGCGACACGCTCTATCCGGCGCTCGAGGTGGACGAACTCACACCCCAGCGCAGCACCGGCGTCGTCGGCCTGCGCAGCACGGTGCACAACCAGGGGGGCGCGCTGGTGATGGATGGACGCCAGCGCTACCTGCTGCGGCGCCGCCCGGCCTGACTTCACGGGGTCCAACCGCCGCGCCACACTCGGCGCGACGGAGGAAACCATGGCCCGCATTCCCTATGCCGATCCCGCGCTGCCCGAACACCGGGAGGCAGCGGTAGCGATCCGCGCCTCCCGCAGGCAGATCGGCCATCTGCATCGCATGTTGCTGCACGCGCCGCCGATCGCCGAAGGGTGGATCGCGATGTTCGACGCGGTGCGCTGGAAGTCCTCGCTGCCGGCGCGGCTGCGCGAGATGGTGATCTGCCGCATCGCCGCGATCAACGGTGCCTCCTACGAATGGGAGGCCCATGCGCCGATCGCGCTGGCCGAGGGCATGAGCCAGGCGCAGCTCGACGCCCTTCCGGCCTGGCGGGACAGCGCGGTGTTCGATGCGACGGAACGCGCCGCGCTGGCCTATTGCGACGCCATGACCCGGCAGGTGCATGTGCCCGAGGATGTCGCCACCGCGGTGCGCGGCCTTTTTCCGCCGCGTCAACTGGTGGAACTGACGGCGACCATCGCCGGCTACAACTGCGTCTCCCGCGTGCTCGAGGCCCTGGAGATCCGCGGCACCGATCCCCTGCCGGACGCCTGAAGCGGCGATGCGGGCGGCAGGGAGGGCGCCGCCCCCTCTGCGTCAGGCGGCACGCCGAAGCAGCCGCCCCGCGCGGGCGCCGGTCACGCCCTGGCCGTGCACATAGGCGGATTGTCCATTCACCCAGGTTTCGAGGATGCCGTCCGCCGGCTGGGCCGGCTCCTCCCAGGTGGCGCGATCCTTCACCGTCGCCGCGTCCAGCAGCACCAGGTCGGCGAAGGCGCCGGGGCTGATCGTGCCGCGCCCGGCGATGCCGAACACCATGGCGGTGCGCCCGGTCATCTTATGGATCGCGGTCTCGAGGTCCATCAGCGCGAGGTCGCGCACATAGTGCCCGAGCACGCGCGGGAAGGTGCCCCAGAGCCGCGGATGCGGCTTCTTCGCCAGCGGCCCGCCGTCGCTGCCGATCATGGAGAGCGGGTGCGCCATGATGCGGCGCACGTCGTCCTCGGACATGTTGTGGAAGGCGCCGGTCGCGGGCAGCAGGCGGTCGCGGGCCTCGATGAGGCTCACGCCCCAATCGGCCGCGATGTCGGCCAGCATGCGACCGGCCATCCCGGGATGCGGCAGGGAATTCGTGACCTGCACGGGCACGTCCGGCCGCGGGTCGCGGGCGGCGAGGGAGGTCGAGGACGCCGTATAGGGATAGACGTCGAAGGCAACCGGATGGCGCGCCGCGCCCATCTCGATCCGCGGCAGCGTCTCGCGGGAACGGCCGTGGTTCTCCGGCTGGGCGCATTTGTGGTGGCTGATGACCACCGGGGCGCCGGCGCTCTCGCCGATCCGCAGCGTCTCCTCGATGCTGTCGAGGACGCCGTCCGCCTCGTCGCGCATGTGCGTGACGTAGAGACCGCGATGGGCGCGCAGCGCCTCGGCGACGGCGATCACCTCCTCGGCCGGCGCGTGCTTCGAGGGCGGGTAGAACAGGCCGGTCGAGAAGCCTGCCGCACCTTCGGCCAGGCTCTCGGCGAGCCAGGCGCGCATCCGCTCCGCCTCGCCGTCGGTGGCGGCGCGCCGGGTGTCGCGGCCCATGGCGCCGATGCGCAGCGACATGTGGCCGATCAGCGCGAGCGCGTTCACCGCCGGCGGTTCGCGCCGCAGGTGATCGGCATATTCGCCGAAGGAGCCGAAGCGCCACCATTCCGGCGCGCAGACCTGGTCGAGCGGCGCCGGCGGGCGTTCGGCCATGCGCACCGGTGAAAGGCTGATGCCGCAATTCCCGACGACCACGCTGGTGACGCCCTGGGACAGCTTGCAGCACATGCACCCGGCGCCCTGCAGCACGATCTGGTCGTCATGCGTGTGCGCGTCGATGAATCCGGGGGCGAGGACACGGCCCCGGGCCGTCACCTCCCGCGTGCCGCTCGCCGCGCCGAGGTCGCCCACGGCGGCGATGCGTTCCCCGTCCACCGCCACGTCGCCGCGGAAGCCGGGGCGGCCCGAGCCATCGACGATCGTCGCGTCGCGGATGATCAGGTCGCAACGGAGCGCCATGCGCCGGTCTCCAGGTCGGGCCCGGCGCAGGATGCCTCAGGGCGGGCCGGGCGGAAAGCCGCCCGGTGCCCGGCGCGCTACTCGGCCGCGCGCAGGCCGGCGGCGTCGATCAGGGTGCGGAACTTCTCGCTCTCGTTGCGCGAGAAGGCGCCGAAATCCGCGCGGTTGCGATAGAGGATCGGCTGCGCGACGCGCTGCATGCCGGCGACCACCTCCGGGTTGCGCATCGTGCGCGCACAGGCTTCCTCGAAGCGCGCCAGCATCGGTTCCGGCGTCCCCGCCGGCGCATAGAGGCCGGACCAGATCGTGTAGACGAGGTCGAAGCCCTGTTCGCGCATCGTCGGCACCTCGGGGAAGTCCGGGTTGCGCTGCTCGGTCAGGAAGGCGATCGGGTGCAGGTCGTACTGCCGGATCAGCAGCGTCTGGTCGGTGAAGAGCTGCACCTGGCCCTGCTGGAAGGCGAGCATGACCTCGCCCGAACCCCGGTAGGGGATGTGGTTCATCTCCATGTGCGCGAGCCGCATGAAGCCCACCATCGAGATGTGCGGGATGCTGCCGGCGCCGGTCGAGGCGAAGGGGAAGTTCAGCCCTTCCCGCTGCGCGCGGTTCACGACGTCGGCGACGGTCCTGAACCCCGAGGTCTTCGTCGTCATCATCACCACGGGACTGGCCGCGACCTGGCAGATGGGCGCGAAGTTGTCGAGGCCGTAGGTCAGCCCGCGCCGGAAATGCGGCTGGATCGCCATCGGCCCGACGGGCGAGAAGAGGATGGTCTGCCCGTCCGGGCGTGCGCGCGACGCTTCCGCCGTGCCGATGGTGCCGCCCGCGCCGGCGACGTTGCGCACCACGACCGGCTGGCCGAGTGCCGCCGACATCTCGTTCTGCATCAGCCGCGCGACGATGTCGGTGGGGCCGCCCGCCGCGAAGTTCACGATCATCTGGATCTGCGCCGCCGCGGGCAGGGCAGGCACCATCAGCGCCGCGACGAGCGCGGCCAGCATCCTTCTCATGCGTTTCCTCCCGCCTGCTTGCCGGCGCAGGTCTCTGGCGGCAGGCTATCCGCAATGTCGGAGGAAGCGATAGGCGCATGAGCGGAACGATGACGGGCGGCGCCTGGCTGGCGGCGAGCCTCGCGGCCTCGGGCCAGACGCATGTCTTCTTCGTGGATGCGGTGCTGCGCCGAACGCTGCTGGCGCTGTCCGAGGCCGGCGTGGCCCCGGTCCTGGCGCATACCGAGAAGGCGGCGGCCTACATGGCCGATGGCTACGCGCGCGTCGCGGGACGGCCCGGCGTGGTGGCCGTGCAGTCCGTCGGCGCGGCGAACCTTGCGGCGGGACTGCAGGATGCCTGGCTGGCGCGCACGCCGATCGTGGCGCTGACCGGGCGCAAGGTGCCGGCGCACCAGCATCGCAATGCGTATCAGGAGGTCGATCACGCGCCGCTCTTCGCCCCGGTGACGAAGTACCGCGCCGACGTCGACGGGGCCGCGGACCTGCCGCGTGCGCTGCGCCAGGCCTTCGCGGCCTCCACCGCGACGCCGCCGCGGCCGGTGCATCTCGACCTTTTCGGCCTTCAGGCCGAGGTGGTGGAGGGCGGCAGCGTGGCCGCGCCGCCGCTGGACCTTTCGGCCTTCCGCATGCCGCTGCATCGGCCGGAGCCGGATCCCGCGGCGACCGCCGCGGCGGCGAGGGCGCTGCTCGCGGCACCGCGCGTCGCTGTCGTTGCAGGCGACGGCGCGGCGCTGTCGGGCTGCGGGCCGGAACTGATCGCGGTGGCGGAGGCGCTGGCCGCCCCCGTCGCGACGTCGCTCGGCGCGCGCGGCATCGTCTCCGCGCGCCATCCGCTGCATATCGGCGTTGCCGGCGCCTATGCCGCGCCGCCGGCCAACCGCATCCTGCAGGAGGCCGACCTGATCCTGATGGTCGGCGCCGACACCGGCGACATGCTGACCAACTACTGGCGCACGCCGAAGGCCGGCGCGGCGGTGGTGCAGATCGACGCCGACCCGCTGGAATTCGACCGTTCCTATCCGGCGGTCGCCGCCGTGCAGGCCGATCCGCGCGCGGGGCTGCGGGCGCTGGCGGCGGCTTTGGGCAGGCCGTCGCGCGACGGCGCCTATCTTGCGGCGGCGCAGGCACGCATGGCGGAATGGCGGGCGGAGGTCGCGCCGCGCCTTGCCAGCGCAGCGTCGCCGATCGACCCCGCGCGGCTCGCCGCCGAGATCACGGCGGCACTGCCGCCGGACGGCATCCTGGTGGCGGATACCGGCTACTCCGGCATCTGGACCGGCACGCTGGTCGATCTGGAGCCGACGCAGACCTACCTGCGTGCCGCAGGATCGCTCGGCTGGTCCTTCCCCGCCGCGCTCGGCGCCAAATGCGCGGCGCCGCAGCGCAAGGTGGTCTGCTGGTCCGGCGACGGCGCGCTCTACTACCACCTCGCGGAACTCGAAACGGCGCGGCGGCGCGGCATCGCCGTCACGCTGGTGGTGAACAACAATTCCGGCTTCGGCCAGGGCTGGCCGAACCTCGTGCGACAGGTCGGCAACCGGCCGGAGGCGGCGGCCGAGCTGCTGCGCTTTGGCCCGACCGACTTCACGGAGGTCGCGCGGTCCTTCGGCCTCGACGGCATCCGCGTCGAGCGGCCGGAGGACATCGCCCCCGCGCTGCGGCGCGCCATGGCCGCCGGCCACACCATGGTGGTGGACGTCGCCACCGACATCGAGGCCCGCGCCCCCGCGCCCTGGGCCCCTGAAGGAGCCTGACCATGTCCCGCGTCGCAGTCCTCGGAGCCGGCACGATGGGCCATGCCCTCGCGCTGGTCTTCGCCCTCGGCGGCCATTCGGTCCGCCTGACGGACAACAGCAAGGAGACGCTCGCCAAGGCGCAGGGGCTGATGGAGAAGGCCCTCGCCACCCTCGCCGCAGCCGGGGAGGCGCCGGCAGGCTGGACCTCCGCCCATCTCGCCCAGGCGGTGACGCGGCATGAGAGCCTCGCAGACTGCGTCGAGGGCGCGGAGCTGATCGTGGAGGCGATCGTCGAGAATCCGGACGCCAAGCGCACGCTCTATGCCCAACTGGACGCGGTGGCGCCGGAGGAGGCGATCATCGCCTCCAACACCTCCTACCTCGACATCTTCCCGCTGATGCCGGCGGCGCGGCAGCGGCGCACGCTGATCGCGCACTGGTACACGCCGCCCTACCTCGTGGACCTGGTGGATATCGTCGGCGGGCCGGAGACCGACCCCGCCTGCATCGAGACCGTGCGCGCGATGTGCGCGGCGATGGGCAAGCAGCCCATCGTCATGCGGAAGTTCGTCCCGGGCTACATCGCCAACCGCCTGCAATCGGCGATCGGGCTCGAGGTGCAGCAGCTGCTCGACGACGGGGTGGCCACGGCCGAGGAGATCGACGCCGCCATCATCCACGGCATCGCGCTGCGCCTGCCGATCCTCGGCGTGCTCGCCAAGGCCGACTTCACCGGCCTGCCGATGATGCAGCATGCCCTGCGCAACAGGATGTACACGCCGCCCGAGCTGCGCGGGAACAGCGAGAGCCTCGACAGGCTGGTCGCCGCCGGCAAGACGGGCGTGATGTCCGGCGCCGGCTTCTACGACTGGGGCGGCAAGGACCCCGCGACATTGTTCGAGGAGCGCGACCGCCGCCTGCTGGCGCTGCGCAAGGCGCTCCGCGAGATCGGCACCATGGCAGGACTGGAGCGCGACGCATGATCCGCTACGACCTCAAGGGCAGGACGGCGCTCGTCACCGGCGGCGCCTCCGGCATCGGCCTCGCGACCGCGGTGATGCTGCTGGAATCCGGCGCGAGGGTCGCCATCAACCACCTGGCCGACGATCCGCGCGGGCCGGAAGTGGTGGCGAAGCTGCGCGCGAACGGCCGCGATGCGATCCCGGCGCCCGGCAATGTCGGCGACGCCGAGGATTGCGTGCGCATGGTGAACCAGGCGGTCGCCGATCTCGGGCGTCTCGACTATCTGGTGAACAACGCCGGCACGCCCGGCACGCGCAGCATCATCCGCCCGCGGGAGCTCGACCGGCTGACCGAGGATCTGTGGGAGACGGTGCTGCAGGTGAACCTGCTTGGCGTGTTCCGCTGCACCAAGGCTGCGGCACCGGCGCTCAGGGCGGCCGGCGGGGCCGTGGTCAGCGTCGCCTCGATCGCCGGCCTCGACAGCCCTGGATCGTCGATGGCCTATGGCGCCACCAAGGCGGGCGTCATCAGCCTGACCAAGAACCTCGCGCGCTCGCTTGCGCCGGAGGTGCGGGTGAATGCCATTGCCCCCGGCGCGGTGGATTCCACCTGGATGGTGGAATGGACCGAGGAACGCCGGCAGGCCAGCGCGGAGAAGGCCTTGCTGAAGCGTCGCGCCCAGCCGGCGGATCTTGCGGAGGTGATGGTCTTCCTGCTCGCCGGCGCCGCGATGGTCACCGGCCAGACCGTCGTGGTCGATGGCGGCCTGACGCTGGAAAGCCGCTGATCACGCGCCCTTGGCGGCGATGCCGCCGAGGGTGCCCGCCATCACCGCCAGCGCCGCGAGGCCGCTGAGATGGCCACGATCGCCGAGCGGCACGCGCAGCAGCGCGCCGGACGGGCTGCGCAGGTGCAACTCGGCACCCTGGCTCGACTCCAGCAGCGCGACGGAGGCGACGCATTCAGGCTCACGACGGGGATAGGTCAGGTCGGTCATTTTCGGCCTCTCCGACAGGACAGCCGCCCATTGCGGCGCCCCTACGAAAGCCCGGTCGGAGTTTCAATCCGGTTAATGCCGTGGCTTGCCGTCGCGCATGGCGCGCCGCAGCATGGGTGAAAGCCGAAAGGACTCCCTTCATGCCGCGGATCGATACCGGACGCTTCCTCAAGGACCTCAACGACCTCCGCCGCATCGGGGCCTACAGGACCGGCGTGCATCGCCCGACCTATTCGCCGCAGGACATGGAGAGCCGGCGCTGGCTGACGGAGAAGCTCGCCGAATGCGGGCTCGAGGCGTCCATCGACGGCATCGGCAACGTTTATGGCCGCCACCGGGGCCCGGGGCCGCACCTGCTGGTGGGCAGCCATATCGAAAGCCAGAACTACGCCGGATGGCTGGACGGCGCGCTCGGCGTCGTCTCGGGCGTCGCGCTCGCGCGCGCGGGCCTGCCGGTCGATGTCTGTGCCTTCGCCGACGAGGAAGGCCATTTCGAAGGCGGCTTCCTCGGCAGCCGCTCGATCATCGGCGAACTCTCCGAGGAGGAGATCGACCGCTCCCGCAGCCGCAACGACGGCCAGCCGCTGCGGGAGGCCCTTGCCGCCGCGGGCCTTGCCGGCAAGCCGCGGATGCAGCTCGAGCCCGGTCGCCACAAGGGCTTCTTCGAGATGCACATCGAGCAGGGGACGCAACTCGAATCCCGGGGGCTGCGCGTCGGCGTCGTCACCGGCATCGTCGCGATCTGGCAGTGGCTGATCCGCTTCGAGGGCCAGCAGGAC
This sequence comes from Pseudomonadota bacterium, assembly GCA_023424475.1. Taxonomy (GTDB): domain Bacteria; phylum Pseudomonadota; class Alphaproteobacteria; order Acetobacterales; family Acetobacteraceae; genus Neoroseomonas. The sequence continues at coordinate 34,500 of JAFADX010000108.1, forward strand.
CATGCCGGCGGCACCACCATGGCCGAGCGCAGGGACGCGGGCCTTTCGGCGGTGCGCCTGCTCGCCGCCATCGACCGGGAATTCCCGCGCGTCTGTGCCGAGCGTTCGACCTGGACCACGGGGCGGATCGTGCTGGAGCCAGGCGCGCCCTCGATCATCCCCGGTTCGGCCGAGGTGCTGTTCCAGTTCCGCGACGTCTCGATGGAGGTGCTCGAGCGTCTGGAGGCGACGCTCCGCCGCCTGGTGCAGGAGAGCAACCGGCGCGAGAAATGCCCCGCGACGCTGGAGCAGAAGTCGCGCGCGACGCCCGCGATCTGCGATCCGGCGATGATGGCCGCCCTCGCGGCGGCGGCGGAGGAACTGGCCCCCGGCGCCTGGACGCGCATGCCCTCCGGCGCCGGTCACGACGCGCAGTACATCGCCAAGCGCATGCCGGCGGCGATGCTGTTCACGCCCTCGATCGGCGGCATCAGCCACCATTGGGCCGAGGACACGAAGGAGGAGGACCTGGCGCTCTGCTGCGAGGTCCTCGGCAGCGCGGCGGAGAAGTTCCTCTCCGCCTGAGGCGCGGCGTCCGGGCATCGATCGCAGCGTGCTGCGATGGGGAGCTCCGGCGGGGCGGCCGGGTGCGAGACACCGGCTCCGATATCGGGTCAGCCTTCGGCGGGGGCGCCGCCGAGGCCGATGGCGGCACCGAGCGCGGCGGGAACCCGGGCCGCGTGGGGCGGCGGCAGGTCG
>JAFADX010000119.1 GCA_023424475.1 Pseudomonadota bacterium
GCGCCGGCCAAGCCCGACGCCCCATGATCGCGAACACGAAGCCGCCTCCCTTCCGCGTCGGCGCGGCCGGCGGGAAGGGCCGCTCCGCGCTGCCGGGCCCGGCCGTGGCCGGACGGCCGGGAGCCTAGGCCATGCCGCTGGTCTTTCATGGAGTCCGCCATGCCTATGACGAGCAGGAGGTGCTGCGCGGCGTCGACCTGACCGTGGCGCCCGGGGAGATCGTCTGCCTGCTCGGCGCCTCGGGCTGCGGCAAGACGACGCTGCTGCGCCTCGCCTCGGGCCTTGAGCCGCTGCAGGCGGGGCAGATCGAACTCGGCGGCCAGGTCATCGCCGAGCCCGGGCGGGAAGTGCCGCCGGAACGGCGCGGCGTCGGTTTCGTCTTCCAGGACTACGCGCTGTTCCCCCATCTGACGGTCGCCGAGAACGTCGCCTTCGGCCTGCGCTTCGCCCCGCGAGGGGAACGTGGCTGGCGGGTGATGGACGCCCTCGCGCGCGTGGGGCTCGAGGCGTACCAGGGCGCCTATCCCCACATGCTCTCGGGCGGCCAGCAGCAGCGCGTCGCGCTGGCCCGCGCGCTCGCCCCCCGCCCGGCCGTGCTGCTGCTGGACGAGGCCTTCGCGAGCCTCGATGCCCGCCTGCGGGAGCAGGTGCGCGACGACACGCTTCATGTCCTGCAGACCTCGGGCATCGCCACCCTGCTCGTGACCCACGATTCGGAGGAGGCGATGTTCATGGGCGACCGCATCGCCTTGATGAGGGAAGGGCGGGTCCTGCAGATCGGCCCGCCCGAGGCGCTCTATTTCGGCCCCGTGGACCGCTACGTCGCGACCTTCCTCGGCGAGGTGAACCGCCTGCCGGGACGCATCCGGGCCGGCCAGGCGGAAACGGCCATCGGCAGCCTGCCGGCCGCCATGGCCGACGGGACGCCGGCCGAGGTGCTGGTGCGGCCCGAGGGCCTGCGCCTGGGCGGCGAAGGCGGCGCCGAGGCGGAAGTCGAGGCCTGCCGGCTGCTCGGCGCGACGACCCTCGTTCATCTGGCGATCCCGGACGGGGCTGGCGGATTGCTTCATCTTCACGCGCGGCTGCCGCCGGGGCGACGCCTCGCACGTGGCGAGCGCGTGAACGTCGCGCTGGATCCGGAACGGGCCTTCGTCTTTCCGCCCGAGGCTTCCTAGATAGAGGGCGCCGCATTGGCGCCGTGGCGGCTTCCTGCTAACGGGACAGCCCTCGCGCGGGAGCACGCCGGGGACGAAAGGGATACACGTGTTTGACTTGGCCTGGTCCGAGATCGCGCTGATTGCCGTGGTGGCGCTCGTCGTCATCGGTCCCAAGGACCTGCCTGAGGCGATCAAGGGCATGGCCAAGGGCATCCAGTCCCTGCGGCGCAAGGTTGCCGAGTTCCAGCAGCAGGCGGACGAGCTCGTCCGCGAGGCGAAGCTTGACGACGTCCGCAGCCAGATCGCCGAGGTGCGCAACACCATCAGCGACATGCGCAAGTTCGACATCAAGGGCGAGATCGAGAAGGCGGTCGATTCCGACGGAACCGTCCGCAAGGCTTTCGAGGATCCGATGGCCGGCGGCGACGCCTATGCGCCGGCGCCCTACGAGCCGCCCCCGGTTCCCGAGAACGCTCCCGCCTTCGTGCCCCCCGACGTGGCCCGCTGGCACACGCCGCCGCCGCCCGAGCCGCCGGCGGTCGAGGCTTCTCCGGCGCCGGCCTTCGTGCCGCCTGCCGAGGGCGGCGCCGCCCCGACGGTGAACGCGGCCCCATCGGAGCCGGTACCGGCAACCACCCCGGCCCCTGCGCCGACCCCCACCACCCCGAGCGTCTGAGGGGACGGCTTCGTGGCTTCGAACACCGAAGAAGACTACATCGACGACAAGCCGATGCCGCTGCTCGACCACCTGAAGGAGCTGCGCCAGCGGCTCCTGTGGTCGGTCGTGGCGTTCATCGTCGCCTTTGCCGTCTGCTACTATTTCTCGCGCCAGATCTACGCCTTCCTGGCGCAGCCGCTGGCCGACATCCTCGCGAAGCAGTCGGGCGAGCCGCGGCGGATGATCTTCACCGCGCTCTACGAGGCCTTCTTCACCTACCTGAAGGTGGCCTTCTTCGGCGCGGCCTTCTTTTCCTTCCCGATCTGGGCGACGCAGCTCTGGCTGTTCGTGGCGCCGGGGCTCTACCGCAGCGAGAAGCGGGCGATCCTGCCCTTCCTGGTGGCCTCGCCCTTCCTGTTCGTGATGGGCGCGGCGCTCGCCTACTACTTCATCTTCCCGCTGGCCTGGAAATTCTTCATCTCCTTCGAGACGCCGCCGGGTTCGGGCGGCATTCCCGTGCAGCTCGAAGCGAAGGTCGGCGAGTATCTCTCGCTCGTCATGCACATGATCCTCGCCTTCGGCATCGCCTTCCAGCTGCCGGTGCTGCTGACGCTGCTGGTGAAGGTCGGGATCCTGAACGTCGAGACCCTGAAGCGGGGCCGCCGCTACGCCGTGGTGATCATGTTCGTGGTCGCGGCGGTCATCACGCCGCCCGACATCATCAGCCAGATCGGCCTCGCCGTGCCGATGATCGCGCTCTACGAGCTGTCGATCCTGGCGGCGCGCTGGGTGACGCCGAAACGCGACGATACCTGAGGGATACCGGGCGATGCATGACATCAGGGCCGTGCGCGCCGACCCGGCCGCCTTCGACGCGGCGCTGGCGCGGCGGGGGCTGGAGCCGGCCTCGGCCGCCGTCCTCGCCCGCGACGAGGCCCGCCGGGCCGCGCAGACCGCGCTGCAGGACAGGCAATCCCGCCGCAACGCCATCGCCAGGGAGATCGGCATGGCCAAGCGCCAGGGCGCGGACACCAGCGCCCTGGAGGCCGAGGCCGTCGCCCTGCGCGACGAGATGGCCGCGCTCGAGGCTGTCGCCGCCGAGGCGGAGCGCGAGCAGACGGCGCTGCTCGAGGTGCTGCCCAACATCCTCGACCCCGAGGTGCCCGAGGGGCGCGACGAGACCGCCAATGTCGTGCTGCGCCAGCATGGCGAGGTGCCTTCCTTCGCCTTTGCCCCGAAGCAGCATTTCGAGCTCGGCGAGGCGCTGGGCCTGATGGACTTCGCCACTGCGGCCAAGCTCGCCGGCGCGCGCTTCACGGTGCTGAAGGGCGCCCTGGCGCGGCTCGAGCGCGCGCTCGGCCAGTGGATGCTCGCCCTGCATACCGAGCAGCACGGCTACACCGAGGCCTCGGTGCCGCTGCTGGTCAACGATGCGGTCGCCTATGGCACCGACAAGCTGCCGAAATTCGCCGACGATCTGTTCCGCACGACGGACGGGCGCTGGCTGATCCCGACCGCCGAGGTGCCGCTGACCGGCTTCGCGATGGAGGAGATCATCCCCGAGGCCGCCTTGCCGATCCGCTTGGCGGCGCTGACGCCCTGCTTCCGGTCCGAGGCCGGCAGCGCCGGGCGCGACACCCGCGGCATGCTGCGCCAGCACCAGTTCTGGAAGGTGGAGATGGTCTCCATCACCACCCAGGAGCAGTCCGCCGAGGAACACGAGCGCATGACGCGCTGCGCCGAACGGGTGCTGACCGACCTCGGCCTCACCTGGCGGCGGGTCTTCCTCTGCGCCGGGGACACCGGCTTCGGCGCGGCGCGGACCTACGACCTCGAGGTCTGGCTGCCGGGGCAGCAGGCCTGGCGGGAGATCTCCTCCTGCTCCAACACCCGCGACTTCCAGGCGCGGCGGATGAACGGGCGCTACAGGCCGAAGGAAGGGAAGGGGAACCTCTTCCTGCATACCCTGAACGGCTCCGGCGTTGCCGTCGGCCGCGCGCTGATCGCGGTGATGGAAACCTACCAGCGGGAGGATGGCGCCATCCGCGTGCCGGAGGTGCTCCAGCCCTGGATGGGCGGCCTGCAGACGATCGGCCGCTGACTCAGAGAGGCCGGCCGAAGACCCGGACAATCGGCGCGCTCTCGATCCGCGCCCGCCAGAAGCCGAGGTCGCGCAGGTAGAGCGTGTTGGGCCGCGCCGGCGCGTCGCGGGAGGTGAGCCTCCGGCGGAACGGATCGTAGGCGAAGGGGGCGAAACCGGCGGCGCGCATCCGTGCCTCGATGGCCGCGTCGGTGGTGCCGGCGGTCTCCAGGATGGCGGCCTTCAGGGTATTGCCCGCCAGCAATCCGGTCGTGCCGGCGAGCACCTCGGGCTCGCCGCCCTCGACATCGACCTTGAGCAGCAGCGGCGCCGCGCCGCCGGTCATGACGTCGAGCGTCGCGACCGGCACTTCCGCCGCACCGTCCGCCGCCGCACGATTGGTGGTGCCGCGCCCGGTCGAGAAGCGGGTCGTGCCGGGCGCCGCCCCCGCGGCGACGGCACGGATCTCGACGCGCCCGCCGAGCCCGTTCAGCGCCAGCATCGCCCGCAGGTCGGGCAGGGTCTCGCCCGCCGGTTCGAGGGCGAGCACCGTCGCGCCCGCCACCCCTGCGGCCAGCACGGCATAGACGCCGACATTGGCGCCGACATCCGCCATGCGGTCGCCGGGCCGCAGGGCGTGCAGCAGGAAGCCCATCTCCGCCGGGTCGGTCAGGCCCGCATACCAGCAGGCCGTCGCCGACGAGAGGCCGCGGCGCAGCCGCAGGCGCACCACGCCGGCAGGGCCTTCCACCCAGGGCGCTTCGAGCGTGCCCCCCCGGCGTGCCAGGGCCTGCCAGCGGAGGACCCGCCGCGCCGCCCCCAGCGGGTCGCGCCACACCAGCGGATGGCAGGCCAGGAAGCCCGCCAGGCGGGGCAGCGCGGCGAGGCGCCTCAGGCGGGGATCCTCACGCCGAGGCGGCCGGCCAGGTCGAGGATGAACTGCCAGGCGACGCGCCCGGAGCGGCCGCCGCGGGTGACCGACCATTCCACCGCCTGGGCGCGCAGGTCCTCCGGCGCCACGGGCAGGCCGAAATGGGCCGCGTAGCCTTCGATCATGGCGAAGAAGGTGTCCTGGTCGGCGTTGTGGAAGCCGATCCAGAGGCCGAAGCGGTCGGAGAGGGACACCTTCTCCTCCACCGCCTCGGCCGGGTTGATGGCGGTGCTGCGCTCGTTCTCGATCATGTCGCGCGACATCAGGTGCCGCCGGTTCGAAGTGGCGTAGAAGAGCACGTTCTCCGGCCGTCCCTCGATGCCGCCGTCGAGCACCGACTTCAGCGCCTTGTAGTCGGCGTCCTCCTTCTCGAAGGAGAGGTCGTCGCAGAACACCAGGCAGCGGCGCGGCTGGGCGCGCAGCAGGTTCAGGAGGTCGGGCAGCGTGCCGATGTCCTCGCGGTGGATCTCGATCAGCGCGAGGCTTCCCGGGATGTCGGTATTCGCGGCGGTGTGCGCGGCTTTCACGAGGGAGGACTTGCCGGTGCCGCGGGCGCCCCACAGCATGGCGTTGTTGGCGCTGTAGCCGCGCGCGAAGCGCATGGTGTTCTCGAGCAGGATCGCCTTCTGGCGCTCCACGCCGCGCAGCAGGCCGATCGGCACGGCGGCGACCCTCGGGACCGGCGCGAGGCGCGCATGGAGCCCGGGGTGCCAGACGAAGGCATCGGCGCCGGCGAGGCTCGGCGCGGCTGCGGGCGGCGGGGCCAGGCGCTCGAGCGCCTCGGCGATGCGGGTGAGGGCGGGCAGGAGGTCGTGGTCGGTCATCACCCCGGCGGAATAGGCCCTGCGCGGCCGGCCGGGAAGGGGCGCCCGGTTCTGCTTGACGCGCGGGGGCGGCTGGCTAGGTTGCCGCGCTCTTTCAATCACGCGCCGGGAAACGGAAACAAAGCCATGTGGACCCCCTTCGGGATCTCGACCGCTCACGCCCAGGGCGCCGCTGCCGGCGGCGGTGCGGGCATCGTCATGCAACTGCTGCCGCTGGTCCTGATCTTCGTCGTCTTCTACTTCCTGCTGATCCGCCCGCAGCAGAAGAAGATGAAGGAGCATCGCGAGATGCTCGGCCAGCTCAAGCGCAACGACCGCGTGGTGACGGCGGGCGGCATCGTCGCGACCGTCACCAAGGTCAAGGAAGGCTCCGACGAGATCGAGGCCGAGATCGCGCCGAATGTCCGCGTCATGATCGTGCGCGGCACGATCAGCAGCGTGATCCGCCCGCAGGCCGCCAACGACAGCGGGGCCGCGGTCTCGAAGGGCGCCTGAGTGCCGTTCGGAAGTGCGCCATGTGGCGCATTCCGGTGAACGGCGCCGGCCCGCACCCCCATGCATTCAGCACGCCGTCGCTGCGCGGCCGGATGGGGCGCGCGGGCCGCCGCCGGCGCTTTCGAGCGGGCTCTGAACCCCTCGCATCCCCGCCCTGCCGGGGGGGCTGCCCATGAAAACGGCGCCGCGGTCCTCCCGCGGCGCCGGTTCCGGTCGTGCGGCCGGGCAGGATCAGGCCGACTGGCCCGAGGCGAAGCCGCCCTTGCCCAGCAGATCCGCCACCACGTCCCAGTTCACCAGCTTGTCGAGGAAGTTGGCGAGGTAGTTCGGGCGGACGTTGCGGAAGTCGAGGTAGTAGGCGTGCTCCCACACGTCGACGCCGAGGATCGGCTTGCCTTCGCCGGTGGAGAGCGGGTTGGCGCCGTTCGGCGTCTTGGTGACCTTGAGCTTGCCGTCGCCGCCGATGACCAGCCAGGCCCAGCCGGAGCCGAACTGCGTCGCGCCGGCGGCCTTGAAGTCCTCCTTGAACTTCGCGAGGCCGCCGAGGTCGCTGTCGATCTTCTTGGCGAGCGCGGCCGGAACGCTTTCGCCATGGCTGCCGCCCGGCGTCATCACGTTCCAGAACAGGCAGTGGTTGTAGTGCTGGCCGGCCTGGTTCAGCACGGGCAGGCCGTCGGCGCCGGCCTTGCCGGCCTCGGCGACGATGGCCTCGAGCGACTTGCCCGCGAGGCCCTTGCTCTCGATCAGGCCGTTCAGCGCGGTCACGTAGGCGTTATGGTGCTTGCCGTGATGGAGCTCGAGCGTCTCCTGGCACATGCCGTCGGCGGCGAGGGCGCCGGTGGCATAGGGCAGCGGGGGCAGGCTGAAGGCCATGGGGTCTCTCCCGATCGGTCGGACGAAGCGCGGGCCGCGCCTCTCGGCCGAGGTAGGCGGCGACTTATCGCGCGTCAACCGCAAGCGGGCTTCCGTCCGGCCGCGCGGCCCCCCATAGAGGCGACGTGAGCCTCTCAGCCATTGGCGCCTTCGCGCGCGCACATGACCCGGATCGCTTTCTCTGCGTGCTCTTCGCGCCGGCGGAGCCGCGCGAGGCGCTGTTCGCGCTGATCGCGCTGAATCACGAACTCGCGCGGGCGCGCGAAGCGGCGAGCAATCCGCTCGCGGCGATGATCCGGCTGCAATGGTGGCGCGATGCGATCGAGGAGGCGCGCGACGGCCGGCCGGCGCGCCGGCATGAGGTGGCTGCGCCGCTGCACGCCGCGATCGCCTCCGGCGCCCTCGATCCCGATGCGCTGATCGGCCTCGTCGACGCGCGCGAGGCGGAGGCGGAGGAGGACGGACCCGCGACGGAAGAAGCCTTCGTCACCTGGCTGCGCGGCTCGGCGGGCGGATGGTCGGCGGTGGCCGGGCGCGCCCTCGGGGCAGGCGCGGAGGAAGCCGGGATGCTGCGTGCCCTCGGCGCCGCCTACGGGCTCGCCGGCGTCCTGCGCAGCGTCGCCGCCCATGCCGCGCAGGGGCGCTGCC
>JAFADX010000201.1 GCA_023424475.1 Pseudomonadota bacterium
GTGCGGGCCGGTGCCGTCTGATCGAAAAGAGCTCTAGACCGTTGTTTTTGCGAGCATCTTCACCCTGTCAGGCGATTCCACCTGATCGGAATCTGCTCTAGGCGGCCAGCCCGTCGATCGCCTTGGCCAGCGCCACGTCCCGTGTGCTCAGCCCGCCGGCGTCATGGGTGGACAGGATGATCTCCACCCGGTTCCACACGTTGAACCATTCCGGGTGGTGGTCGTGCTTCTCGGCCAGCAGGGCGACGCGGGACATGAAGCCCCAGGCCTCGCTGAAATCCTTGAACCGGAAGGTCCGGGCGATGGCGTCCCGGCCCTCGACCATCATCCAGCCCGGCAGGTCGCGCGCCAGCGCTGCCCGGCCCGCCGCATCCAGTTTCCCGACCATCGCGCCCTCCTTCGCTTGACGCCGGCCCGGCCCGCCGCGCATGGAGCGCCATGCGCTTTTCGACCCCGCCCGGCCTCGATGACCTCGTGGAGATGGCCGAGCATGCGCTCGCCGCAATCCCCGAGCCGCTGCGGAACCTGGTCCGCGGCACCTCCATCCTCGTCGAGGATACGCCCGACGACGAGATCATCCGCGACATGGGCCTCGAAAGCCCCTGGGAACTGACCGGCCTCTACCAGGGCGTACCGCTGACCGCGAAGTCGGTCGGCGACATCCCGCGCGAACCGGACCGGATCCTGCTTTTCCGGGAACCCATCCTGCTTGAATGGATCGAGACCGGCGAGGACCTCTTCAGCCTGGTGCGCAACGTCCTGATCCACGAGATCGGCCACCATTTCGGCCTGTCGGACGAAGACATCGCGCGGCTCGAAGAGGACGACTGAACGGAGCCCGGTCAGGCGATTCCACCTGATCGGGATCTGCTCTAGGTTCCCCGTCCCAGCACTTCCTCGTTGTGCTCGCCCAGGCGCGGCGCGCCGCGCGCCGAGGCCGGCCGCTCCCCATCGAAGGAGATCGGCAGCCCCACCACCCTCGGTCCGCCCGGCAGGTCCTGCACGATGCCTACGGCGGCGAACTGCTCGCTCGCCACCACCTCGCCGATGTCGTTGACCGGGGCACAGGGCACGCCGGCCTTCTCCAGCGCCGCGATCCATTCGTCGCGCGGCCGCGCCTTCAGCACGCCGGCGATCAGCGGAATCAGCACGGGCTTGTTGCGAACCCGCGCCGCGCCCTTGGCGAACCGTTCATCCGCCGCCCATTCGGGATGCCCGAGCACCGCCGCGCAGCGCGTCCAGAGCCGGTCGTTGCCCGCCGCGAGACACAACGGCCGGTCGGCGCAGTCGAAGACCTGGTAGGGCACGATCACCGCGCCGCCGGTGCCGTGGCGCGTCGGCACATCGCCCGTGGCGAGGTGATTGTTCACCTGTCCCTCGACCCAATGCACCGCCGTCTCGAACAGGGAGGTGTCGACCAGCCCACCCCTGCCGGTGATCTCGCGCCGCCGCAGCGCGCCGAGCGCGCCGATCACGGTGAACATCCCCGTCGCCTTGTCGTTGATCGAGGCACCGCAGAAGGTCGGCGGGTCCTCGGGTCGGCCGGTCACGCTCATCATGCCGCCATAGGCCTGCAGCAGGGGGTCGAAGCCCGGCTTCATCTTCATCGGCCCGCGGTCGCCGAAGGCCCAGATGGAGCAGTAGATCAGCCGCGGGTGCCGCGCGAGCATCGCCCGCGGGCCGATGCCGATCTCCTCCACCACGCCGGGGCGCAGGTTCTGGATCAGGATGTCGGCGGTCTCGCAGAGCCGGTGCAGCGCCTCGACATCCCCGGCCACCTTCAGGTCCAGCGTGACGCTGCGCTTGTTGCGGTTCTGCCCATGGAAATAGAGCGAGGTGACGCCGTCCTCGGCGAAGGGCGGGCCCCAGGCGCGCGCGTCGTCGCCGCCCTCGGGCTTCTCCACCTTGATCACGTCGGCCCCCATGTCGGCCATGATGGCGCCGGCGAGCGGCCCGGCCAGCGCCTGGCCGACCTCGATCACCCGCACCCCTTCGAGTGGCAGCATCCTTCGCGCTTCCCCTGATTCGGTCGCGGGCAGCATAGGGGGCGCGCACCCTCGCGGGCAGAGGGGCCCCGCTATCCTGCTCCCGCACCGTGCCGCACATGAACGCGCCCCCGGATCGCGGGGCTGGCGCGCAATGCCGCGTGAGCGCCGGCTTCCCCGCCGTCGCGCCGTTCCGCCCCCGGGCTCGTACCAGGCGCCCGAAGGTTTCGCCTTCGCGCCCCTCATCCGCCGGGCGGGACGCAGGCCGGATCTTCGTCCGCCTGATATCACTCGCGCCTGAGCACGCCATCCACCAGCCGGTCGGCCCAGGGCGTGCTGCGGAACTCGGCGCGCAGCGCGTCCTCGGAATAGTCGTCGCGCACCCAGTCGAGGAAGGGCTTCGGCCCCTTCTCCTTCACGAAGCCTGCATAGGCGCGGAAGAAGGCGTCGAGGATGCCGGTGCGCGCGGCCGCGACATGGCCGTAGCGCAGCGAGAGCTGGTCCAGCGCATCCTCCACCGGCCGCCCCTGCAGCAGCAGCCACACCCCGGCGGCGAGGCCGGTGCGGTCGGCGCCCGACTTGCAGTGGATCAGCGCCGGTTCCTGCATCCGGCCAAAGAGACCCGCAAGGCGCAGGATGCGGTCCCTGTGCGGCGCACCCCGGCTTTCGAGCGGCGCGTCGATATGCTCGAGCCCCAGTTCCGCCGCCGCCTGCCGCCCGAGCGCGTCCGATCCGCAGGCCTCGCGATGGCCGCGCAGGTTGATGACGGTGCGGATGCCGTAGCGCCGCACCGCCTGTTCGAGCTGCCAGGGCATCGGGTGGTTGGAACGGTAGAGCCGGCCGCTCTCCACCACGCCCCAGTTGCGCCAGCCGAGGCGCAGCAGGGCATGGTCGGCGAAGAGGCTGTTCAGCCAGGCAGCGCGGCGGCCGCCCGGGCTAGCAAGGTCGCGGCCGGACATGGATGGCCGCGCTTATAGCGGGCGGGGCGCGGATTGGCACCCGGTAGAAGGGCGGGGGAGGAGAACCTCCCCCGATCCCCCTCCCTTCTTTGGTTCATTGGCGCCGCCCGTGGAGGCCGGTCCCAAGGGCCAGAGAAGGTTGAGGGGAGCTCGGGGGGGAGAAGTTCCCTTCTCCCCCCCGCCCTTCAGCCATGCGCCAACCGCCCCGCCACCTCGGCATGCAGGAAGAAGTCCGGCTCGGCCCGCTGCTCCTCGAGGAACGCCGCGAAGGCCGCGAAGGAATGGCGCGCCGCTTCGCCCGGCAGGGCGCCGGTCGCCTGCCAGTAGCGCAGCAACACGAGAAAGGTCGCCGCGACGTCGGTCTCGCAATAGGTCGCAACCTCCGCCCCGCGCCCCTCCTTCATCGCCGGCTCCACCTCGGCCCCGTGCATGCCCGCCTTGGCGGTCAGCCCGATCAGCGCCGAGACCTCGGCCAGGGAGGGCATCGGCGAGGCGCGGAAACCCGAGAGCCGGTCCGCGAGGTCGATGTGGTCGCGGCCGTAGCGGTAGCCGTAGTCCCGCCCGTTCGCCCCGTTCAGCGAAGGCATGGCGACCCCGCAGGCCATGGCCCGGTAGCGCAGCACCGGCAGGTCGAAGCCGGAGGTGTTGAATCCGGCGAGGACCGGCCCGGGCCGCCCCTGGGCAAGGGTGCGCTCGAACAGCGCCAGGATCTCGGCCTCCGGCGTGTCGCCGGTATGACGCGCGGCCATGCGGCGCACGCGCCAGGGCTCCTCGTGGCCGTCGCGCTCCGCGACCAGCAGCGCCAGGCACGCGACGGCATGCAGCGGCGGCTTGAGGAAGACGGTCGCCGGATCCTGCCCGTCCCGGGCATAGCGGGCGCCGAGGCGCTCGCGCAGCGCGGATTCGGGCAGGCCCTCGGCATCCTCGCCCAGCAGGGCGCGCCCGGCGGCGAGGTCCGGGATGGTCTCGATGTCGAAGACGACGACGCGTTCCATCCGGCCGATGCTGCCCGCGCTAGTCGCGCCGCCGCAACAGCAGGACCACGAGCAGCGCGCAGAACGCCGCAAGCCAGGCCCAGAAGCCGGCCATCGCCGCGGCCGCGCCGAAGCGGTCCACGGCCAGGCCGGTCAGCAGCGGCGGGATGCAGAAGCCCGCATGGGCGACCAGGAAGACGCCCGCCGCCGCGCGCGCCCTGTCCTCGCCGGAGGCAGCCTCGGAAGCCGCGGCCAGCGCGCCGACGAAGAGGAAGCCATAGGCCGCGCTGCCGACCAGTGCCCCGCCCGCGAGCAGCAGGATCAGCGACGCCCGCAGCGTGCCGGCCAGCACCAGCGCCGCGCCGGCCAGCAGCACGGGCAGCCCCGCCAACGACAGCCGCCGCGCCGGCCAGGCGCCGATCGCCTGCTGCATGGCCGTCCCGACCGCGATCATGAAGCAGATCGCGAGCGGCCCGAGCCGCGGATAACCCGCGGCGGCGAGCGTGCTCGGCACCGAGGTGAGCGTCACCCCGGTCACGCCCCAGGCGGCGAACATGCCGAAGGAGGACGCGACGGTGCCGCGGGGGAAGGCAGGCAGGCGCAGCCAGGCGACGCGCTCCGGTGCGCGGCGGTCCGGCAGCCGCGCCACGACCGGCAGCAGCACCAGGATGGCGGCGAGATGCGCCCAGTAGGTCAGCGGCGGGTTCTCCCCGCCGTGCAGCCACAGCGCGAGCAGCGTCGCCAGCCCGCCCAGCGCATAGGATCCCGCCGTGCCGAAGGCCATGACGCGGGCGGCATGGCGCCCCGCCTCGGGTCCGCCGGCGAGTTCGGCCGCCCAGGCGGTCGCCCCGCCCGCCACCAGCCCGATCGCCAGCCCCTGGAACAGCCGCGCCAGGGCCAGCGCCGCAAGTCCGGGCACGAGGATCAGCGCGACGGTCGAGGTCGCGGCGAGGATCATCGCCATCAGCACGCAGGGCTTGCGCCCGATGCGGTCGGACAGGCCGCCGAGCAGCGGCGCGGTGACGATCAGCGTCGCCGCATAGGTGATGAAGGCGGCGGCAAGGCCGCTCGCCCCCCCGCCGTCCATGGCTGCATAGGCTGTGTACAACGGCATCGGGAGCGTCGTGGAGGCGCCGATCGCGAACACCGCAGCACCGACCGTCACCACGCCCGGAGTCGTTGTCATGGCGCGGATGCTCGGCCGGGCGGGTTGGGGCGTCAACGCGGGCGCATGCTCGCGAAGCCTTTCATCGTGCTGCCACGATCCCAGATGCAGACTCGCCCCCTCGCCGGAAGGAAGCCAGTCATGCGCCATGCCATCGCCGCCGCCCTGATCGCCACGCTGCCCGTCGCCGCGCAGGCGCAGGACCGCCCGCAGATCTTCCCGACCCGCGACGTCGCCGTCACCTACCGCGTTTCCGGCCAGGGCCAGGCGGCCGAGCTGACGATGCTCTGGTCGGCCGCGCAGCGCCTGATGCGCATGAACATGCCCCAGGGCATCGGCTACATGGTGGCCGACTACAACGCCCAGCGCGGCTTCATGGTGATGGAGCCGACCCGCATGATCATGGACGTGCCGATGGAACAGGCCGCCGGACAGCAGCGCGAGCTCGAAAGCGCGCGCTTCACCCGCGGCGGGACCGACAAGGTCGCCGGCCACGACTGCACCATCTGGCGCTACCAGTCGGCCTCGAGCCAGGGGGAGGCGTGCATCACCGCCGACGGGGTCCTGCTGCGGGGCGGCGGGGCGGCACGCGGCGCGGGCAACGGGCAGATGGAGGCAACGCGGGTCGTCTACGCGCCGCAGGATGCCGGGCTGTTCCGCCGTCCGCAGGGCTACCAGACCATGCAGGTCCCCCAGGGCATGCAGCAGGGCATGCCTGGGATGCAGAGGCCCCCGCGCTGAGAAGGCCTTCCGCGGCAGGCCATGGGGGGCCACATCAGAAACGATGAAACGCCGTCCCCTGCTTCTCGCACCTCTCCTCCTGGCCACCCCCGCCGTCGCGCAACAGGCGCCGCCGCAGCCGGCCGGCGCGGCGCTGAGCGCGCGCGACCGCGCCGACATCGCCCGCGCCGAGGCCTACCTCAATGCCCTGACCACGCTGCGCGCGCGTTTCCTGCAGATCGCGCAGAACGGCGCCTCGGCCGAGGGCACCGCCTGGATCTGGCGGCCCGGCCGCATGCGCTTCGAGTACGACCCGCCGGACCCGATGCTGCTCGTCGCGGATGCGGGCCAGTTCCTCATGTACGATCGTGAGTTGCGCGCGCCGACCACGGTGCCCGTCGGCCGCACGCCGATCGGCATCCTGCTGCGCCGGGAGGTCCGCCTGTCCGGCGACGTCACCGTCACCGGCGTCCGGCGCGACGGGCCGTTCCTGCGCATCGGCATGTACCGCACCTCGGAACCCGGCGAGGGCCACCTCACCCTGGTCTTCAACAACGAACCGCTCGAGCTCCGGCAATGGGCGGTGCTCGACGCGCAGCGGCGCGAGACCCGGGTGACGCTGTCGCGCATCGAGACCGGGCTGCGCTTCCCGGCCGGGCTGTTCCAGTTCAACGACCCGCGGTTCTTCGAACCCGGCGGCTTCGGCGCCCCGCAATCCGCCGGCAACTGACCACGGGCCGGGCAGGCGGGGCGCGGGATGCGCGGCATGCAGGCAACGCTCGTCGGCAATCCGCGAATTGCCTGACACACGCCTTGATCCCGACACCGCGTCGCGGAACTGTATCGATCGATGAAACCGCTCATTGGCATTTCCTGCTGCCAGAAGCCCTTCGGCACCTTCGGAACGCTCAACCATGCGGCCTCGGACACCTATGTCCGGGCCGTGCGCGGTCCGGTCGCGGGCACGCCCGTGCTGCTGCCCGCGGCGGGCGAGGACCTCTCGGGCGAGCTGCTGCCGCACCTGGACGGCCTGATCCTGACCGGCAGCCGGTCCAACGTCTGGCCGGGCCACTACGACGGCCCGCCGCATGCCGAGGGCACGCCGGAAGACCATGAGCGCGACGCGACGACGCTGCCGCTGATCCGCGCCGCGATCGGGCATGGCGTCCCGCTGCTGGCGATCTGCCGCGGCATGCAGGAACTGAACGTCGCCCTCGGCGGCAGCCTGGACCAGCGGATCCAGGACCTGCCGGGCCGGATGGACCACTCCACCCCATCGGACCAGCCGATCCCGCGCGTGCGCACGGGCAAGGCGCATGGCGTGCGGCTCGATACGACGGGCGCACTGGCGGAAGTGATCACGCTCGCCTCCCGCCGCGCGGGCATGCTCGCCGTGAACTCGCTGCACAACCAGGGCATCCAGGGCCTCGCGCCGCGCCTGGTCGCCGAGGCCTGGGCGCCGGACGGCACCGTCGAGGCCGTGCGCGTCGATGGCGCGCGTGCCTTCGCGATCGGCGTCCAGTGGCACCCCGAATACGACTGGGAGCGGGACGTCGACAGCCGCTCCATCTTCGAGGCCTTCGGGCGCGCCTGCGCGGCGCACCGGACGGCCCGGCTGGGAACGATCGGCCTGGCCCAGGCCGCGGAGTGATCTGCGCCCACGCCGCACGCCGCAGTCACGCGGGCGTGAGGCATGATTTGTCTTTTGATTCGGAAAGGCCGGCAGGGTATTCTTTTCTTGCCGGTCCATAATCGACCGGCGGTCGAGCCCCGGTGTCCCCTGCCGGCTCGCCCGACCATTCCGATCGGAATAAAAATACGGCGCCCGGTCACCCCCCTGACCGGGCGCTACTTTTTTGCGCCCTGCGTCGACAATTCACTATCGATACTTGAGCGTGGGGAACGATCTTCATCCAATATCTGAAGCTTCCCTGCAGCCCCGCGACGGCTTCCGGCCCCGCCCGGCCGCCTGTATAGGTCGGCACCCATCCCGTGATCGGAGCCTCTCCCGCAATGGTCTCCTACGTCGTCCCGACGCCGCCGGTCGCCGCGATTCCCGTCAAGGGCAGCGACGCGATGTTCCCGGTGCGCCGCATCTTCTGCGTCGGCCGCAACTACGCCGAGCATGCCATCGAGATGGGTTCCGACCCGACGCGCGAACCGCCCTTCTACTTCACCAAGCCGGCCGATGCCGTCGTCATCAACGATGCCGACATGCCCTACCCGAGCGTGACCAAGTCCCTCCATCACGAGATGGAACTGGTGGTCGCGATCGGCACCGGCGGGAAGAACATCCCGGTCGCCGACGCGCTGAAGCATGTCTGGGGCTATTGCTGCGGCCTCGACATGACCCGCCGCGACATCCAGAACGAGGCCAAGAAGACCGGCCGTCCGTGGGACATGGGCAAGGGCTTCGACAGGTCCGCCCCGATGGGCCCGCTGGTGCCCGCCGCCGGCATCGACCCCACCAGGGGCAGGATCGAGCTGAAGGTGAACGGCAAGGTCGTGCAGACCTCCGACCTGTCGAAGCTGATCTGGTCGGTGGCCGAGGTGATCGCGAACCTCTCCGAGCTCGTCGAGCTCGCGCCCGGCGACCTGATCATGACCGGCACGCCGGAAGGCGTCGCGGCCGTCGTCCGCGGCGACGTCCTCGAAGGCTTCGTCGAGGGCGTCGGCGAGGTGAGGACGAAGATCGTCTGATGCCGCGACGGCCCGCCGCCGGGCGCGCGCCGCTGCGCATCGCCACCTGGAACATCAACAGCGTGCGGCTCCGGCTGCCGCTGCTGAAGGATCTCGTGGCGGCCTTCGCGCCGGACGTGCTCTGCCTGCAGGAGACCAAGTGCCCGGACGAGCTGTTCCCGCACGAGGGCATCGCCGCCCTCGGCTTCGAACACCGCCTCGTCCGCGGCATGAAGGGCTACAACGGCGTCGCCATCCTCTCGCGGCGGCCGCTGCTGCTGCGCGCGGAGGACCCCGACTGGTGCGGCAAGGGCGACTGCCGCCATCTCGGCGCCAGCATCGACGCCCCCGGCGGGCCGATCGAGCTGCACAACTTCTACATCCCCGCCGGCGGCGACGAGCCGGACCGCGAGAAGAACCCGAAATTCGGCCACAAGCTGGACTTCGTCACCGAGGGCGCCGCCTGGTCGAAGGCGCGGCCGGCGCGGCGCGCGATCATGGTCGGCGACCTCAACATCGCGCCGCTCGAGCACGACGTCTGGTCGCACAGGCAGTTGCTCGACGTGGTCTCGCACACGCCCGTCGAGGTCGAGGCGCTGACCGCCTGGCAGCGCGCGGGCGAATGGCACGACGCGCTGCGCCACTTCGTCCCGGCGGACCAGAAGCTCTACACGTGGTGGTCCTACCGCGCGCGGGACTGGCGCGCGGCGGATCGCGGGCGGCGGCTCGACCACATCTGGGTCAGCCCGGACCTCGCGGGCGGCCTCGCCCGGCATGCCGTGCTCAAGGACGCGCGGGACTGGCCCAAGGCCTCGGACCATGTCCCCGTGATGGTGGAGATCACCCCATGACCGCTTCCGTTTTGGGGCGTCGCGCCTTCCTGCTCGCGGTTCTCGCCGCCCTCGGCGCCTGCGCCGCGCCCGAACCGCCCGCGCCCGTGGTGGCCGAGCCCGATCCCGACCCGGACCCCGAGCAGGTCTACAGCCCCGGCGCGATTTCCTGGGCGGAACTGACGGACGAGCACAAGCGTCGCGCCCGCGCGGCACTGACCCGCGTGGGCGAGAGCGTGCCCGACGACGACGCGCTGCAGGCGCGCTGGATGACGATGTCCCCGGCGCAGCAGCGCTTCATGATCCGCCGTCCGCCACCACCGCCCCCGCGCCGCGCCCCGCGCAGCAGCCGCGGCTCGCGCCAGCGCTCGCGGTCGCCGCAGCGCCGCACGACGGGCACGCGGCAGCGGAGGACCGGCACGCAGACCCAGCGCCGCCGGCGCACGCACCAGTAGCGCAACGGCCGGGCCGGGCGAGCGAAGGGCGTGGCCTTCGCCACGCAGGCATCATCCCGCCGGAAGGACGCGCGGCGTCCTGCCCTCGGCACGAGAGCATCCGCAGGTGGAGCCGTCCTCCACCCGCGGCGTCAGAAGGCCTGCAGGCAGGCGCGCAGGCTGCGCCCCCCCGTCGTGGCCACGGCATGCGCCGGCAACGGCCGCGGCACGGCGCCGGAGCGCGCGGCCACGCGGGCGTCGCTCGGGCTCATGCCGAAGGCGCGCCGGAAGGTGCGGCTGAAGGTCGATGGGTCATGGAAGCCGCAGGCCTCGGCGACGACGGCCACCGGCCGGTCGTCCGCCGGGTCCGTCAGCGCCGCGTAGGTCGCGCGCAGGCGCAGGCGCTGGATGTAGTGCGTCACGCCGCCCTCGCCTTCGAGCAGGCGGTAGAGCTGCGAGCGCGACATCCCGACGTCGCGGCAAAGCGAGGCGGGCGTCAGCGTCGCCGAGCCGATCCGCCGGCGGATCGCCTGGCGCACCCGTTCGAGACGCGTGAGGTCGAGCTGGTCGGCCGCATCCCCCAGGCGCGCCGCGGTCGGCGCCACGCAGGCGGCGACCATGGCGCCGACGGCCTCGGGCAGCCGCGCCCGCTCCGCCTCGGTGAGCCCGGGCAGGGACCGGTCCAGCAAACGCAGGTAGTCGGCGAGCAGCTGTCCCGCCCCGCCGTCGACCGGGCGGCCCCTGACCCGGTCGAGTTCCGGCGCCAGCGCCGCAAAGCGGTCCCGCGGCAGGTAGAGATGGAGCCGTTCGCCCGTATCCCGCTCGCTTTCGGATGTCTCGCCCAGCGACAGGATGAAGGGCTGCCCTCCCGGTATGACGAGGCGTCCGCCGGGCAGGGTCAGCCGGGAGGCCTGCACGCCGACGCCGATCACCCAATGGTCCGTGGGGTCGCGGCGGATGTGGGAGCCATCGCGGATCGCGTGCAGGCGCGGGGCGTTGACGCGGCTGAATACCACGTCGCCTGCCGGCCAGACCACGCAGTCGGCCGCGAAGCCGGCAGCGCCCGGCCCCTCCCCGAAATCGAGGCCGAAGACGGGATCGAACCAGGCGCACCACGCCTCCTGCTGCTGCCGGGCAGGCAGTTCGCGGGTCGAGAAGACGAGTTGGCCGGCCTGCATGCGGTGGGGATCCGGTCGGAGGAACGTGCAGAACGCCTTGTTATCGACTATCGCTCGTCACAATTCACCTGTGAAGGCTCGTGGGGAACGGGGTCAGCCCCGCTGCTGCCGCCGCCGGCGCGACCGGCGGAAGGCGTAGGCGAGATGCGCGGCATAGCCCCCCGCCGCCACCCCCACGACGACCCAGGCGAGCGGATCGACCCAGCGTTCCACCAGCGCGTAGTTGTCCTGCAGGAAATAGCCCGCGACCGCGAGGAAGGTCAGCCACACCGCCGAGCCGAGCGCGGTCCAGAGGTAGAAGACCCCGCGCGGGATCTCGACCATGCCGGCGGGCACCGAGATCAGCGTGCGCACGCCGGGGAACATGCGGCCGATGCAGATGGCGAAGGGGCCCCAGCGCCGCAGCATGTCGGTCGCGCGGTCGAGGTCCTCCTCCTCCACCGCGAACCACTTGCCGAAGCGCCGCACCAGCGGCCGGACGCGCTCGACGCCGAGCCAGCGGCCGAACTCGTACCAGAACAGGTTGCCCGCCACGGTGCCGGCCACCGCGACGGCGACGATCCAGGCCAGGGACAGGCGGCTGCCCGGCTCCCCGGCATGGAAGCCGGCCGCGGCCATGATGAGTTCCGACGGGATGGGCGGGAACAGGTTCTCCAGCACCATCAGCAGGAAGATGCCGCCGTAGCCGCCGGCCTCGACGAGGCCCCTCACCCACTCCAACATCTAGTCCACTTTGAACAGCGAGAGGGTGATCCACCGCCCCCGCACATAGTTGAGCCCCGTCACCGAGCCGAGGTCGCGGAGCCTCAGCCCCCGCGCCTCCGCCGCCCGCCGGAAGGCCGCTTCCTGGCGGTCGGAGATGGCGGCAATGCGGCCGGGACCGCCCGCCAGGAAGGCAGCACCGGCCTCGGGCGTCATCAGCAGGTGGATGTCCCCGCCCATGGCGAATTGCAGGGAGGGCTCGTGATAGCCGGCGATGCCGAAGTCGCGGGCCGGCAGGCCGGGCGCCGCCTGGGCCACCGCGGCGGCGATGCGCGGCGAGAGCCAGACCGCCGACAGCCGCGGGATCACGCCCTCGAGCATCGCCGCATAGACCGGGATGGCGAGGATCGCGCCGGCCACCGCCGCCCGTCCCCAGGCCTGCGCCCTCGCCATGCGCAGCAGCAGCCAGGCCATGGCGAGGCCGGCGAGAATGCCCACGACCGCGGCGGGCTTGACCGCGCGTTCCACCGCGAGGCCGGCCCCCAGCGCCGCCACCGGCAGCCCCACCGCGACGCCGGCCAGCGCGGCGTTGCCGAGCCAGCGCATCCAGGCCGGCGCCTCCTGCCGCAGCGGGTCCATCGCCCAGCGCGCGCCGAGCAGCATCAGCGGCGGGAAGGCCGGCAGCACGTAGTGCGGCAGCTTGGTTGCCACCGCCTCGAACAGCAGCCAGGTCGGCACCGCCCAGGCGAGCAGGAAGCGCACCGGCGCCTGCATCCGGTCCGCCCAGGATCCGGGCAGGCTGCGCAGGACGATCCAGGCCGAGGGGAAGGCGGTGATGCCGAAGATCGCGGCATACATCCCCGGCGGCCCCCAATGCGCCTCCTCGCCCGAGGAGACCTTGCCCAGCATGTCGCCGCCGATGGCCTCGCCGAAGAAGCGGCCTTCCGTCGCGATGCCGATGGCGATGAACCAGGGGGCGGCGACGAGGACCGTCAGCGGCACGCCCCAGCCGAGCCGGAGCGGCCGTAGCCACGGCGCGGACAGCCGCCAGACGGGCGCCCCCTGCGGCCGGTCCATGACCGCGAGGGTGATGCCGGCCAGTAGCGGCACCATCGGCGCGATCGGCCCCTTCAGCAGCACGCCGAGCCCGAGCGCGACCCAGAAGGCCGCCGCCTGGCGCGGCGTGAAGGAACCGGGGGTGAGATAGGCGCGGCCGAACAGCCCCATGGCGATGACGATGGCCGCGAGCAGCGCGGCATCGGTCTTGGCGATGTGCGTCTCGACCACCAGCACCATGCAGGGCGCGAGCATCGCCGCGGCGACGAAGGCGGCCCTGCGGCCGACCAGCGCACGGCCGAGCAGGCAGGTCGCCAGCACGGCGATGAGCGCGCCGATCAGCGAAGGCAGGCGGTAGGCCCAGATCCGCGTCCGCGCCGGGATGCCCACGGCCTCGAGGCCGTGGACCGCCGCCGCCTGGGCCCAGTGGATGCCGGCCGGCTTCTTGTTGCGTTCGGCATTGCCGACGCGGATGCGGACATAGTCGCCACTGTCCACCATCTGCCGCGAGGCCTGGGCGAAGCGGCTCTCGTCCCGGTCGCCGGGCGGGATGGTGAAGAAGCCGGGCAGCCACAGCAGGAGGCAGAGCGCAACCAGCCAGGGGGCTGGCCGACGCGTCTCGGGCAGCCGGTCGATGAAGGCGGCAAGGCGCATGATGCGGCGCGTCTAGCATGCGGGGGCGCGGGGTGCCATGAAGCGCTCCCTGCCCCCGAACGCACGAGCACCTTGACCCCAGCGCCCGGACTTCCCACCCGCAGGGCCGCCCGCGATCTGATCGCCGCGACCCTCGACGAACGCCGCCCGCTCGAGGAGGCGCTCGAGGCGCTGCCCCGGCGGCTCGACCCGCGCGACCGCGCCGCGGCCCACCGCATCGCCGCGACCGTGCTGCGCCGGCTGGGCAGCATCGACGAGGTGCTGGGCCCTTATCTGCGCAAGGAACCGCCGCCCCCGGCACGCCACGCGCTGCGGATCGGCGCCGCGGAGCTGCTGCTGCTGGACACGCCGCCCCATGCCGCGGTGGCGACCGCCGTGGCCCTGGCCCCGCGCGCCTTCGCGGGCCTGGTGAATGCGGTGCTGCGCAAGGTCGCCGCCGAAGGGCCGGCGGTGCTGGAGGGGCTGGACGCGCCGCGGCTCGATACCCCCGCCTGGCTCTGGGCCGCCTGGCATGCGGCCTACGGCCCGGCGGTACGCGCCATCGCCGAGGCCCATCGCGGGCCCGCGCCCCTCGACCTGACCCCGGCCCCCGGCGCCGGGCCGCCCGCCGGAGCGGAGATCCTGCCGACCGGGTCCTGGCGCATGGCGGCCGGCACCCGCGTGACCGACCTGCCGGGCTTTGCCGAGGGCCGCTTCTGGGTCCAGGACGCCGCCGCCGCCCTGCCCGCGCTGCTGCTGAAGCCGCGGGCCGGGGAGCGGATCGCCGACCTCTGCGCCGCGCCGGGCGGCAAGACCGCGCA
>JAFADX010000304.1 GCA_023424475.1 Pseudomonadota bacterium
GGTGCGGGCCGGTGCCGTCTGATCGAAAAGAGCTCTGACGCCCTGCAACAATCCCGTGGAGCCCACGTCATGCGTCGCCTTGCCGCCCTGCTGATGATGTCGTGCCTCGCGCTGCCGGCATCCGCGCAGCACCTGCGCATCGGCTTGAACTCCGACCCGGATGTGCTTGATCCGACCCTGTCGCGCACCGTCGCCGGCCGCCAGGTCTTCGCGGCCATGTGCGACAAGCTCGTCGACATCAACGAGCGGCTCGAGATCGTGCCGCAGCTCGCCACCGCCTGGCGCTGGACCGATGACGGCAAGGCGCTGGTCCTCACCCTGCGCGAGGGCGTCCGCTTCCAGGACGGCGAGCCCCTGACCGGCGAGGCCGCCGCGATCGGCCTGCGCCGTCACCTCGAGACCCAGGGATCGACCCGCCGGCCCGAGATGGGGCCGGTGCGGGAGGTCGTCGCGACCGGCCCCCGCGAGGTCACCATCCGCCTGTCCCAGCCCTTCGCCCCGCTGCTGGCCGCGCTGGCGGATCGCGCGGGCATGCTGGTCTCGCCACGCCAGGCGACGGTCACCGGCGCCGACTTCCAGCGCCAGCCCGCCTGCGCGGGGCCCTTCCGCCTGACGCAGCGCGTGGCGCAGGACCGCATGGAACTCGAACGCTTCGATGGCTACTGGGACCGCGCCAATATCCATGTCGAGCGCATCACCTATCGCCCCATCCCCGATGCGACGGTGCGCACGGCGAACCTGCGTGCCGGGGCGCTCGACATCATCGAGCGCGTCAGCCCGTCGGACGTCGCGGAGCTGCGGCGCGACCAGCGCGTGCGCGTGGTGCAGGCACCCTCGCTCGCGACCTTCTACCTCGCGATCAATGTCGCGAACGGCGCGCGGTCGCAGACGCCGCTCGGCCAGGATCCGCGGGTGCGGGAGGCACTGGAACTCGCCATCGACCGCCAGGCGCTGGTGAACGTCGCCTTCGAGGGTCTCTGGGTGCCCGCGAACCAGGCCGTGCCGCCGAGCCATCCCTTCTATGCGCGCTCGGTGCCGATGCCGGCGCGCGATGTCGCGCGCGCCCGCGCCCTGCTGCGCGCCGCCGGACACGACCGCGTGAAGGTGAAGCTGTCGGTGCCCAACACCACCGACTACCTCCAGGCCTCCGAGGTGATCCAGGCCATGGCCGCCGAAGCGGGCATCGACATCGAGATCCAGGTGATCGAGACCGCCACGCTGCTGCGCCAATGGACCGCCGGCGACTTCGAGGCGCTGATCATCCAGTGGTCCGGCCGCGTGGACCTCGATGGCAACCTCTACGGCTTCTACGCCTGCGGCGTGCCGCTCAACGGCGGTCACTACTGCAGCCGGGAAGTCGATGCCGCGCTGACCGAGGCGCGCCGCAGCGTCGATCCTGCCGTCCGTGCCGCCGCCTATGGTCGTGCGGCGCGGATCTACCTGGCGGACCGGCCCTACATCAACCTCTGGCAGCCGCTGGTGCTGCACGGCGTCGGCGCGTCGATCCAGGGCTTGCGCCCGGTGCCGGACGGCCTCATCCGTGTGCAGGGCCTTCAGGGCGCGAGGGGATGAAGCGGACATGACGGAAACGATGCGCGCGGCTGTCGTCACGCCGGAAGGCGTGCGGGTGCAGGAGATGCCCCGCCCGGCGCCCGGACCGGAGGACGTGCTGGTCCGTGTCCGGGCCGCGACGCTGAACCGCGCCGATCTCGGCGTCGCCGCGGGCGGGTCCCACGGTGCGATAGGCGGGCCGGGGACCATCCTCGGCCTCGACTTCGCCGGCGAGGTCGCCGCGGTCGGCAGCGCGGTGACGGGCGTGAAGCCGGGCGACCGCGTCACCGCCTCGGGTGCCGGCGGCTACGCCGAATACGCCGTCGCGGACGCCGCGCGGGTGATGCCGGTGCCGGACCGCAACCTCTCCTGGGAGGAAGCGGCGACGCTGCCGGTCGCGCTCGCCACCATGCATGATGCGATCGTGGTGAACGGCCGGCTCGCCAAGGGCGAAAGCGTGATGATCCTCGGCGCCTCCTCGGGCGTCGGCATCATGGGTATGCAGATCGCGAAGTTCATGGGGGCCGCCTTCGTCGTCGGCACCTCGACCGACGCGGCGCGGCGTGCGCGGCTGGCCGGGTTCGGCGCCGATCTCGCCGTGGATACCAGGGACGCCGGCTGGGCGGACGCGGTGCTGGCGGCGACCGGCGGCAAGGGCGTCGATCTCGTCGTGGACCAGATCAGCGCGGCGACGATCAACGCGGCGATGCGCTGCACCGCGATCCTGGGGCGCATCGTCAATGTGGGGCGTCTCGGCGGCATGAAGGGCGAATTCGACTTCGACACCCACGCCACGCGCCGCATTTCCTACATCGGCGTCACGCACCGCACGCGCTCGCGCGAGGAGATCCGCGCCGAATACGCGGCGATGCGCCGCGACCTCTGGGCCGCGGTCGAGGCCGGCCGCTTCTCCATCCCCATCGACAAGGTCTTCCCGCTGGCCGAGGTCACGGAGGCCCTGGCCCACATGAAGGCCAACCGGCATTTCGGGAAGATCGTCCTCGCGGTCTGATACGGGCGGCGCTGCGCGCCGACCGTATCGCGCGCAGGGTTGGCGTGGCGGCTGCGCGCAAAACAAGGGAGATACGGGCAGCGCAGGCTGGTGCCGCCTGATCGAAGGATGCCCTAGGACCAGACCTGCTCCGGCGTCAGGACCCGCGCCATCAGCCCCTGCGCCACGCACCAGCGCATGGCGAGCGCAATGGCCAGCTCCAGCGCCTCGCGCGTCGTCGTCGCACCGTCGAACATCCGCAGAAGTTCGGCGACCAGCGCGGGATCCTGTGCAAGCTCCGACTTCACGACGACCAGATGGTTCACCGGCTCGAAGCCATGGCGCGCCCGGAAATCGCGCCCTGCGGCGGCGGCGTCGGGGAACACCGTCCGCAACCCGTCGGGCAGTTCGGTGCCGAAGATGGCCGCGTCCAGCGCGCCGTCCTGCAGCATGGCCGTCATGTCCGACCCGGCCGGCGCCCGCGTGCAGAAGGGCGGATCGCGGAAGGTCGGGACATGGGCATCCTCGAAGGTGGTCCAGGCGATCGCCTCGGGCGCCACCCCATGGGCCTCCTGCAGCACGCCCCGCAGCCACATGCCCGTGGTCTGGCTGTAGGCGCGCACGCCGACGCGCCTGCCCGCCAGGTCCGCCGGCCCCCGGATGGGCGAATCCGCCCGGCAGAGCATCGCCCCTTCCTGGAAGCGCCGCACCAGCACTACCGGCAGCAGGGTGATCGGGATGCCTGCCTCCTTCGCCATCAGGAAGGTGGCGATCGCCATTTCGCTGACGTCGTAGCGGCCTTCCCGCACCATCGGCGCGAAGGCCTTGCTGATCGGCTTCATCGCGACGCGTTCGAGGCGCACCGACGGGCTCTCGGGCAGCGACGCCGTCTGCGGGTAGTCGCCCAGCGCCGCAGTCAGCACGCGCTGCGTCATGCGTCCACCTCCGCGAAGAAGGCATCGACCTTCGCGTTGAAGGCGGCGGCGTGCTCGAAATGGCCCGAATGTCCCGCCCTGGGCAGCGGGCTGACGCGCGCGCCAGGGATCGCCGGCGCCATCGCCGCCGGCGCGAAGGGCGGGATGACGATGTCCTCCTCGCAGGGCACGAACATCAGGGGAGTCCGCGCCGCGGCGAAGTCCTCCGGCGGGCGGCGGCGCGCCGCGTGCAGCCTGCCGCGCACCGCCTCCCGGTCGAAGCCCTGGGTCAGCCCGTTGATGTGGTTGTAGATCTGGTGCAGCGCGGGCTGTTCCTCGGCCATCCGGGCGCCGGTGGCCGGCAGGATGTTGCGCCCCAGCAGGTCCGAGCGGGCCTCGGCGCTCTCCTTGGCCCAGGTCGCGAGGCGGGCACGCTCCGGCTCGCGCATCTGCCGCGGGTCGAGGGTGCCGGTCGTCGCCGCCAGCACCAGCGCCTTCACCCGCCCCGGCCGCAGCAGCGCGTATTCGACGCCGCTCCAGCCGCCCATGGACTGACAGACCATGCGGATGTCGCCGAGCCTGAGTTCATCGACGAGCGCCGCGACATCCCCCGCATATTGCGCCGGGTCGGGCCCCGCCTCCGGTGCCGTCGAGGGGAAGAAGCCGCGGTGGGAGAAAGCGACGCAGGTATAGCGCGGCGCGAAATGCGCCACCTGCTGCCACCAGGAGAACAGGCATCCGCCGAGCCCGTGGGCGAAGACGATGGCGGGGCCCTGGCCGGTCACCTCGTAGCGGATGCGCGCATCGGGACGCTCGATCCAGCCGGCACGGCGCGGCGGGGCGGAGAAGCTCATGCGAGGCTCTCCACGACATGCGGGAAGACGGACTGATAGCCTTCGCCCCAGGTGATCTTCTTGTCGCTGTTGCGTGCCGCCTGCGCGCCGCGCTGCTGGGCGACGCGGGTATAGTATTCCCAGAGGTGCTCCTGCCCCGCCATGCACTCGATCGCGGCCCTCTTCTTCGGCCAGACGCTGCCGATGTCGAGCAGCATGTCGGGCTTCCAGTTGCACTGCTCGGGCTGGTGCGGCTCGAACAGGAAGACCGGCGGGGCGCCGAGCACCGGGACCCCCGGCTCATGCCCGTGGGCCTGGGCGATGACGCGGGCGTGCTGGGCGAATTCCGTCGTCATCGGATGATCGAAATTGTAGGGGTCCTGCCTGGAGTGGGTCAGGACGAAGGCAGGCCGGATGGCGCGGTAGAGTGCCGCGAGCCTGAACAGCGCCGCCTGGTCGAGCACCATCGGATAGTCGCCGAGGTCCCAGAACTGCAGGTCGTGCACGCCGAGGGCCGCCGCCGCGCGCTCCGCCTCCCCCTTGCGGTCCTGCTTCACGCGGTCGAGCGTCATGCCCTTCTGGCGCCAGAGCTTCGCGCTCTCGCCCCTCTCGCCGTACGAGAGGCAGACCACGGTGACCTCGAACCCCTTCTCCGCATGCAGGGCGATGGCGCCGCCGGCGCGCCAGACGAAGTCAGCCGAATGCGCGCTTACCACCAGGGCCGTTCCGGACATGCCGTTCCTCCGCAAGATCGATCGGTCGGTGAAGCATGGCCCAGGACGCCGGGGCTGTCGCGGTCTGGCGGGAAAGCCGCCGCGCGCCTAGGGTAGCCCTTTCCTGTCACAGTGAGAGTCGCGCCCCAGATGGCCAGCACGCCTGACACCTTCGACTATGTCATCGTCGGCGCCGGCGCTGCCGGTTCGATCCTCGCCGCCCGGCTGACCGAGGATCCCGGCGTCACGGTCTGCGTGCTGGAAGCCGGGCCGCCCGACCGCAATCCCTGGATCCACATCCCCGCGGGCTTCATCAAGACGCTGGTCGATCCCTCCGTCACCTGGCAGTTCAAGACCGAGCCGACCGAGCGCACCGGCGGGCGCGGCATCGCGACGACGCAGGGGCGCACGCTCGGCGGCTCCTCCTCGGTCAACGGCATGATCTACAACCGCGGCCAGCCGGGGGACCTCAATTCCTGGGCGCAGCGCGGCAACCGCGGCTGGGGCTACGAGGACTGCCTGCCCTACTACATGCGCACCGAGAAGCGCATCGGCTTCGGCCGCGACGACCGGCGCGGCAAGGAAGGCTCCCTGCCCGTCACCGACATGGACTGGATCCATCCGCTGTCCGAGGCCTTCATCGAGGGCTGCGTCGAGGCCGGGCTGCCCCGCAACCCGGACTACAATTCCGGCGAGCAGGCCGGCGTCGGCTATTTCCAGCGCGGCATCCAGAAGGGCTGGCGGGTCTCGGCCGCGCGCGCCTTCCTCAAGCCTGCCATGGCGCGCAGGGAACTCGAGGTCCGCACCAACGCCCGCGCCTGCGGCATCGTCTTCGAAGGCCGGCGCGCGGTCGGCATCCGCTACCTGACCGAGCGCGGCGGCACGCCCGCCGAGGTGCGGGCGCGGCGCGAGGTGATCCTCTCCGCCGGCACGGTGAACACGGCGCGCCTGCTCCAGGTCTCGGGCATCGGGCCGGCTTCCACCCTGGCGGCCATCGGCGTGCCGGTCTTCCACGAACTTCCGGTCGGCGAGAATTTCCGCGACCACTACGCCTCCCGCATCGTCATGCGCGCGAAGGACGGGGTGGAGACGCTCAACCAGCTCGCCAAGGGCTTCAAGCTGGCCCAGCAGGTGACGCGCTGGGCGATGGGCAAGCCCTCGATCCTCGCCACCGCCCCTTCCCACGTGCACATCTTCTGGAAGTCCTTCGAAGGGCTGGACGAGCCGGACCTGCAGGGCGTCTTCACCCCGGGTTCCTACGCCGAGGGCAAGGTCTACGTCCTCGACGACTATCCCGGCTGCACCGCCGGCGCCTGGCAGCACCGCCCGGAGAGCACCGGCTGGGTCCGCGCGCGCAGCACCGACGTCTTCCAGGACCCGGTGATCCAGCCCAACTACCTGAGCAACGAGATGGACCGCCGCGTCCATCTCGGCGGCATCCGGCTGATCCGCCGCCTGCTCAACACGGCGCCGATGCAGCGGATGCTGGACGCCGAGGTGCTGCCCGGCGTGAACGTGCAGAACGACGATGAGCTGCTCGACTTCGCCTACCGCAACGGCTCGACCACCTACCACCTGATCGGCACCTGCCGGATGGGGCCGGAGACCGACACCACCTCGGTGGTGAACGACCGCTTGCAGGTTCACGGCCTCGAGGCGCTGCGCGTGGTCGATGCCTCGATCATGCCGAGCATGACCTCGTCCAACACCTATGCGACGACGATGATGATCGCCGAGCGTGGCGCCGACTTCATCCGTGGGCGGCCGCCGCTCGCGGCATAGAGCATGTTCCGATCTGTCGGAACCGGCACCGGCCGC
>JAFADX010000348.1 GCA_023424475.1 Pseudomonadota bacterium
GTGCAGGGCGGCGGCCGCGGGCGCGATGCACTCGTCGATCAGCGCCGGGCCGACGGCCGAAGGATGTGCGGCCCGCAGCACCAGGTCGCGCGCGACCTCGGGCGGCATCAGCCCCGGCGGCGCCGCCACCTCGAGCTCCGCGCCGCCGGTCAGGCGCATCGCGATGCGCCACTGCGCCGTGCCGGCGGGGTCGATGCCCGGCAGATGCGCGACGAAGCCGGGCCGATCGTCGCCATGGCCGAGCGGCGCGCGGGCGAAGCGTTCGAGCAGGTCCGGGCGGGGCAGCCTGTGCAGCTGATCGAGAGGAAGGGCGACGCCGCGGCCGGGCGCGCGCAGTTCGAGCGCGGCGACCAGGCGCAGCGGATCGCGCAGCCAGCCGCAGAGGAAGACACCCCCGGCATGGTCGGACAACGCGAGGTCAAGCCCGGCCCCGATCGGCATCGCGGGGTCCGCGACGCGCGTCGGCTTGGCAGGTGCAAGCAGTTGCGCCTCCCGCAGGAGGGTCGCCGCACGGTCGTCGCGCGCCGCACGGGCCGCCACGGCGCGCAGCAGGTCCGGTGCAGGGGCGCGACCGTCCAGCGTGTCGCGCAATGCGGCCGCCAGCGTCGTTCCCGGGTGGCGCGCCGAAAGGCGCAGAGGGCGCAAAGGGGCTGGCGGAAGCAGCACGGCCCCGGTGGAGATGTCGCCGTCGAGCAGCATGACGCTCCCGATGGGACGACCCGCGACCGCGAGACCCGTCGGCGACAGCAGGCGCCAGACGCCCCGGGGCGCCGAGGGCACGGCCCAGGCCGAGAGGCCGTTGCTCGGAGCGGCCAGGCAGGGCGATGCGTCCCTCGCATCCACGAGAGCGTGGCAGAGGGCGGCGAGCCCGTCGTCAGCGGCCGCGCGCAGCATCGGCGCGCAGGTCGCGGCAAGGAATCGCAGCAGGGTTTCGCGATCGGCGGAGGAGAAACCCTCGGCGAATGCGGCCGGCGAGCATGGCTGAGGCAAGGCGAAGGTGACGGCGCACTGGTCCGATGCCTCGAGGCAGGCCGGAGTCCCGGGCACTGCCGGCGCGTGCCAGCGGCCCGCATGGATCAGGCGGGGGGCCTCCGGGGCACCCAGAAGGAGCGTGGCGCTCGGCGGCGGCAGGGCCTTGCCGCCGAGCGCAAGCGTCACGGAGCCCGACTGCAACGGCTCCGGAAGCTGGAGATCGAGCAGCGCGAGCCCGCTCCGCGTGGTCGCCAGGCGAGGCGGAGGCGGCGCGTTCCGCCAGGAGGGCCGGAACTGCCCTCCTGGCCGGGTCGCGATGATGTCTCGCGCGTCCAGGTTGACCTCACACGATCTTCACGTAGCTGGACAGGTTGTTCAGCAGGTCCTCGGTGGAAACGCCGACCAGCTTGATCTGGTCCCCGTCGCCGAGATTGATGACCGTGCCCGTGTCGTCGCTCGAGATGCGCCCCACGAGGTCGTCGGCACTGGTGATCCCGCTGCCGTTGATGTTGGCCTGGATCGAGATCACGTCCTCGCCGGGCCGGAAGTCCAGCACCACGTCGCGGCCGAAGCCGCTCTCGAAGTGGAAGACGTCGTCGCCGGCACCGCCGACCAGGCTGTCGGCGCCCGCATTGCCGGCCAGGAGGTCGTTGCCCTGACCGCCCTGCAGCAGGTCGTTGCCCTGGCCGCCGATCAGGACGTCGTTGTCGGCACCGCCGTCGAGCACGTCGTCGCCGCGTCCGCCGAAGAGGACGTCATTGCCGTCCTGGCCGAACAGGTAGTCGCCGCTCGGCGGGCCCGAACCGTCGTCGCCGCCGTGGCCGTGGCCGTGGCCGTGACCGGGGCCATGACCATTGTCGTTGCCCGGGCCGTGTCCCGGACCATGACCATTGTCGTGGCCCCGCCCGGGATGGTCGTCGCTGCCTCGTCCGCGGCCGACGCCGTCGCGGCCGAACTGCCGCCCACCTTCGTCACCGCCGAAGACGATGTCGTTTCCCTGTCCGGCAAGGACGGTGTCGGAACCGCCGAAGGTCGCGATGAGATTGTCGAAGCTGCCTGGCGCATCCTTGTCGGCATCAACGGCATCGTCACCGTTGGTTCCGAACACCAAGCCGCCGGGCAATGTCGCGAAATCCACCATGGTTCATCCCTTCCCGAGTGGGTGTTTGGTCGCATCGACCGGAGCGACACCACTATAAGTTGTAGAGAGGGCGAGCGAAGCCGAAAGCGTGTGCGGTGCACAATTTTGCACATGCACCGCCATGGTCTCGATCGCGATGGTCAGCGCGTAGCCGACGCTGCGCACGGACTGGATCGCATCGGGAGGCAGCTTGCGGCGCACGCGCTTCACGAGGCTGTCGACGGCGCGGTCGTCGGGCCTCCAGGGCCGGCGGAAGACGTGCTCGCTGATCGCATCCCTGCCGAGCGCCTCGCCCGCAGCCGCCGCGAGCATACTCACCAGGGCGAACTCCGCGCTCGTCAGCCGCTGTGCGTCGCCTTGGGGTGATTCCAGCAAGCAGCCCGTCGCGACCAATCGCCAGGCCGCGGAAGCGCCCGCGCTGCGCACCCGCCGCAGCAATGCGTGGATTCGCGCGACGGCCTCGGACACCAGCATGCCGCTTGGAAGGACCTCGTCGGCACCTGCTTCGAGCGCCGACACGCGCTCGTGCGCACCATCATCCGGGGCCGCCCTGATGATGCAGGGAAGTGGATTGAGGCTGCGCAAACGACGCAGGGATTCGATGCCTTCGGGCGCCCACAGCCGCCGCGGGAGCATGAGCAGCGCAGCCGGCGCAGCGGTCGCCACTGTCGCGACGACGGTCTCGACGCTCGTCGTGAGTTGGATCGTGAGACCGCTCATCGTGAGGCCGTCGACCAGCGCATTCGCCGACCGTGGATCGGCCGTGAAGATCAGGATGTCCGTTGGGGTCTCTCTGATGTCAGGCATGGCGGTCGCCCAGATGATCGTGGGAGACACCACCTTTGGTAGTCCATTGTGACGAGAATACGATCATGACGAGCATTTGCATGCTGAAATAAACTAAATGCGAGATGCGCCCCTGCGGAGTGTCGGCACCTCAACGTTCAACGGACGATGCCCACGGATCATTCGGCGCCATGCCGCGTGATAAAGCGACGAATATGCGGGCGATCTCGCGTGGCGACGCGGTCGAGACCGGCGCAGGACCCGGCCATCGGTGTGCTGGGGAAGCATCAGACGGGCGCGGCAGGACGGCGTATGTGCCGCAAGCACGGCATCAGTGAGGCAACAGGTCGTGCTTCATGCCCGCCGCATGACGGCGCGGAGATTTCCGACGCCGCAGGCCCGAAGGGCCACGAGGACATGAATGCGCGGCTGAAGTGGCAGGCGGCGGAAGCCAGGCTCGATGCCCCGGACCCGGCACCGGTCGCGCGGCACGGCATTCATCAGGGAGTCGTCGCGCCGTTGCGAGTCATCCTCGCCGGGCAGCACGGGCGGGACATCGCACACCGAGGAGGAAGCACCGCGCCATCGGAAGCTTCCGCCTCGGTGTCGGTCGCGTGATCGATGCCGTTGGCCTCGCACGGCTCTCCCACCCGCCAAGCTGCTTCCTCGTCAGCACCTCCCCGCGGCGGGGCGTCCCGGTGGCCCGAAGCGCGGCAGGTCAGCGTGCCCGCGGCAGGATCGCGGTGGGATCGTTCCGCTCATCGGCGCGCGGCGAGTAGGTCAGATCGGACCGCATCGCCCAGAGCGCGTTCTGGAGATAGAGCGGCAGCATCGGCAGGTCGTTCAGCACCTCCCGCGTGGCTTCCTGCAGCAGTGCCTCCCGCCGGCCGTCATCCATCTGGGATTCCGCCTCGCCGACGAGGCGGTCGAAGGTGGGGTTCGAGTAGCGCGTCCGGTTCGCCGCGCCATGTCCCAGGTCGCGATTGTAGGTGCGCAGAACGGAGTTCATGAGCACCGAGACCTCGCCGGTCGAGTTGCCCCAGGTCAGCAGCGCGGCCGGTGCCTCCCGCCGCGTCGCACGGCCGATGAAGGTCGAATAGGGCTGGGCTTCCACGGTCGTACGCACGCCGATGCGGGTCCACATCTGGCCCACCGCCTGCACGATGCGCGAATCGTTCATGTAGCGGTTGTTCGAGCCGATCAGCGTCATCTGGAAGCCGTCGGGGTAGCCGGCCTCCGCCAGAAGCCGCCGCGCCTGGTGGGGATCGGCCGCTGGTACGCCGACATCCGGCACGTAGCTGAAGGTATCGGGGGGCATGAACTGCCCGGTCGCCAGAGCGGCGCCCGACATCACGCGCGCTACCAGCGCCTGGCGGTCGATGGCGAGCGAGAGGGCGCGACGCACGCGGATGTCGGCCAGCGGATTGCGGTCGAGCGGCGCGCCATCCGCCGCGGCGAGCAGCGGCACCGGCGGTTCCCGCGTCAGGTCGAGCGTGATGTACATGACGCGCAGGCTCGTGGTCTCGGCGACGTTGAAGCGCCGGTCCCCGCGCAGCCGCGGAAGGTCCGCCGTCGGAATCTGGTCGATGAAGTCCACGTCTCCGGACAGCAGCGCGGCGATGCGCGAGGCGTTGTTGGTGACGATGCGGTATGTCACCTCCGCCCACTGCGGCTTGCCGCCCCAGTAGCCGTCGTTGCGCGCCATCACGATGCGATCGTTGGGGGCGTAGGAGACAAGGCGGAAGGGGCCGGTGCCGATCGCGACGCGGCCGCTGTTGAAGTCGGCGGTCGACGCGCCCTCGTGGATGCGTCGGCTGAGCATCACGAACTGGCTGAAATACACCGGCAGGAGCGGATAGGGGCGGCTAGTGTAGAGGCGGACGGTCCTGGCATCCACCACCTCCACGCGCTGCACGGGGCGCACATGCGTGCTGTACGAGGCCCCGGGGCCCGTGACGGTCGGGATACGTTCGAGCGTGAAGGCGACGTCGTCGGCCGTGAACGGCGTCCCGTCATGGAAGCGTGCACCCTCGCGCAGCGTCAGCTCCCAGCCCGTGGTGCCGATGGGACGCCAGGATTCCGCGAGGCCGGGGCGCAGCCTGCCCTGCGCATCCGTCATGACCAGCGGGTCGAAAAGCATCTGCGAGACTTCGGAGTTCGACCGGAGCTGGTGATAGTGCGGATCCAGCGAGGAGATCGGCGAACCCACCGCCATGGTCAGGCTCTGCGCGGCCGCGGCGCCAGCAAAGACCGGAGCCAGCGCCGCCGCCAGGACGGCACGCCTGAGGGCCATGAATGGGCGGGCACGCCGGGGCGTTCCTGGCATGGTCAGCTTCCTCCACGGGCGGGTCTTCCAGCGCCCTTGCATTCTGACGAGAACACGACCGACCGCTCGGTCGGCCGGAGCCTAGGCCCGGGGATCACGGGGCGCAAGGCGCGCATGATTCGCCATTGCAACCGCGCGCGGCCCGGCCTTATCTGCCTGCACCCGGCGTCCCGACCGATCGGTCGAGACGCGGGACCAAGGCGCGCGAAGCCGCAGGAGGGAAACGCCGCATGCCTCTCACGACACGAATCACCCGGCGCGCCGGCCTGCTGGGGGTCGCGGCCCTGGCCCCCGCCGCCGCGCGGGCCGAGGCCTGGCCGGCGCGGCCGGTACGCATGATCGTGCCCTTCGTGCCCGGCGGCGGTGCCGATCAGACGGCGCGCTTCGTGGCCGAGCCTCTCGGCGTGGAATTCGGCCAGCCGATCGTCATCGAGAACCGTGGCGGCGCCGGCGGGACGATCGGCACCGATGCCGTCGCGAAGGCGCCGGCGGACGGCTACACCCTGCTCTACGGCACGCCGGGGCCACTCATCACCAACCGCTTCCTGATGGCCTCCCTGCCCTACGACCCCGATGCCGACTTCGCGCCGGTCAGCCTGCTGACCTCGGGCGCCTACGTCCTCGCGGTGCACAGGGACGTCCCGGCGCGCAACGTCGCGGAGCTGATCGCGCTCGCGCGCGCCCGCCCCGGCCAGCTGACCTTCGCGAGCGCCGGCATCGGCGCGGGCAGCCACCTGTCGGGCGAGCTGTTCGCCATGAAGACGGGCGTGCAGATCTCCCACGTGCCCTATCGCGGCACCAGCCTCGCGCTGCGCGACGTAGCGGCCGGCCTGGTGACCATGTCCTTCGATTCCTACGGCCCGATGATCCCGCTGATCCAGGCCGGCCGTCTCCGCGTGCTGGCGGTGACGAGCGCGCGGCGCAACCCCGACCTGCCGGATGTCCCGGCGGTCGCGGAGACCGTCCCCGATTTCGAGGTCGGCGTGATCAACTACCTCTGCGTGCGCTCGGGCACGCCGCGCCCCATCATCGACCGGCTCAACCAGGCCTTGGTCAAGGTGCTTGCCGACAGTGCGCTTCGTGAGAGGATGCGGGCCGCCGGCAGCAGCCCGCCGGTCTCGAGCTCGCCGGAGGAACTGGGTGCCAAGATCCGCAGCGAAGTCGCAAAGTGGGGCGAGGTCATCCGTCGCGCCGGAATCCGCCCCGGCTAAGGCCCCGGCACGCCGCCGCACTCAGGCGGCGGCACTGCGGACCGAGGATCTGGCCGCCCTGCTGGAGCTGGGCGGTCAGGCCCAGCCCGAGGGCCGGATCGTGCAGATCTTCGAGGTCGCCTGCCGGCTCTTCGCCCAGCGCGGCTTCGACGGCGTCTCGATGCGCGACATCGCGCAGGCCTGCGGAATTTCGAAGGCGACGCTCTACCACTACTTCCCGGACAAGGATTCGCTGCTGCGCCCGCTGGTGATGGGCAACACCAAGTCGCTCTACCTCCATGTCGCGCGGCACGACGAGCCGGGGCAGCCCGCGACCGAGCGCCTGCGCAGCTTCGTTGCCGAGACGGCGACCTTCTTCGAGCGCAACCGCTGGGCCTGGATCGTCTCCTCCTCGACCTTCTGGAGCGACCCGGAGGCTCGCACGCGGCGGGAACGGATCGCCTGGCGCGACCGCTACGAGCAGCTGCTGCGCGACATCCTCGAGGCCGGCGTCTCTTCCGGCCAGTTCGGCCCGCTGGATGTCCCGATGACAGGCCGGATGATCCTCGGCGCGGTGAACTGGATGCCGCGCTGGTACAACCCGCAGGGGGCGCTGTCCGCCGCGGAGATATCCCTGCGCTTCTGCGACATGATGGTGGGGGGCATTCGCGCGCCGGGGACGAAGGCGCCGAAGGAATCCGGCTTGCGCACACACCGCAAGCGGCCCTAGCTTCCCGACCGATCGGTCGGTCAGGACCGCGCGGGAAGGAACGCAGGCATGTCGTCGGATGTCGTGAAGCTCGAAGTGTCGGACTACGTCGCGGTCGCGACCCTGAACCGGCCGCCGGTCAATGCCGTGAACGCCGAGATGCGCGACCGGCTCATCGAGATCTTTGACGCCGCGACGGACCGCGACGACATCCGCGTCGTGGTGCTGACCGCGCAGGGCAAGGTGTTTTCCGCCGGTGCCGATCTCAAGCAGCGGCCCGACCCAGGACGGCACGGCGCCTACTGGCATCACAACCGCACGACGCGCGAGACGGGCAACGCGATCAAGGAATGCACCAAGCCGGTGATCGCCGCGGTGAACGGGGCCGCGCTCGGCGCCGGCTTCGGCCTGATGGCCGCGTGCGACATCATGATGGCGAGCGAGACGGCGGTATTCGGCATGCCGGAGATCGACGTCGGCCTGGCCGGCGGCGCGGCGATGCTGAATCAGCTCTTCGGCAAGTCGTTCACGCGGCGGCTGATGTTCACCGGAGACCGGCTGCCCGCGGCCGAGCTCCATCGCCTCGGCGTGATCGATTCCGTCTGGGCGCCGGGGGAGCTGCTGCCGGCGGCGATGAAGATGGCCGCGCGGATCGCGGAAAAGAGCCCGCTCGGCATCAAGTACGCCAAGACGAGCTGCAACTTCGTCGAGCTGATGTCGCCCAAGGACGCCTACCGCTTCGAACAGAACTTCACCTATGAGCTGTCGAAGACCGAGGACGCGAAGGAAGCGCGCACGGCCCAGCTCGAGAAGCGCAAGCCGGTGTTCAAGGGCCGCTGACGCCGCCTCGGGAAGGAGCACAGCCATGGCCGGCACCGCCAGCGCGCCGATCGACTACGAGGCGTTCCGCGCCGAAGTGCGGGACTTCGCCCTGAACCACTGCCCTGCCGACCTGCGCCAGGCGGTGGTCGGCCTGAAGAAGGTCGGCCGATACGAGATGCTGACCTGGCAGAAGATCCTCCATGCCAAGGGCTGGGGCGCGCCGAACTGGCCGAAGGAGCATGGCGGCACCGGCTGGGACCTGCGCCAGCGCCACATCTTCGACGAGACGACGGCGGAATGCGACTGCCCTACGCAGCCCTACCAGGCGCTGCGGCACATCGCGCCGGTGCTGATCGAGTTCGGTACGGCAGCGCAGAAGGCGCGCTACCTGCCGCCGATCCTGCGCGGCGAGGCCCATTGGTGCCAGGGCTATTCGGAACCCGGCGCAGGCTCGGACCTCGCTTCGCTCAAGACCCAGGCGGTGCTCGACGGGGACGAGTACGTGGTCAACGGCCAGAAGATCTGGACCACGGGCGCGCACGAGGCGGACATGATGTACGCCCTGGTCCGCACCTCCCGGGAGGCGCGCAAGCAGGACGGGATCACCATGCTGCTGATCCCGATGGATTCGCCCGGGCTGACGGTGCGGCCGATCCGCACCATCGACGGGCTGCACAACGTCAACGAGGTCTTCTTCGACAATGTCCGCGTGCCCGTGGCGAACCGCATCGGCGCGGAGGGCAAGGCCTGGTCCTACGGCAAGTTCCTGCTGAGCCACGAACGCCTCGGCGGCGCCAACGTCGCTCCGCTGCTGCGCCTGCTCGCCCGCACGCGCCGCATGGTGGCCGAGGAGTTCCGCGAGGAGCCAGACCACCCGCACCGGGCGGACCTGGAGCGGCGGATCCTGCACGCGGAGGCCGACATCCACGCGGTGCGCGCGCTCGGCCGGCGGGCGATCGAGGACATCGTCAGCAGGCGGCCGCTCGGCAACATCTCCTCCGTCATCAAGCTGCGCTCGTCGAACCTGATGCAGACGCTGGACGAGATCGGCCTCGACGCGGTGGGGCGCCGCGTCGCGGCACGGTTCCGCGCGGCCGGGGAGCAGCGATCGAACGCCGGCGAGCCCGGCGTCGAATGGCTGCACAACTTCCTGCACGGCCGCGCGCGCACGATCTATGGCGGCAGCAGCGAAGTGCAGAAGAACGTCCTCGCCCGCAGCCTGTTCGGAGCCTGACACCGATGGCCTTTTCCGCCACCCCGATGGTTCCGGGCGACCTGTTCGAGTCCGCGGCGAAGCTGGCCTCCGCCTGCGATGCGCGCTTCGCGCGCCAGGCCGAACCGAAGGACCGCGCGGCACTGCTCGCGGCGACCTGGCAGGAGGTGGTCGCGCTCGGCTGGCCCTCGGTCGCGGTGCCCGAAGCCTGCGGCGGCGCGGGCGGGACGCTGCGCGACGTCGCCGCCCTGGTCGAGGGCGGCGCCCGCGCGGCGCTGGCCCTGCCGCTCGCCAGTGCGCTGGGCGTGGTGCCCGTGCTCCTGGACGGCATCGGAACGGCCGGCCAGGACCTGCTCCGCGGCATCGCCGCCGGTACGCACCATGTCGCGGCGGCGACCGATGCCATCCACGGCGACGCCTTCGGCGCAGGCTGGGCCGGGGACGCGCCCCGCCTGTCAGGTGCGGTGGTCGGGATCGACTGCCCGCCCGCCCTCACGCATGTCCTGCTCGCCTGCACCATCGATGGCGAGGACGTGCTCCTGGCCATGGCACGCGACGATGCCCGGCTGTCGTTCCAGGCGCATGAGCGCATCGATTGCCGGCCGACCATCGATGTCCGCTTCGACGGGAACACGCCCCTGGCGGGCAACGTGCTCGCGCGCGGCCCCGCGGTCGGCCGGGCCGTGCAACGCGCGGTCCGTGCCGGCACGCTGCTCGCATGCGTCGAGGCCGTCGCGGCGATGGGGGCCGCGCTGGAGCAGGCCATCGCCTATCTGAAGGAGCGCGTGCAGTTCGACGCACCGCTCTCGAGCTTCCAGGTCCTGCGGCACAGGGTGGCGGATCTCTATGCGGAACAGGAAAGCGCGCGGGCTCTCGTCTCGGACCTGATCGAGCAGGTCGCGGCCAGCCCCGACTGGCCGGAGCGCGACATCGACCTGGCCAAGCTGCATCTCGGCCCGGCGAGCCGCCGCTTCGCCGCGGCAATCATCCAGTTGCACGGCGGCATGGGCATGACGGAGGAGCTGGCCGCCTCGCGCCTGGCCAAGCGGCTGCTGATGGTGGAGTTCGAATACGGCGACACCGCCTTCCACGAGGCACGGCTGCTCGCGGCTGCGCGGGCGGCGGCGTGAGGGCGGCAGCGATGCACCCGCTCGCGAAGATGTTCCGCCCCCGCTCGATTGCCGTCATCGGCGCTTCGGGCGACCCGGAGAAGCTGGGCGGCCGCACGCTGCTGCACGTCAAGGAGTTCGGCTACCGGGGCCGCATCTTTCCGGTCAACGTCAGCGGGAAGGAGGTCCAGGGCCTGCCCTCCTGGAAAAGCGTCAGCGACCTGCCGGAGGTGCCCGACAGCGCGCTCGTGGTCCTGCCGGCGGCGCTGGTGCCGCAGGCGCTGGAGGACTGCGCGGCGAAGGGGATCATGCACGTGCAGGTGCTCTCCTCCGGCTTCGCCGAGGAAGGCGGCGAGGGCATCGTGCTGCAGCGGCGCGTGGTGGAGATCATCCGTCGCGCGGGCATGCGCATCACCGGCCCCAACTGCCTCGGCAGCATCAGCCCGGAGGACGGGTATTTCGGCACCTTCTCGAGCCTGCTGGCGACCGCCCGGCCCGGTGCCGGGACGGTCGGCGTGGCGACGCAGAGCGGCGCCTACGGATCCCACATCTATGCCGTCGCGGGCTTTCGCGGCATCGGCATCAGCCGCGCCATCGCCACCGGCAACGAAGCCGACATCGACGTCGCCGCGGCCATCGACTACCTCGCCGCCGACCCGGGAACGACCGTCATCTGCGCCTCCCTCGAGGGCTGCGGCGACGGCGATGCGCTGCGCCGCGCCCTGCTGAAGGCGGCCGCCGCGGGCAAGCCGGTGATCGTGATGAAGGTCGGCAGTTCCGAGGTCGGCGCTGCGGCGGCGGCGACGCATACCGGCGCGCTCGCGGGCGAGGACCGTGTCATCGACGCCGTGTTCCGCGAATGCGGCGCCTATCGCGTCGGCTCGATCGAGGAGATGCTCGACGTCGCCTATGTCTGCTCGATCGCACCGCTGCCGCCCGTCGCGAGCGTCGGCATCCTGAGCGTCTCGGGCGGGATCGGCGTGCTGATGGCCGACGCCTGCATCGAGGCCGGCCTCGCGGTTCCGGCGATGTCGCCGGAGGTGCTCGCGCGCATCCGCGAGATCCAGCCCGTCGCGGGCGGCCGCAACCCGATCGACACGACGGCGCAGATCGGCGGCCGGATGCACATCTTCGAGGGCATCAGCCAGGCGATGATGGAGGGTGCCGAACTGGGTGCCGTCGCCTTCTACCTCGCGCATATCGGCCGCAACGTGCCGCGCTTTCCGCCGCTCGAGACGTCGTTGCTCGCTCTCCGCCGGAGGTTCCCCGACCGCCTGGTCGTCGCCGTCATGACCCATGTGGACGAGATCCGGCTGCGGCTCGAGGCAGCGGGAATCCCGGTGTTCGAGGACCCGACGCGCGCCGTGCGGGCGATCCGCGGCGCGGCGCGAATCCGCGCCCTTCAGTCGGCCGCCGCTCCGCTGCCGGATGTGCCGCGCGCGGCGCCGCTCCCCTTGTCCTCGATCAACGAGGCCGCCGCCAAGGCCATCCTGGGGCGGTTCGGCATTCCGGTGCTCCCCGAGCGCGTCTGCGCCACGGCGGCCGAGGCGGTCGCGGCGGCGGGCGATCTCGGCTTCCCCTTGGCGATGAAGATCCTTTCGGATGACATCCCGCACAAGACGGAAGTCCGCGGCGTGCTGCTCGACTTGCCGGATGCGGGGGCCGTGGCCCAGGGATTCGATGAGGTGATGCGGCGCGCCCGCGCGGCCAGGCCGGCTGCCCGCCTCGACGGCGTGCTGGTCGCGCCCATGGCGGGTGCCGGCGTGGAAACCATCGTCGGCGTGCAGCGGGACCCGGTCTTCGGTCCGATGGTGATGTTCGGGCTGGGCGGTGTCGCGGCGGAACTGTTCCGCGACGTCGCCTTCGCCTCCGCGCCATTGACGCCGGCGCGCGCCGAGGCGCTGATCGACGAGGTGCGCGCCGCACGGCTGCTGCGCGGCTGGCGCGGGGGACCGCCGATGGACCGGGCCGCGCTGGTCGAGGCGCTCTGCCGCATCTCGCTCTTCGCTGCGGCACATGCGGAGGACGTCGCGGGTGTCGATGTGAACCCCCTGCTGGTGCGCCCGAAGGGCGTGGTGGCGCTCGATGCCCTGATCGTGCGGAGGGCGGCCTGACACCAGGGCCGGCCGACCGGCCGGAGAGCGCGAAGCGGCCGGCGTCCCGGAAAGATCCTTCATCGGGCAGCACGACGATGCGCTGGCGCGCGTTGAGGATCCCGGCCACGGCGAAGTCCCCGAGCTCGCGCGTCGAGCCCAAGGCAGGGTCGATGACCGCGGCGAGCGAGCTCGATGCGGCGGATGCGCCGCCCGGCCTCGATGTGACGACTATGCGCGCGGCAGCGTCGCCGCGCTGCCGTCGCGCAGCAGGAGGTGCGCCTCGACCGGCGGCAGCCCGTGCAGCGCGGCGGCGATCGCCTCGATCGGCATGAGCGCGAAGGCGGTCGAGAGCGCATCCGCCGTCGTCGCATCCGGCGCCAGGACGGAGACCGCACGGTAGCGCCGCGGGCTGCGCGCCGAGGCAGGGTCGAGCAGATGGGTGAAGCGGCCCCGACGGTCGAAGACGAAGCCGTCGTCGCCGGAGGAAGCCAGGGCGCGGTCGAGCAGGTCGACGGTCTTCCACGGCCGGCCCGGCGCCGCCGGATCCTCGAGCGCCGCGCGCCAGGGCCGCGCCGCGGAGTGCCGGCCGAGCGCGCGTGCCTCGCCGAGGTCGACGAGCGTGTGAGCGACGCCTTCGCGGCGCAGGAGCTCCACCACCCGGTCGGTGATGTAGCCCTGGGCAATGCCGTTCAGCGTCACCGCCATGCCATGCCGCGCCAGCACGACCGCATCCGGGCCGACCCGCAGGCCGCGATGGCCGACGCGCGCGAGCGCCGCTGCCACGGCCGCCGCCGGCGGCCCCTCGGGGTCGGCCCCCGGCCGCGCGAAATGGCGGAGGTAGAGCTCCCACAGCGGCTGCACCGTTGGGTCGAAGGCACCGTCCGTCAGCTCCGCGAAGCGCAGGGCGGCGATGAGCAGCCGCGCCATGTCCGGCGGCGGCGCGACGAGGACGCCGCGCCGGTTGAGCTCGACCAGCAGGCTGTCGGAGCGATAGAGGCTGAACAGGCCCTCGAGGCGGCGCAGCTCCGCTGCCGCCTGCGCGACAATGCGCTCCGCCGCCGCCTGGTCGGGATGGCGCAGCGCGATGCTGCCGACGGTGCCGAGCACCTGCCCGGTCCAGGCGACCATCGGCACCTCCGCCCGGGCCGACCAGGGCAGGCCGGCCGCGACGGCGGCGATGGCGAGGACACGGCGGCGCGACGGGCGACGCTCCATGGCTTCAATGCCTCCCCGTATGCGTGGTGCCGGGCGGCGGGGCGGCATCATCG
Source organism: Pseudomonadota bacterium (assembly GCA_023424475.1). GTDB lineage: Bacteria > Pseudomonadota > Alphaproteobacteria > Acetobacterales > Acetobacteraceae > Neoroseomonas. Next base: position 13,633 of record JAFADX010000348.1, read on the forward strand.
TCGCCAAGCACCCAGTCGCGCGGGATCTGCGTGAAGGCGAGCACCTGCCCGCCATGTTCGGCCGCGAAGCGGTCCGCCGCCGCGCGATCGGAGAACGGCACCGCCTCCGCCGCGCCCATGCCGCCGCGCCGGTCGCTGCCGATGACGAAATGCGCGCGCCGCGCCTCGACCCAGCTGGCCGCTCCCGGCCGGTCCCAGCTTTCGACACGGCCCATGTCGGAGACATAGATGGCGCGCAGCGTCTTCGCCTCCTCCGCCAGCATGGTGAAGGCGATCGCGTCGCGCGCCGAGGAGAACCAGACGGGCCGGTCGCTGCCGCGCAGCAGGATCTGGCCCTTGGGGCCCGGGTGCTCGACGAGCTCCATGCCGCAGAAATGGCCGATCGCCTCGGCCGTCAACGGCGCCGGCGGCGGCAGGCCGGCGCTGCCGTCCTTGTCGTCGCAGCCGGCGGCGCCCAGCGCGGCCAGCAGGGCGAGCATGGGGAACAGGACCCCCCGGCCGCGCGCACGAAGGTTCCGCCTTCGCGCTCCTCGCAGGTCCGGCCTTCGTGCCGACGACGTCACAGCTCCCTCCGTGCGAAGACGGCGACGGCGGCCGCCAGGGGCAGCAGCACCCACATGCCGAGGGCGGCGAGCAGCCCCGGCGCCGTGAGGCCGCTGCCCGCCGCGACACCGGCCATGCCCGAGAGCTGGCCGACATTCGGCAGGCCGGCGAGGTTGAACAGGCGGTAGGCGTCCGCCGGGTTGAGCAGCAGCAGCGCATCGAGCGCCGCCGCCCCGATGGTCTGCCCCTGATCCGCCACCAGCACGCCGAGCAGCGCCATGTCCCAGATCAGCACTGCGACGAGCCAGACGCCGACGGCGATCCCGGCCGCCGTCCCGCGCGCCCGCACCAGCGTGCTGACGAAGGTGCCGAGCGCCACGAAGACCGCACCTAGCAGCACCGTCGAGCCGATCATGCCGGCGAAGGCGCGCCAGCCCTCCGGATCGACCGCCTCGCCCACCGCCGCGAGCGCCACCCCCGCCGCGCCGTAGCCGATCAGCGTCGCGCCGCCGAGGATCGCGACATGGCCGAGGAACTTGCCCAGCACCACCTGCCAGCGGCGCAGCGGATAGGCCAGCAACAGCAGCATCGTGCCGCGCTCCATCTCGCCCACGATGGCGTCGTGCGAGACCAGCAGGGCAATCAACGGCAGCAGGAAGATGGACAGGCTGGAAAGGCTGACCACCACGACCTCCAGCGCGCCGGCACCGACGCGCCCGGCCGGCGCGGCCCCGAGGAAGGCAAGCGTCAGCGCCAGGGCGGCGAGCAGCAAGGTCGCCGCGACGACCCAGCGATTGCGCACGCCCTCGCGAACTTCCTTGGCCGCGACCAGCAGGATGCCCTTCATGGCACCGCCTCCGCCCGGCCCCGGAGAAAATGCGCGTAGAGCTCGTCGAGGGTGGGCGTCAGCAGGTCGATGTCCTTGACGCCGTCCCCGGCGGCGATCCGGCGCAGGAGGTCCATCTTGTCCTCCTGCGGACAGGCGAATTCGACGAGGCAACCGCCGTCCGGCTGCGGCAGCACCGCCGCCCCCGGCGGGATCCATTCGCGCGCAGCGCCGGCGGCGAGCGTGGCGCGCATGCGCACCGGCAGGCGGGCGAGGCGCCGCAGCTCGTCCATCGCGCCGTCCGCGACCACGCGGCCATGATCGAGGATGATCACCCGCGCGACCTTGCCCTGCAGTTCCTCGAGCGCATGGGAGGAGAGCAGCACCGTCGTCCCGCATCCTGCCAGCTCGTCGAGAATGCGCCAGAAGCCGTGGCGCACCTCCGGATCGAGGCCCGTCGTCGGCTCGTCCAGCAGCAGCAGGCGCGGCGTGCCGAGCAGTGCCTGGGCCAGGCCGAGGCGCTGGCGCATGCCCTTCGAATAGGTGCCGATGGCGCGCCCGGCGGCGGCGCCGAGGGCCACGCGCTCGAGCAGCGCATCGGCGGCGCGGGGCGCCTCGCCCTTCAGGCGGGCGAGGAAGCGGATGATCTCGCGCCCGGTCAGGGCGGCGTTGAAGGTGACGTTCTCCGGCAGCCAGCCGATGCGCCGCCGGGCAGCGGGGTCGCACGCGGCGGGATCCTGGCCGAGCACATGCAGCCGCCCCGAGGTCGGCCGCGCCAGACCGAGCATCATCTTCATCAGCGTCGTCTTGCCGGCGCCGTTGTGGCCGACCAGCGCCGCCAGCACGCCCTGGGGCAGATCGAAGGTGACGTCGCGCACGGCCTCCACCGCGCCATAGCGCTTGGCCGCGTGCTCGACCGCGATGACAGGGGTATCCGCCCTCATGGCCCCCATCCCCCGCCGGCCGCGGGAGCCGGCGGCGCGACGGCGAGCGGATGGCTGTCCGCCACGCCGCCGGGAAGGATCGCGGGAAACTGCGACTGGGCCCAGCGCAGCGCCTGCACCGCGGGGCTGTTCAGCAGGATCTTCGCCCGCGGCGCGGTCCAGAGGACGCGATCCATCAGGTCGTTCGGCCGATAGGGCGCATCGGCGATGCCATCGCGGTCGAGGTCGAAGGCCGGGTTGTCCGACCAGTAGTTGCCGCGGCCGTCGCGCGACCAGTCGAGATGGCGCGTGCCGACGTACTTCACCTGCGTGCGGTTGGCGATGAAGGCATTGCCGCTGATGGTGTTGCCCTCGGATCCGGCGGTGAAGTGGATGCCGATGCCGCAGCCCTCGAAGCGGTTGTCGACGAACCGGTTGCGGTTGGAATTGTACAGGAAGACGCATTTGGCGGGTCGGGCGCCCCCCTGTTCGCCGGCGGCGAGGGCGGCATGCTCGCGGTCCCCGGCGTCCGGCGCGTCGGCGGCGGCGGCCGTGGCGGCGCGCCCGCGGACCTCGTTGCCGGCGATCTCCGACTGGTTCGCGTAGTTGAACAGCAGCCCGTTGTCGCGGTCGCCGTCGGAGAGGTTGCCGGTCACCCGCAGCCGCTGCGAGTACATGATCGCGTAGCCGACATGGTTGCCGAAGGAGGCGTTGTCGCGCACCTCGCTGTCGTTCGTGTACATGTAGTGCACGGCGAAGCGCAGGTCGCGGAAGCGGTTGCCTGCGAAGACGTTCTGCCGGCTGGCGCTGACGAAGATGCCGTCGCGGCCGTGGCGGACGTCGTTGCGCTCGACGCGCGCGCCCGGCGCGTTCCAGACGGTGACGCCGTTGCCGTATTCGGACAGCCGCCTGCCGCGACGCCCGGTGATGACGTTGCCGCGCACGACGGCCTCGGCCGCGCCGTGGACATAGACGCCGAAGAGGTTGCCCTCGATCCGGTTGCCTTCCACCAGCGCGCCGCGCGCGGTGCGGGCGAGGTAGACGCCGCTGTCCATGGCGACGAGATCGGAGCCCGAGCCCCGCAGGACGAGGTTGCGCACCGCCGCGCCTTCCGCGGTCACGGCGACCACGCTGCCCCTGCCCTGCGCCTCGAGCACCGCGCCCTCGCGCCCGACGAGCGCGACGGCACGGTCCAGGCGGACGGGGCCGCGATGGCGTCCGGGCAGCAGCAGCACCGTGCCGCCCGGTTCCGTCGCCTCCACCGCCGCCTGGACGTCCTCCCCGGGCGCGACCGGCGGTGGCCCCGGGGCCGGCGGCCCCCCCCCCCCCGCCCCCCCCCGGGCGGGCC
>JAFADX010000363.1 GCA_023424475.1 Pseudomonadota bacterium
CCCCGATTGCCTTCCGGCGCGCACACAACCCGCACGCGGGCGCGCGCGCCGCGCCGCCGCCCGGCCCGCCTCGCGGCCAACCGGGCCACCGGCGCATCCCCCGAACATCCCGAACGACGAAAGGAACCCCGCATGTCGGGCACCATCGAGCAGGCCTTCGTGAAGCAGTTCGAGGCCGAGGTCGCTGAGGCCTATCAGCGCCAGGGCAGCAAGCTGCGCCCCACCGTGCGCTCCAAGTCGAACGTCAAGGGCGCCTCGACCATCTTCCCGCGCATCGGCAAGGGCACCGCGGCGGCCAAGGCGCGCAACGGCGTCGTGCCGGTGATGAACCTCGAATTCTCCAACGCCGAGTGCTTCCTGCAGGACTACTATGCCGGCGAGTGGATCGACCGCCTCGACGAGATCAAGACCAACATCGACGAGCGCACGGTCATCGCCAATGCCGGCGCCTATGCGCTCGGCCGCAAGACCGATGAGCTGATCATCGCCGCCCTCGACACCGCGACGCAGGAAGCGACCGGCACCGGCACCGGCCTGGCCGACACCGACGGCCTGACCAGGCCGAAGGTGCTGATGGCCTTCGAGATGCTCGGCGCCGCCGATGTTCCCGACGATGGCAACCGCTTCGCCGTGGTCGGCTGGAAGCAGTGGTCGGAGCTGTTGCAGATCGAGGAATTCGCCTCCGCCGAATATGTCGGCGACGACGCGCTTCCCTGGAAGGGGACGCAGGCGAAGCGCTGGCTCGGCGCGACCTGGATGCCGCATTCCGGCCTGACCAAGGCGGGCGTGCTCCGCTACTGCTACTTCTACCACAGGACCGCGGTCGGCCACGCGGTGGCGAGCGAGGTCGTCACCGACATCACCTGGCACGGCGACCGCGCCGCGCACTTCGTGAACAACATGATGTCGCAGGGCGCGGTGATGATCGATGCCAGCGGCGTCGTGCGGATGCGCGCGAAGGAATGAGTGAATGGGGGAGAAGAGAACTTCTCCCCCCATACCCCCCTCAATCTTTTTTGGAATCCGGCGCCGGCCTTCGCGGCCAGTCTCCAGATGGCAAAGAAGGTTGGGGGGCTTGGGGGGAAGTTCCCTTCCCCCGTCTTCCTTTTCCCGTTCGTTGGAGGTCTTCCCCGATGGCGCTCTCCGCCCTCGCGCTCTGCTCGCGCGCGTTGCTCAAGATCGGCGCGCAGCCGGTCGCCTCGCTCGACGAAGGGACGGCCGAGGCCGAGGTCGCGGCCAATCTCTATCCCGGCATTCGCGACATGCTGCTGTCGGTCCATCCCTGGTCCTTCGCGACGGCGCAGGCCGCACTGGGGCGGCTTGCCGCCGTGCCGCGCGCCGATTTTGCCAACGCCTTCCAACTGCCGGGCGGCTTCCTGCGCGCGCTGTCGGCCGGCACCGCCGGGCGGGCGCGCGGCATCGTCTATCGGCTGCAGGAGGATCGGCTGTTCACCGATGCCGAGGAGGTCGCGCTGACCTACGTCTTCCGTCCCGACGAGAGCGCCTTCCCGCCCTACTTCGCCTCGGTGCTGGTGGCGCGCCTTGCGGCCGAGTTCTGCATCCCCCTGACCGAGAACTCCTCCCGCGCCGAGATGCTGCACCGACTGGCCGAGGCCGAGCTGCGCCAGGCGCGCCAGGCCGACAGCCAGCAGGCGAGCGCGCGGGTGCTCGAGGGCTTCTCCCTCATCGACGTGCGGGGCTGACCCATGCCTGCCGTCAAGCGTGCCAAGACATCCTTCGCCGCCGGGGAACTGGCGCCCGAACTGCTCGGGCGCGGCGACCTGCGCGCCTTCGAGAACGGGGCGCGGCGGCTGCGCAACGTCTTCATCCAGCCGACCGGCGGGGTGACGCGCCGCCCGGGCCTGCGCCACGTCATGCCGCTGCCGGGGCCCGCGCGCCTCATCGCCTTCGAATTCAACACCGAGCAGACCTACCTGATGGTGCTGACCGCGGGGGTGCTGCGGGTGTTCCGGGGCGATGCCGTCGTCGCAACACTCGCTGGCCCGTGGACCGCGGCGATGCTGCCGCAGATCGGCTTCACCCAGAGCGCCGATACGCTGCTGCTGACGCATCCCGACATGGCGCCGCAGCGCGTGACACGCACGACGGGGGGCTGGACGATCGCGCCCTGGTCTTTCGTTGTGGAGCCCTTCTTCCGCTTCGCGGATGCGGCGATGACGCTGCAGGCGACGGGAACCAGCGGGACGGTCACGCTCTTCACCAGCGCGACGTTCTTTCAACCGGGGCATGTCGGCGCGCGGCTGCGCATCGCAGGGAAGCGGTTGCTGGTGACGGCGCTGCAGACCGCGCAGCAGGCGAGCGCCGCGGTCGAGGACGAACTGTCCGTCACGGGCCCGACCGCGGACTGGGACGAGGCCGCCTTCAGCGCCGCGCGCGGCTGGCCCGTGAGTTGCGGGTTCCATCAGGAACGCCTGGTCATCGGCGGGTCGCGTGACCTGCCGAACCGGCTTTGGCTGTCGCGCACGGGGGATCTTTTCAACTTCGACGCAGGCACCGGGCTGGACGACGAGGCGATCGAGTTCGGCCTGGTCTCGGACCAGGTGAACGCGATCCGCGGCCTCTTCTCGGGCCGGCATCTGCAGGTCTTCACCTCCGGCGCCGAGTGGATGGTCAGCGGCGATCCGCTGACGCCCGCGAACATCCAGCTGAACCGTCAGACGCGCGTGGGCGCGCCGGTGGACCGGCTGATGCCGCCGGTGGACGTGGATGGATCGACCGTCTTCGTCGCGCGCGGCGGGCAGGGCGTCCACGAATTCGCCTATACCGACGTGAGCCAGACCTATCAGGCGAACGACCTTGCGATCCTCGCGCGGCACATCGTCGCGACGCCGGTGTCGATCGCCTATGACCAGGGCGCGCGTCTGCTGCATCTGGTCATGGCGGACGGGTCGATCGGCACGCTGACGATCTACCGCGCCGAACAGGTCACCGCCTGGACGCGGCAGGAGACCGACGGCGCCTTCCGCGCCGTGGCCGAGAGCGAGGGCGTCGTCTGGGCCGTGACGGAACGCGGCGGGGCCTTCGCGCTGGAACGCTTCGACGCGGCGCTCGGCCTCGATGCCGCGCTGACCGGGGCCGCGGCGGCACCGCAGGACCAATGGAGCGGGCTCGGGCACCTCGAAGGCCGCAGTGTCGGCGTGCTCGCCGATGGTGCCCCACGCGCGGCGGCGAGGGTGCTCGACGGCTCGGTGAGGCTCGATGAGCCGGCGTCCTCGGTGCAGGTGGGTCTTGCCTTCCGGCACGAGATCGCGCCGCTGCCGCCCGACCTCATCTCGGCGAGCGCGGTGGCGACCGGGCCGTTGCGCCTCGTTGCCGTGACCTTTCGCCTGCTCGCCACGCCGGCGCTCGCCGTCGATCTCGGGCGCGGAGCGGAACCGCTCTCCTTCCGCCGGCTCGACACGCCGGTGCTGGATGCGGCGCCCGCGCCCTTCACCGGCGACGTCACGCTGCGCGGCCTCGGCTGGCGGCGCGACCGGCTGCGGCCGCTCTGGCGCATCGAGGGCGATGTGCCGCTGCCGATGACCCTGCTTTCCGTCACCACCGAGATCAGGATGACCGATTGATGGCCCAGCTCGCCTCACTCGCCTCGCTCGCCGGGGCGGGCCTTACCGTCTACGGCCAGGTCCGGCAGGCCCAGCAGCAGAAGGTCGCCGCGCGGGTGCAGCAGGAGAACCTGCGCCAGCAGCAGGCAGCCCGGCAGGTCCAGGCCGATGCGCAACTCGCGGCGAAGTCGCGCGAACGCCAGGACACGCTGGCGCGCACGCTCGCCGCGGCGCGGGCACGGTTCGGTGCCGCCGGCGTCTCGCCCGACGAAGGCTCCGCCGCCGCGCTCGCGGCCGGCCTCAAGACGGATGCAGCCCAGGATAACGCCGGGGAATCTGTGATCATGGGCGCGCGGCTCGCCGCCGGACGGCGGTCGCTGCTCGCGCCGGATGGCAGCATCAACGCCTTCCTGCGCGCCGGGCAGACGCTCGGCGGCACCGTGCGCAACCTGCTCGACTGAGACGCGGCGCCGCCGCTCCACCCCAAGACACACCGAGGATCCCGATGGCCGAACACATCACGATCGGCGATGTCGCGCCGCGCGTGCAGTACGTCGCGGACGGCGTGCTGGCCGCGTTCACCTACCCCTTCCCGATCTTCGACGCGGCCGATCTCGAGATCCGCATCGACGGCGCGGTGCTGACCGGCGGCGCGACCATCTCCGGTGCCGGCGCCTCCGAGGGCGGCAGTGTCGTCTTCGACACGCCGCCCTCGGCCGGGGCGAAGGTGACGCTGCGCCGGCGGCTCGCCATCGCGCGCGCCACCGACTTCCAGAGCAACGGCGTGCTGCGTGCCCGCGCGCTGAACGACGAACTCGACTACCAGGTTGCCGCGCTCCAGCAGGTCGCCGACGATGTGGGCGGCGCCATGCGGCTCGACCCCGCGGATTCCGGCGGGCTGGTGCTGCCGCTGCGCGCCGCGCGGGCGAACCGGGTGCTGGGCTTCGATTCCACCGGCGACGTGACGGTGTTCGACCGAGGCACGGGGATGCTCGGCGTGCCCTTTCCGGGCGGCATCCCGCGGAGCGTCGAGGACAAGCTCGCCGAGCGCCTGACCGCGCGCGACTTCGGCGCGACGGGTGACGGCGTCACCGATGACGGACCCGCGCTTTCCGCCGCGATGGCCGCGGCCGCCGCCTCCGGCAAGACGCTCGAGATCGGGGAGGGGACCTTCCGCACTACCCAGCCCCTGGTGCTCGGCGGCGGTGCGGCGGGGCTCGCGATGCACGGCGCCATCCTCTACGACGGGCCGGGCGGGCAGGCGGCGCTGACGCTCGGCGACGGCGCGGCGGTGCGCAACGCCGCCAAGCGCTACGAAGGCCTGCGCGTGTTGCGCGCGAGCCTCTCGGACTGGGAGGACGAGGCCGATATCGGCCTGGTGATGCGCAACCTCGATGCCTCCTTCGTCGAGATCCGCCAGATCGAAGGCTTCACCATCGGCATCCGCACGGCCGGCGTTGAGCGCGGCTTCGAGGACACGACGATCCTGCTCGGCCGCATCGTGAACAATCGCATCGGCCTCGATGTCCGCACCGAGACGGCGGCCGCCTGGAACACCTCCGTGCGCTACTACGGCGGGCATTTCGCGATGGGCTCCTCGGTCCATCCGGACAAGGATCGCTTCGGCGTGCGGCTCTCCGCCGCGCCCGGCGCCTATGTCGCGCACAACCGGCATCTGTTCGACGGACCGGGCTTCGAATTGCAGGCGCGGGACCGCCCGATCGCCGGCATTCCCTTCCTGATCGAGGTGAACAGCCGTTCGGTCTGGGCACGCGCCGTCCGCATGGAAGGCTGCAGCCCCCATGTCGCGCGCCATACCGCCGGCGCGCAGGACCATGTCTATGAGGTCGCCTGGGCGAGCCAGGGCTACCTGGTCGAGATCGACTATCCCGACACCGCCACGCGCACCGGCTCGGTCGTCCGCGCGACGCACCAGGCAGCCGCCTTCCGCGAAGCGACGCGGGAGGTCGGCGCGGTGCCGAACCTGCGTGCCGCGCGCATCCGGTGGTCGAACACCGAATGGGGTTTCGAGAAACTCGCCTGCCTGTCGTCCAACGTCTCGGGCCCGGCCGCGACGCTCGCCGACTTCGCCTTTCCCGCATTGGCGTCCTATTCCTTCACTGATGGCGGGGTGATGCTCACCGGCGGGCGCGGGCTCGGCTTCGTGGTGGATGCGCGGGGCTGCCGCGAATTCGCCCTTGCGGTGGATGCCGATGCGCCGCGGCTCGTCGTCATGTGCTTCGACGCCGGGCGCAACCTGCTCGAGGATGCGGGGGCGCCGCGGGCGCGCGCCTCGGGCCAGACCCTCGTCTGGAACCCGGCGGCGCACTGGTATCAGAGTTCCGCCGACATGTCGGATGCGACGCTGACCCGCCCGCAGGTGGTGCGCCTGGCGCCCGAGGCCGCTTACGCCATCATCGGCGTCGCGCGCATCGGCAGCGACTACGAGCTGCGCTCGATGCGCCTCGCCTGCGATCCGCTCTTCGCGCCGACGCTGCTCTACGGCCAGCCCAGCCTGCCGCACGGCGTGCGGGACCTGGTGGCCGAGGCGGCCTGGGATCCGCCTTCCATCGCGGCGGGCGGCACGGCGGTGGTGAACGTCACCATCCCCGGCGCACGGCCGGGCGACTTCGCCTCGGCGGCCTTCTCGCTCGCCACCTCCGGCCTCGTCTTCATGGCCCAGGTCGGCGCAGCCGACGTCGTGAGCGTCACCGCCTGGAACAGGACGGGCGTGGCGATCGACCTCGGCGCCGGCACCGTCCGCGCGCGCGTGGTGAAGACGTGAAGGGGCGGCGCGAGGTCGCGCTGCCCGCACCCGATCTCCGCGGCGCCGTGAACCTCGTCATGGAGGACTACCTACGCTTCCTCCACGCCGGGCCCGAGCCCGGCACCGGCGACGACGCCAAGGCCTTCGCCGGTCATCACGCCGCCTGCCGCGCCGCCCTCGCGCATGTCGAGGCGCTGGTGAAGCTCGGCCGCGTGATGGGTGCGCAAGGCCCGGCGGCGGAAGACGCCGCGACCATCCTGGTGGAGGCACGCCAGGCCATCGCAGCCTTCCCTGAGGAGGACCCGCATGGGGAAGAGGAGCAATGCTGAAGCAGGCTTCCTCGAATTCGTCTGGATCTGGAACCGCCGCCACCAGCACGAGACGCCGGCCGTGCACCGGCGCATCGCCCGCTGGCTTGAGGCGCGCGGCGCGGCCGGGGAGAACCGGCTGCTGCTGATGGCCTTCCGCGGCTGCGGCAAGTCGACGCTGATCGGGCTGTGGTGCGCCTGGCTGCTGGCGCAGCGACCGGAGACGCGCATTCTCGTCCTCGCCGCCGACCAGCCGCTGGCGGTGAAGATGGTCGCGGCGGTGCGGCGGATCGTGGAGCGGCATCCGCTCTGCCGCCACCTGCTGCCCGATGCGGCGGAAGCCTGGGCGTCGGACCGCTTCACCGTTGCGCGGGACGGCGCGCTGCGCGATCCGTCGATGCTGGCGCAGGGCATTTCCGGCAACGTCACCGGCAGCCGGGCCGAGGTGATCGTCTGCGACGATGTCGAGGTCGCGGGCAATTGCGATACGCCGGGCAAGCGCGCCGAGCTGCGCGAACGCCTCGCGGAAGCGGAGTTCATCCTGGTGCCCGGCGGCACCATCCTGTTCGTCGGCACGCCGCATTGCGAAGACAGCCTCTACCGTAACCCGAAGGAGGAGGGCGCCTTCCTGCGCGGCTACCGGCGCCTCGCCGTGCCGGTGATGAACGCGGCCGGCCACAGCGCCTGGCCGGAGCGCTTCCCGCGCGACGTCATCGCCATGCTCCGCGACCGCGTCGGCCCGCTGCAGTTCCAGCGGCAGATGCTGCTGCAGCCGGTCGCGGCCGGCGCGGTGCGGCTCGATCCCGCGGCGATCGTCCGCTACGCCGAGGAACCCGACTACCGCGAGGCGCAAGGCCGCGGCGTGCTGACGCTGCTCGGCCGGCGGCTCGTCTCGGGCGGCGCCTTCTGGGACCCGGCCTATGGCCGGCCCGGTTCGGGCGATGCCTCGGTGCTGGCGGCGGCCTATGCGGACGGGGAGGGGCATCATTTCCTTCATCGCCTCGCCTACCTGACGCATGACCCGGCCGCGGCGGAGGATCCGGCGACGCAGCAATGCCGCCGCGTCGCCGAGATCCTGCGCGAGACGCTGCTGCCGGCGGTGCGGGTGGAGACCAACGGCCTCGGCCGTTTCCTGCCCGCGCTGCTGCGGCGGGAACTGTCGCGCGCCGGCGTCGCCTGCACCGTCATCGAGCACACGAGCACGCGCGCGAAGGAGGACCGCATCCTCGCGGCCCTCGAACCCGCGCTCGCCGCGCGGCGCCTGCATGCGCATGAGAACATCTTCCGCACGCCCTTCCCGGGCGAGATGGCGGAATGGCGCCCCGGCGCGGCGGGCGTCCGCGACGATGCGCTCGACGCCGTGGCGGGCTGCCTGCTCGCTGAACCCATCCGCCTGGTGTGCGCGGCGCGGCCGGTGGCGCCGCCGCCCTGGCGAGGCTCCTAGGCCGCCTGCTTCTTCAGGATCTCGCTCGCATGCCGGTCGCGGCCGGCATCGGTGATCTCGAACCGGCCGTCCGCGCGCGGCCGGGCCAGGCCCATCGCGGTCAACCGGTTCAGGCAAGGCCCGTCCTTGAGGCCCGGCGGCCTGCCATGCGGCCCCACCAGCGTCAGCCGGTGCAGCGCCGAACGGCAGCAGGTCTCGAGATACGGCTCGTTCCACATCGCGGCGCGGGGTTCCCCAGGGTCCAGCCCCGGACTCTGGGGCCCCGGCCGCCTCCCTTCAAGGTTCCAGCAGAAAGGGCAGGCGACCCCATGCCGATCCAGATCGAACCCCAATGGTGGATTTCCGCCGTGGAGGCGCCCATCGTGGCCGCGCTCTTCTGGATGATCCACGGCCTCCGGCGCGACATGCACGAGCGCATCGACCGCGGCGACCAGCGCGATTCGGATGCGCTGACCCGCACGCGGGAGGACCTCGCGCAGTTCAAGCTTGAGGTCGCGCGCACCTATGTGCCGCTGTCGCTGATCCGCGACCTCGACCGTCGCATCTCGGACCACCTGATCCGCATCGAGGAGAAGATCGAGGAGGTCTCCCGCGCCGGCATCGCCGTCGCCCAGGCCGCCCGCCGGCTGGAGGACCGCGAATGAGCGCCGCCCGCCACGCCCCCGCCCGCGACGCGGCGGCCGAGATCCTCGCCCTGACCCTCTGGGGCGAGGCCGCCG
>JAFADX010000377.1 GCA_023424475.1 Pseudomonadota bacterium
GCCAAGCGCGCGGACGCGCGCGCCGGCGCCTGAGGCATTATTTCTTCGGCCCGAGGCACCGCCTCGGACCGGGAGCGCGCAGCGCGACCGCGCCCAGGCCACCACCCGCCGCCGGAGCGCCAGCCCACGGCGCGCAAGCCAAGCGCGCGAATGCGCGCGCCGGCGCCTGAGGCCCTCAAATATGCAGAGGCCTGTCCCACGCGGCCATGGCCGCTTCCTTCACCGCCTCGTTCAGCGAGGGATGGGCGTGGCAGACACGCGCGACGTCCTCGGCCGAGGCGCCGAACTCCATCGCCATGACGATCTCTGCAATCAGCGTGCCGGCATCGGGGCCGATGATGTGGGCGCCGAGCACCTTGTCCGTCGCCTTGTCGGCGAGGACCTTCACGAAGCCGTCCGTCGCGCCCATGGCACGGGCGCGGCCATTCGCCATGAAGGGAAACTTGCCGACCTTGTAGGCGGTGCCGGCGGCCTTGAGCGCCTCCTCGGTCGCGCCCACAGCGGCGACTTCCGGCCATGTGTACACGACGCCCGGGATGGCGTCGTAGTCGATGTGCGGCTTCTGCCCGGCGAGCATCTCGGCCAGCGCATAGCCCTCGTCCTCGGCCTTGTGGGCAAGCATCGGGCCGGCGATGGCGTCGCCGATGGCGTAGATGCCGGGCACGCCGGTCGCGAAATGCGCGTCGGTCTTCACGCGGCCGCGCTCGTCCAGCGCGACACCCACGGCATCGAGGCCAAGGCCCACGACATAGGGACGGCGGCCGATCGCGAGCAGCACCACGTCGGCCTTGATCGCTTCGGCCGCGCCGCCGGCGGCGGGCTCGACCTGCAGCGTCACGCCCTTGTCGTCGGCGGCGGCGCTCGTGACCTTCGACTTCAGGCGGAACTTCACGCCCTGCTTCGTCAGGATGCGCTCGAACTGCTTGCGGATCTCGCCGTCCATGCCGGGCAGGATGCCGTCGAGGAATTCGATCACGGTCACCTCGGCGCCGAGGCGGCGCCACATGGAGCCGAGCTCGAGCCCGATCACGCCACCGCCGATGACGACGAGGTGCTTCGGCACCGCGTCCAGCTCGAGCGCACCAGTCGAGGTGACGATGCGCTTCTCGTCCACCTCGACGCCCTTGAGCGGGGCGGAATCGCTGCCGGTGGCGATGACGATGTGCTTCGCGGCGTAGTCGGTGCCGTTCACCTGCACGGTGCCGGGGGCCGTGATCTTTCCCTCGCCCTTCAACCAGGCGACCTTGTTCTTCTTGAAGAGGAACTCGACGCCCTTGACGTTGGCGCCGACCACCTCGGCCTTGCGCGCCTGCATCTTCGCGAGGTCCAGGCTGACGCCCGAGACGTTGATGCCCTGCTCGGCCAGGTGGTGGGACGTCTCCTCGAAGACCTCGGAGGAATGCAGCAGCGCCTTGGACGGGATGCAGCCGACGTTCAGGCAGGTGCCGCCCAGCGTCCCGCGCTTCTCGACGCAGGCGACCTTCATGCCGAGCTGCGCCGCGCGGATGGCGCAGACATAGCCCCCGGGGCCGGCGCCGATCACGATGACGTCGAAGGATTCGGGCATGGGTCGGTCGTCCTGTCTCGGGCCACGGGAGGACGGGCGGGGCCCGGCCCCGGCCGCCCGGTCTCAGGGCGCGTGGAAGCCCTTGGGGCGCGTCGCGTCAAGGCCCTATCCTGCCGGCATCCGCAGGCGCCGTCAGATCCGCCGCGGCATGAAGAGGAACGATCCGATGTCCGTCCGGGACCAATTCCGACTTGCACCCACGCGCCGCCGCCTGCTGGCGGCGACGGCCGGCCTAGCCGCGCCGGGTCTCGCCCGCGCGCAGGGGCGCTATCCCGATCGCGCGATCCAGCTGGTGGTCCCCTGGCCCGCGGGCGGGTCGGCGGATGCGCAGCTGCGCTCCATCGGCGACCTCGCCAGCCGCGCCATCGGCCAGCCCTTCGTCATCCAGAACCGGCCGGGCGCCGGCGGCACGCTCGGGCCCCTCGGGGTCGCGCAGCAGGCGCGGCCGGACGGCTACACCCTGACGCAGATGCACCTTTCCGTGCTGCGCCGGCCCTGGATGATGCGCACCCCGCAATGGGACCCGGTGGCGGATTTCACCCACATCATCGGCATGACCGGCTGGCTGTTCGGCACCGCCATCAAGGCGGACAGCCCCTTCCGCACCTGGCAGGACATGATCGCCTACGCCAGGGCCAATCCGGGGCGGCTGAACTACACCACCTCCGGCATCGGCACGACCAACCACCTGGCGATGGAAACGATCCAGGAGAAGGAGGGCGTGCAGCTCACCCATGTGCCCTATCGCGGCTCGAACGAGGCGGTCACCGCCGTGCTGGCCGGCCAGGTGGACATGGTCTGCGACAGCTCGACCTGGGCGCCCTTCGTGGAGTCCGGCCAGATGCGCTCGCTGTCGGTCTGGACGGCCGATCGGGTGCGCCGCTTCCCGGACGTGCCGACGCTGAAGGAGCTCGGCTACGACATGGTCGTGACCTCGCCCTATGGCGTCAGCGGCCCGCGCGGGATGGACGAGGGCATCGTGCGGGTGCTGCACGACATCATGAAGACCGCACTCATGACGCCGGAGAACACAGAGATCCGCGCCCGCTTCGACATGCCGCTGGTCTACCAGGATACCCAGACCTATCGGGCCTTCGTCGCCGAGCGGGTGGAATACGAGAAGACGATGGTCCGCCGCCTGGGCCTGACGCTGGACGGCTGAGCGGTCCCCGACGGCATCGCGCGGGCGGCCGTGGCGTCGCTCGCGCGACCGGGCCTTCTGCCCGGATCGGATCCCGGCAGGGCTGAAGCATCCGGCCGGATGGCGATGCCCTCCGGGGCAACCGGCCGGGAGCGGCTGCCGTGCGCCGCAGCGAAGGGGAACTCCCTAGAGCAGATCCCGATCAGGTGGCATCACCTGAACAGGTGAAGATGCTCGCCGAAACAAGGGGCTGGAGACGTTGCCGTTCGCCCTGGCTCACGGCAACGGCTCCAGAGCTCTTTTCGATCAGACGGCACCGGCCCGCACCCCCACCCGGCCACCCAACGACAGTATGCTGGATGGGTGGCCGGGTGGGAGTGCAGGCCGGTGCCGGTTCCGACAGATCGGAACATGCTCTAGACCGGCAACCGCACCCGGGCGCGCAGGCCGCCGAGCGGGCTTTCCTCGAGCACGATGTCGCCGCCATGCGCGCGGGCGATGTCGCGCGCGATAGCCAGCCCCAGCCCGGTGCCGCCGGCCGAGAATGTGGCGAAGGGCCTGAAGGCCTCCTCCCGGGATTCCGCCGGGATCCCGGGCCCGTCGTCATCGACCGTGACCTGCGCCCAGGCGCCGGATTCCCCCCTCGGCACCCGCACGATCCCGACCGCGATGCGGTGCGCATGCCGGCGCGCATTGTCGAGCAGGTTGCCGAGGCAACGCCGCAGCGCATCGGCGCGCAGCGGCATCACGAACTCCGCCGCGTCGGCCGAGACCTCCACCTGCGCCCCGTCGCGCCGCGCCTTGGCGGCGACCTCGCCCACCAGGCCGACGAGGTCGGTCGGCTGCGCCTGCTCCACCCCCTCCCCGCGCGCGAAGGCGAGGTAGGCGGCAATCAGCCGCTCCATCTCCTCCACATCCTGGGTCATGGCCTGCGCGTCGTCCTGCGCGTCCTCCGGCAGCATGGCGAGGCCGAGGCGCAGGCGGGTGAGCGGGGTGCGCAGGTCGTGGCTGATGCCGGCCAGCATCTCGGTCCGGCTTTCGACGAAGCGGCGGATGCGGCCCTGCATGGAATTGAAGGCGACCGCGGCCTGGCGCGTCTCGGTGGCGCCCTCGGGCTTCATCGGGCCGATGTCGCGGCCGCGGCCGAAGGCCTCGGCCGCTTCGGCCAGGCGGCGGACCGCGCGCACCTGGTTCTTCATGAACAGCGCGGCGGCAAGGAAGAGCAGCAGCGAGGACCCCACCACCCAGATGACGAAGAGGTAGAGCGTGCCGCTGAAGAGCCGCTTGCGCGCCGCCTCCACGTGCAGCACGCCGTCCGGGAGCTGCACGCGCATGATCACGCTGCGCGGATCGGTCTGCCAGTCGGTGTCGAAGGGCAGGCCGACGCGTTCGCGCAGGGCGTTGCCGAGGTCCTCCTCGAGCGGGAGCAGCGGCAGGGAAGCGCCGCGGTTCGAGGCGGGGCCGAGCGTGGCGCCGGCCTCGAAGGCCAGGGAAAGGTCGAGCCGCCAGGCCGCCTCGCGGAAGATCCAGCCGCGGTCCTCGGGATGGGGGTTGCGGGCCAGGAGCTCGACCACCATCGCGACGTCGCCGGCCACGCCGGCGGCAAGGCGGCGCGAGATCACGTCGAGGTGGCTGCCGTAGAACAGGAAGAGCGCGATGACCTGCAGCGCGACCAGCGGCACCAGGATGATGAGCAGCGTGCGGCCGAGCAGGCCGCGGGGCACCAGGTGGCGGAGGAGGTTCACGGCCCCGGCCGCAGCACGTAGCCGCGGTGGCGGATGGTCTGGATGAAGCGCGGCTCGCGCGGGTCGGCCTCCACCTTGCGGCGCAGGCGCGTCACCTGCACGTCGATCGCGCGCTCGCCGGCTTCGGGCGTGCCGAGGGCCTCGCCGATATCCTCGCGGCTCAGCACTTCCCCGGCCCGGCGCGCGAGCGCCTGCAGCAGGGCGGCCTCTCCGCCGGTCAGGCGGACCACGCCGTCGGGGCCGCGCAGCTCGGCGCGCTCGATGTCGAACCAGCGGGCGCCGAGCTGGATGGGCGCGGCCGCCAGTGGCTGCGCGGCGACGGTGGGCGTCGCGCGGCGCAGGATGGTGCGGATGCGCAGCGCCAGTTCGCGCGGATCGAAGGGCTTGGCCAGGTAGTCGTCCACGCCGTGCTCGAAGCCGCTGATGCGGTCCTCCGGCGCGCCGCGCGCCGTCAGCATCAGGATCGGCACCTCGTTGTGCCCCGCCCGCAGCCCTTCCGCGAGCGCGAGGCCGGATTCTCCCGGCATCATGACGTCGAGCACCATGAGGTCGAAGGTCATCGAGGCCAGCGCGTGGCGCGCGGCGGCCGCGTCGGGCGCGGCGGTGACGCGGAAGCCCTGCTCGGTGAGGTATCGCTGCAGCAGCGCCCGCAGGCGGGCATCGTCGTCCACCACCAGCAGGTGCGCGGTCTCGGCGGTGCCGTTCATCGCATCGTGCCCGGCTCGGCCGCCGGTCCCTCCAGCAGTTCGAAGGCGGCGGTCGCCTGCTCGCCCATCAGGCCGCGCATGACGCGGCGGAAGCCCTCCACCGCGACCGGCCCGGCCTCGCGATAGGCGCGCATGATGGTCTCGCGCTGCCGCTCGAAGAGGCGGCGTTCCAGCGCCGCGCCCTTCTCCGTCAGGGTCAGCAGGCGCTGGCGGCGGTCGCTGCGGCCCGGGGTCTGGGTGACGTAGCCGTCCCCGACCAGCGGCTGCAGCACGCGGCCGAGGCTCTGCTTGGTGATGGCGAGGATGCCGAGCAGGTCGCCGACGGTGATGCCCGGCCGGCGGCCGACGAAATGCAGCACCCGGTGATGGGCACGGCCCATGCCCAATTCGGCGAGGATCTCGTCCGCCCCCGCGGTGAAGTCGCGATAGCCGAAGAACAGGAGGTCCTGGGCGAGCCGCAGCTCCTCCTCCCGCAGGAAGAGCAGGTTGCGCCCGGCCGGCAGGGTGCTGCGCTCATGCGCCTCGGCGCCCTGCGTGCTGATCTTGGCTGGCATGACCTGGCGTGGACCTCCGCTTTGGTCAGTATCATTGACGCATACGACCTGTCATTCTAACTTCCGCGCATCATACGTAATATTCTTTCGCGACGACACTCCAGACGGCACCCACGAGAATCCCGGAGGGATACGCAGCATGGGCCAGTTCCCGACCACGCGCACCACCGCGCCCAAGCAGAAGCCGGCCGACGACCAGCTCGCCTTCGGCAAGGTCATGACGGACCACATGTTCCTCATGAACTACGAGGAGGGGAAGGGCTGGCACGATCCGCGCATCGAGCCCTACGGGCCGCTGAGCCTCGACCCTGCGACCTCCGTGCTGCATTACGGCCAGGCGATCTTCGACGGGCTCAAGGCTTTCCGCGGCGATGACGGGCAGATCCGCCTGTTCCGCGCCCAGCGCCATGCCGAACGCTTCAACCGCTCGGCCCGGCTGATGTGCATGCCGGACCTGCCGGTGGACGTCATCCGCCAGTCCTTCGACGCGCTGGTCGGCCTGGATGCCGACTGGGTGCCGCGCAAGGCGGGCACCTCACTCTACCTGCGCCCGACGATCATCGCGACGGACGTGATGCTCGGCGTGCATCCGGCGCACAGCCTGCTCTACTTCCTGATCCTCTCGCCGGTCGGCTCCTACTACAAGGAAGGGGTGAAGCCGGTGCGCATCCTGGCCTCCGACAAGCATGTCCGCGCGGTGAAGGGCGGCACCGGCGAGGCCAAGACCGCGGCGAACTACGCGCAGTCCCTCGCCGGCCAGGTGGATGCGGCGGCGGCGGGCTACACGCAGGTGCTCTACCTCGACGGCGTGCACCGCAAGTACCTCGACGAGGTCGGCACCATGAACATCATGCTGCGCATCGGCGACGAGGTGATCACCCCGCCGCTCGCCGGCACCATCCTCGACGGCGTGACCCGCGCCTCGGCGCTGCAGCTCATGCGCGACTGGGGCCTCAAGGTCAGCGAGCGGCCGATCGCCATCGATGAGGTGATGGAGGCCGGCCGCAACGGCTCGCTGAAGGAGATGTGGGGCACCGGCACCGCCGCCGTGGTCTCCCCCGTCGGCACGCTCGGCTACAAGGGCGAGGACCTCCTCATCAACAACGGCGAGACCGGCGAGCTGACACGGCGCCTCTATGACGCGATCATCGGCATCCAGTACGGGCGCACCAACGACCCGCACAACTGGACGAGCGTCGTCCCCGCCGCGGCCTGAGGTGGCCGGCGGAGGCGGCGCCTTCCGCGAAGCCGGGGCAGCCGATGCCCCGCCATCGCGGCGCTGGCCGCGGCCCGCGGGACCTGATCAGTCCTCGAGCGAGAAGGCGTCGCGCGGCGAGGGCTGCGGGCGCGAATACTCGATCGCGGTGTAGCCGCCGCCCTGATAGCGCTCGGTGACCGGGTCGGCGGTGATCCCCTCGACCTCCGACCGCCAGGGCTCGGCGGAATCCTGCGGCGCCCAGCCGATGCGCTCCCGGTGGTCCTTGCCCCAGAAGGACGCCGGGTTGTCGGAACAGGCCCAGATGACCGCATGGCCGGTGCGCGGCGTGTGCACGCAGCGCTCGATCAGCCGGGTGAGATCGCCATAGGACAGCCAGGTCGAAAGCATCCGCCGGTCGATGGGCTTGGGGAAGCAGGAGCCGATGCGCAGGTTCACGTTCTCGACGCCGTGCTTGTCCCAGTACATCCGGCCCATGAGTTCGCCATAGGCCTTGGACAGGCCGTAGTAGCCGTCGGGACGGAAGGCGCAGTCGCAGTCGAGGCGCTCGTTGTTGCCGCTCGGCCGCTCGTGGAAGCCGATCGAGTGGTTCGAACTCGCGAAGACCACGCGGGCGCCCTCGCGCCGGGCGGCCTCGTAGACGTGGTAGAGGCCGCGGAGGTTGGGGCCGAGCACCTCCTCGAAGGGCTTTTCCACCGAGACGCCGCCAAAGTGCAGGATGGCGCCGCAGTCCTCGGCCTGGCGGATCAGCGCGACGCCATCGTTGAGGTCGCTCCTCACGAAGGACGCCCCGGCCGGCAGCGGGTCGGGGAAGGGCATGATGTCCGTCAGGCGCAGCCGCCAGCCCTGTTCCGCCAGGGCCTTGGCGAGATGGCGTCCGAGATTGCCCGAGGCGCCCGTCAGCAGAACGGGCTTCGAGGGTGCGGTCATGGCTTCAGCCTCCGTAGCCGAGCAGCAAGCGCGGCAGCGTCAGGGAAATGGCGGGCCAGTAGGTGGTCAGCGCCAGCGCGACCATGATCGCGCAACAGAAGGGCCAGATCGAGCACATCACCTCCTCGATGCGGATCTTGCCGATGGCGCAGCCGACGAAGAGCACGGCGCCGACCGGCGGCGTGGTCAGGCCGAGCCCGAGATTCATCATCATCACCATGCCGAACTGCACGGGATCCATGCCGATCGCCATGACCACCGGCAGGAAGATCGGCGTGGTGATCAGGATCAGCGCCGCCATGTCCATCACGCAGCCGAGCAGCAGCAGGCAGACGTTGATCATCAGCAGGATGACGACCGGGTCGTCGCTGATGGCGAGCATGCCCTCGGTCAGCAGGTCCGGCAGGCGGTACATGGCGAGCAGCCAGGCAAAGGCCGTCGCCGCGCCGACCAGCAGGAAGACCACCCCCGTCGTCCGTGCCGTATCCCTTCTGTGCCATGGACGGGATCAGCATGGTCCCGAGCGAAATCCGCCGACCGCGGCAAGGGCGGCGGCGGCGGGCCTTCACGAACGCGCGCGATCCCATCCGCCCAGGGGCGGGAACCGCCCTATGGCCGGCGCGGGGGCCGCGGCGGCGCCGGCAGCACGCCGTTGGTCACCAGGGAGCGCAGGACATGATGGCGCATCCGCGCCTCGGCGAGCGCGGGGTCGCGCCGCTTCAGGGCGGCGACGATGCCGCGATGCTCGGTCAGCGCCTTGGGCAGGTCGCGCGGCGTGCTGCCGATGGCGCGATGGCGGCCGAGGGCATCGTAGGCCCGCAGGGAGCCGAGCGAGCGGATCAGGAAGGGATTGCCCGTCACGCGGTGGATCAGGGCATGGAACTCCTCGTTCGCCTCGTCCAGCGCGTCGGTGTCGCCCGCCGCGGTGCCTGCCTGCATGCGCCTGAGGATTGCGGCAAGCACGGCAAGGTCCGCGGGTTCGATCCGCTCGGCAGCCAAGGCACAGGCGACGCCCTCGAGCGCGGCGCGGATCCGGCCGAGCTCGCCGAGCTGCGCCGGACCCACCTCGGCCACCACGGTCCCGCGGCGCGGCAGGGTGACCACCATGCCATCCTGCTCGAGCCTCCGCAGGGCCTCGCGCACCGGCTGGGCCGAGATGCCGAGCTCGGTCGCGATGGAGCGCTCGGAAATCTTGCGCCCGGCGGGCAGCATCCCCTGCACGATGGATTCGCGCAGGCGCCGATAGGCGCGCTCCCCGAGGGACAGCGTGTCTTCCTCCGCGAGCGGTGCGAGCCTCTCCCGGGCTGTCTCAGCAGCAGCCATGGACAACTGCCATAGCAGTTGGCAGCGTGGCGGGAAAGCAGGAGGAAGAAGCCATGCTCCGAAAGCGTCCCGAGGAACTCCGCAGCCACCGCTGGTTCGGCGTCGAGGACCTGCGCGCCTTCGGCCATCGCTCCCGCATGCTCCAGGCCGGCTATTCCGAAAGCGATTTCCGCGGCAAGCCGGTGATCGGCATCATCAATACCTGGTCGGAACTCTCGCCCTGCCACTTCCATTTCCGCACGCGGGCGGAGGAGGTGAAGCGCGGTGTCTGGCAGGCCGGCGGCTTCCCGGTGGAACTGCCCGCCCATCCGGTCACCGAGCAGTACCAGAAGCCGACCTCGATGCTCTATCGCAACCTCCTGGCGATGGACACGGAGGAACTGGCGCGCAGCCATCCCTGCGACGGGCTGGTGCTGCTCGGCGGCTGCGACAAGACGCCGCCGGGGCTGATGATGGGTGCGATCAGTTCCGGCCTGCCGTCGATCTTCGTCCCGGCAGGACCGATGCTGCGCGGCAATTGGCGCGGCAGGACGCTCGGCTCCGGTTCCGATGTGTGGAAGTACCATGCCGAGCTCCGCGCGGGGAACATCACGCCGGCGCAGTGGAAGGACATGGAAGGCGGCATCGCGCGGTCCTTCGGCACCTGCATGACCGCCGGCACCGCGGCGACGATGATGCTCGCGGTCGAGGCGCTCGGCTTCACGCTGCCCGGCGCATCGTCCATCCCGGCGGCGGATTCGGCGCATCCGCGCATGGCGACCGAGACCGGCAGGCGCATCGTCGAGATGGTGTGGGAGGACCTGACGCCGCAGGCGATCATCACCCAGGGCAGCGTGGACAACGCCGTGACGGCGACCATGGCCTTCGGCGGGTCGACCAACGCCATCCCGCACCTGATCGCCATGGCGCGGCGCGCCGGCGTGATGCTGGACCTCGAACGCTTCGACGCACTGTCGCGGCGCGTGCCGCTGGTGGCCAACCTGCGGCCCAATGCCGGCGAGAAGCTGATGGAGGACTTCTTCTACGCCGGCGGCGCGCGCGCCTTCCTGAACCGCATCCGCGGCTACCTCGATCTTTCGGCGAAGACGGTCACCGGCCGGACGATGGGCGAGAACATCGAGGGGGCCGAGGTCTTCGACGACAGCGTCATCCTGCCCCTCGACAGGCCGCTGCAGGCCGAGGGCGGGCTCGCGGTGCTGAAGGGCTCGCTGGCGCCGAACGGCGCGGTGATCAAGACCAGCGCCTCCGAGCAGCGCCTGCTGCAGCACACCGGCCCCGCCGTGGTGTTCGAGAACTATGCCGACCTGAAGAAGCGGCTCGACGATCCCGGCCTCGACGTCACCGCCGACAGCGTGCTGGTGCTGAAGCAGGCGGGGCCGCAGGGCGGGCCGGGCATGCCGGAATGGGGCATGCTGCCGCTGCCGCAGAAGCTGCTGAAGCAGGGCGTGCGCGACATGGTGCGCATCTCGGATGCGCGCATGTCCGGCACCTCCTACGGCACCTGCGTCCTGCACGTGGCGCCGGAAAGCCATGTCGGCGGGCCGCTCGCCTTCGTGAAGGACGGCGACATGATCCGGCTCGACGTCGCGAACCGGCGGCTCGACCTGCTGGTGGACGAGGCGGAGATGGCGCGTCGCCGCGCCGCCTGGACGCCGCCGCCGCGGCGCTACGGGCGCGGCTGGACCTCGCTCTACCTCGACAACGTGACGCAGGCGGACGAGGGCTGCGACCTGCGCTTCCTGGAAGGCACGCTGCCGACGCCGGAGCCCGACATCTACTGAAGGTCTGGTGTCCAAAGGCCCTTCCGCCTTTGGCAAGAAAGAGATCCGGGGAGGGGCGGCGTCCCTCCCCGCGGCGTCGTCAGTGCCCGCGGGCCAGCATCGCATTCGATTCCTCGAACCGCCTGATGACCTTCGCGGAGTCATAGGGCTGCTCGTCCAGCGTCTCCGGATCCCATTCGCTGCGATGCGCGGCGAAGAAGTCCCCGCCATAGACGTGCAGCGCGCCCGTCAGGCGCGGGATGGGGTTGGTCACCGAGTGGATGATGTCCTTCCCCAGCACCGTGCAGTCCCCGGTGCCCAGCGCCCTGGCGCCGGCAGCCTCGATGTGGTGGCCGCCCTCCCCGGCGATGCGGCGCCAGAAGATGTTGTCCTCGCGCCCGCCATAGATGCCGATGCAGGCCCACATGCGGTGGTCGTGCGGCTGCAGGGTCATGTAGGGGCCCCAGACCAGGTTCAGGATGGTCAGTCCGGGCGAACGATGAAGCGTCACCAGGCCCGCGCGCGTCGGCTCCCCGAGCCCGGCGAGCACCGCGGCATGGTCCGCAACCGCACGGGCGACCACCTCTCGGACAGCCTTGTGCGTGGGCTCCTGCGCGACGGCATCGCGGCAATCCGCGATGAAGCGGTCGAGGTCGAACATGGGCATGCCTCCCTGCCGATGGATGATGGTCATCCCTACGAGGAGCCTGGCGGGAAAGTTACGCCTCCGCGCACCGTGCGCGCACGCCAAATCCTCGCCCGGCCGCGCGTCTTGCCCCGACCCGGGCGCAGCGGGACAATGGCGGCGACTGCTGGAGCCGCCGCATGAAGACGATCGCCGCCGCTGCCGCCGCCCTCGCGGCCGGCCGCACCACCGCCGCCGCACTGACCGAGGCCGCCCTCGATCGCATCGCGGATCCCGCGGGCGAAGGGGCAAGGGCCTTCATCACCGTCCATGCGCAGACCGCCCGCGCCACGGCCGCGGCGATGGACGCGCTGCGGGCGGCGGGCCGGGCGCCCTCCCCCTATGCCGGCATCCCGATCAGCATCAAGGACCTCTATGACGAGGCCGGCGTGACCACGCGCTCGGGTTCGGTCGTTCTCAAGGGGGCGCCAGCCGCCAAGGCGACGGCGCCGAGCGTGCAGCGCCTCATCCGCGCCGGCTTCGTCATCCTTGGCCGCACCAACATGGTCGAGTTCGCCTTCTCCGGCCTTGGCGTGAACCCGCATTTCGGCACGCCGAAAAGCCCGTGGGACCGTGCAACGGGGCGGCTGCCGGGCGGATCCTCCTCGGGCGCCGGTGTCGCGGTGGCGGACGGCATGGGCTTCGCCGGGCTCGGCACCGACACCGGCGGCTCCTGCCGCATCCCGGCCGCGCTCTGCGGCGTGGTCGGCTGGAAGCCCACGGCGAAGCGGGTGACGATCGAGGGCATCCTGCCGCTCTCGCCCTCGCTCGATTCCGCCGGGCCGCTGGCGCGCAGCGTGGCCGACTGCGCCATCGTGGACGGCTTCATGGCCGGCGAAGAGGCCCCGCAGCCGCCCATGCCGCTGCCGATCAAGGGCCTGCGTCTCGGCGTGCCGCGCGGCACCTTCCTGACCGACGGGTTCGACGCCACGGTCGGCGCGGTGTTCGGGCGCACGCTGACACGGCTTTCGGCGGCCGGCGCGCATGTCGTCGAATTCGACCTGCCGGAGCTGGCGGAGATCCCCCTGGCGAATGCCGGCGGCGGCTTCGCGGCGAGCGAATCCTGGGCCTGGCACCACCGCCTGATCGCCGAGAAGGCGGACGCCTACGACCCCCGCGTGCTCTCCCGCATCCGGCGCGGCGCGCAGATGTCGGCGGCGGACTACGTCGAGCTGGCCGCGGCGCGGGCCCGCATCATCGCCGCCGCGGCCGCGCGCACCGCGGCCTTCGACGCCATGGTCTGCCCCACCGTGCCGCTGGTGCCTCCGCGCATCGCCGAGGTCGCCGAGGAGGCGGACTACACGCGCATCAACATGCTGCTGCTGCGCAACACCAGCGTCGGCAACTTCCTCGACCGCTGCTCGATCTCGCTGCCCTGCCACGCCGCGGGCGAGGCCCCGGTCGGGCTGATGCTGACCGGGGAGCACATGGGCGATGCCCGGCTGTTCCGGGTCGCCGCGGCGGTGGAGGCGGCGCTGGCCGCGTGAGCGCGGGCGCCGCGGCACCGCGCTCCGGCAGCCTGCGCGACGGGCCGGCGCCCGCCGCGCCCGGCATGGAGGCCTTCGCCACGATCGCCGAGGCGCGGGGCGCGCGCATCGAGCGCATCGCCTCGCGCGCCGTGCGCGACGGCGACTGGTACGACCAGGGCTGGGACGAATTCGTGCTGCTCATCGAAGGCCGGGCACGGCTCGCCTTCGCCGACGGCACGGAGCGCAACCTGGCGCCGGGCGACTGGTGCCTGCTGCCCGCGGGCTGCCGCCACCGCGTGGCCGAGACCGACCCGGGGGCGGTCACGCTCTGGCTCGCCGTGCACCTGCCTTCCGATGTGTGATGCGCCGCAACATCCGGTGGCGCAGCGATGCGCCGCATGATGACGACCGAAGGTCTGCGCCCGGCGCCCTCCAACCGGCCGCGCCTGCCGCGCGACGGGAACCGGGGCGGCCTGCTCGGCCACCGGCGTCCGGATCCGGGCGGAGCGGGCACCGGCCAAGCGCGGCAGCGCCGCCGCGCGGCGGTCATTCGCCCGGCAGCTTGATCCCGGTCATCGCCTGCCAGACGCGGATCACGAAGCCGTCGTCCCTGCCCCCCTGCCCCATGGCGCGCGCGGCCGTGAAAAGCTGCTGCGCCTGGGATGCCAGAGGCACCGGGAAGTCGAGCGAACGGGCCATCTCCGTCACCAGGCCGAGATCCTTGACGAAGATGTCCACCGCCGAGCGCGGCGCATCGTCGCCGGCCAGAACGCGCGCCATGCGGTTCTCGAACATCCAGGAATTGCCCGCCGCGCTCGTCACCACGTCATAGAGCGCCTGCGGGTCGGCGCCGGCGCGGATGCCGAGCGCCATCGCCTCCGCCGCCACCGCGATGTGCACGCCGGCCAGCAACTGGTGCACCACCTTCACCGTGGCGCCGATGCCCGGCTCCTCGCCGAGGCGCCAGACCCTGGTGGCCATCCCGTCGAGCACCGGCTGCGCCGCGTCGAAGGCGGCCGCGCTGCCGGAGGCCATCACCGTCATCTCGCCGGTGCGCGCCTTGGCCGCGCCGCCGGAAACCGGCGCATCGAGGTAGAGGAAGCCGCGCTCCGCCGCCTCGGCGGCCAGGCCGCGCGCCGCATCCGGCGCCATGGTGGCGGAGGAGACGATCACCGCGCCGGGCGCGAGGCGCGAAGCGGCTCCTTCCTCGCCGAACAGCGCCGCCTCGGTCTGTGCCGCATTCACCACGAGGACGACGACGGCCTCGATGCCCTCGGGCAGGTCGGCCGCCCGCGCGGCGATGCCGCCGCCGGCGGCGGCGAACTCGGCCCGCGCGGCCTCGCGCATGTCGCAACCC
>JAFADX010000412.1 GCA_023424475.1 Pseudomonadota bacterium
GCACCATCTCCGCCGCGGCGCGGCGATCGACGCCTTCCTGCTGCACCTCTCCGATGCCCTTGAGCAGCATCTGCCAGGCGCGGCCGAGCGTGGGCACCGAAAGCCGCATCGCGAGTGCTGCGCCGCGCGTGCGCTCGGCCTCGGGCAGCGTCTGGTCGTCCTTCAGCGCGGGCGCGGCGCGGAAGCGCGTCAGCAGGTGCGTGAGTTCCGCGAGGTCCTGCAGCACCGCGAGCGGATCGGCACCGACCTCATGCGTGCGGTCGAGGATGGCGAGTGCCGCGGCGACATCGCCGCCCATCACCGCTTCCATCAGGTCGAACACCATGAAGCGGTCGGCGAGGCCGAGCATGTCGCGCACGCCCTCGGCAGTGACGGCGGCCCCGCCCGCGAGGCCGATCGCCTGGTCGAGCAGCGAAAGGCCGTCGCGCACGGAGCCATCCGCCGCGCGGGCGACCATGCCGAGTGCCTCGGGCTCGGCCTCGACGGCTTCCTTCTCCGCGATGCGGCCGAAATGGTCGCGCAGCATGTCCACCGGCACGCGGCGCAGGGAGAAGACCTGGCAGCGGCTGCGGATGGTGACCGGCACCTTCCGCAGTTCCGTGGTGGCGAGGACGAAGGTGACCGACGGCGGCGGTTCCTCCAGCGACTTCAGCAGCGCGTTGAAGGCCTGGTCGGTCAGCATGTGGACCTCGTCCAGGATAAACACCTTCTGGCGCCCCTGGGCGGGGCGGAAGCGCAGGGCTTCCCGGAGTTCGCGGACGTCGTCGATGCCGCGGTTGGAGGCGGCGTCCATCTCGACCACGTCCGGGTGGCGGTCGGCGAGGATCGCCCTGCATTCCGGGCAGACGCCGCAGGGGTCGGCGGTCGGGCCGCCCTTGCCGTCCGGGCCGATGCAGTTCAGCGCGCGGGCGATGATGCGCGCGGTGGTGGTCTTGCCGACGCCGCGCACGCCGGTCAGCAGGAAGGCGTGGTGCACGCGGCCCTGCGCGAAGGCGTTGCGCAACGTGCGGACCAGGGCTTCCTGGCCGATCAGGTCGTCGAAATTCGTCGGGCGGTATTTGCGCGCCAGCACGCGATACGGGCCGCTCGGCACCGCCGCGGCGGCGACCATGGGCTTCGGCGGCGGCGCGGCGGTTGGCGCCGGGTCCCCGAACAGGCCCGGGCCTTCGGGGGGCGGGGGCTCGGGCAGGCCTTCCTCGGCCGCCGCGTCGCTCTCGTTCGATGCGGGAAAGCCGAGGAGATCGGAGGCCATGCTGTCCCTAAGCGGCGCGGCCGCTCCGGGCCGGGGTGGCTGACGGGTGGAAGGCCGGCAAGCGACCCGGGCGAGAACCCGTTACGGCTGCTTCCTTCCGGACCTGACCGGGTTGGCGGGGAGCCCGTCCGCCGCCGACCTTCCGAGGGCACCATATCATGCCCTGCCCCCTTCGCGCCAATGGGGTGCCGTAACCGTGTCCGCAGGGCAGGCGAAAGCCGTGGCGAAGGAGAGACGCCATGGCCCTCAGCCGCCGCTCGATGCTCTGGATGGTCCCCGGCGCCACGCTCGCGGTCCCGGTCGGGACGCTGTTCCTGCCGGGCCTGGCGCGCGCCGCGCAGGTCAATGCGGAGGACGGCGTCGCCGTCCGCGGCACCGATGTCGTCGCCTATTTCACCCAGGGCCGCCCGGTGCAGGGCAGCCCGGCCTTCACCTACATGTGGCGCGGCGCGATCTGGCGATTCGCCTCCGCGGCGCACCGGGGCCTCTTCGCTGCCGACCCGGAGCGATATGCCCCGGCCTATGGCGGCTTCTGCGCCTTTGCCGTGAGCGAGGGCTACACCGCCCCGATCGACCCGGACGCCTGGCGGATCGTCGATGGCCGGCTCTATCTGAACTACGACCGGGACGTGCAGCGCCGCTGGGAGCGCGACATCCCCGGCCGCATCGCGCGCGGCAACGCCAACTGGCCGCGCCTGTCGATGCCCTGACGCCTCGCTCGGCAGGGCCCTCCGCCGCCGCCGCGATCCGCTGAGCCGAGCCTTTCCCGGGCGGGCGGGCGGGCAGCCAGCCCAGCATTCGCATCGTCGCCGCCGAATCCGCCGTCGTTTCCGGCAGCCTGACGGGGGCGCACAGGATCGACGAGATCGGCGCGGGCTACGTGGCGGCGCTGCGCGTCGCCGCGCCTCGAACCCTCCGCCACCGTGGTGACGGCCATGTGCGATACTGGGATGAAGTATCCTGGCTCGTTCGGCCCGCCGGCCGCCTGATCGGGAGAAGACGCTTCCCAGAACGACAGGGCCGGAGAGGTCCCGCCGTCAGAAGGGCCGGCCGGCGAGCGGCCGTCCGACCCAGGGCGCCACCGCATTGGCGAGGTGCGCGAAGAGCGCCGCGTCGTCCGTGCCGTGCCGCTCGCAGGACAGCACCGCCGTCCAGACCACGCGGCCGGAGGCGCGTTCGCGCAGGTCCACGACGCCGCTGACGCGCAGGGTCGGGATCTGCCGCCCGCCCGCGCGTGGTGCGTTCTGCGCCCAGGTGATGTCGTCGCTGTCGCGGAAGGTCCGGTCCTGCATCGTGTCGCCGAAGCCGAGCTGGCTGCCGCCCTCCTGCGAGATGCCGCCGCGCCAGGACAGGATGTAGGGCGCATCCGCGCGCACCTGCCGCCCGTTGTCGCGCAGGGCGGCGAGCACGGCCTCGCGCAGCCGCCGCTCGTTCGGCGAGCCCTGGCTCTCGGGCACCGCGATCGCCGCGTCGCGCGGCACCGGCGCGAAGGAATTGGCCGAAAGACGCCCCGGGCAGATGCCCTGCGCCGCGGCCGGCATGGCCGCCGCCACCGCCAGCGCGCCCAGCAACATGGTTCGAATCGTCAAGGCGCGCATGCCGTCCCCCGCAACTACCTGCGCGGAGACTAAGGCAGTTCCGGCGCCGCACAAACCACGCCCCATCCAGGCGGGGTCCGGGGTGGCCCGGCACCCCGGCGGGGGCGGGGGCGGCGCCCCCGCATCGCCTTCCTTACAGCGCTCCGCCGCGGCGGCCCGCCATGGCGCCGAGCCGCAGCCGCAGCGCGTTCAGCTTGATGAAGCCCTGGGCGTCGAACTGGTCGTAGGCACCCTGGTCTTCCTCGAAGGTGACGTGCTTCATCGAGTAGAGGCTGTTGGGCGACTGCCGGCCCGTCACGATGGTGTTGCCCTTGTAGAGCTTCAGCCGGACCGTGCCGGTCACGCTCTTCTGGCTCTCGTCGATCAGCGCCTGGAGCATGTGGCGCTCGGGGGAGAACCAGAAGCCGTTGTAGATGATCTCCGCATAGCGCGGCATGAGGGAGTCCTTCAGGTGCGCGGCCTCGCGGTCGAGCGTGATGGACTCCATCGCGCGGTGCGCGACGTAGAGGATCGTGCCGCCAGGCGTCTCGTAGCAGCCGCGGGACTTCATGCCGACGAAGCGGTTCTCGACCAGGTCCAGCCGGCCGATGCCGTTCTCCTTGCCGAGCGCGTTCAGGCGCGTGAGCAGCGTCGCGGGCGACAGGCGCTCGCCGTTGATGCCGATGGCGTCGCCGCGCTCGAACTCGATGGTGATCTCGGTGACCTTGTCCGGCGCATCGACGGGCGAGATCGTGCGCTGCCAGACCATCTCGTCCGGCGCGTCCCACGGCTCCTCGAGGATCTTGCCCTCGGAGGACGAATGCAGGAGATTCGCGTCCACGGAGAACGGCGCCTCGCCGCGCTTGTCCTTCGCGATCGGGATCTGGTGCTCCTCGGCGAACTGGATGAGGCGCGTGCGGGAGGTGAGGTCCCATTCGCGCCAGGGGGCGATGATCTTGATGTCCGGCTTCAGCGCGTAATAGGACAGTTCGAAGCGCACCTGGTCGTTGCCCTTGCCGGTCGCGCCGTGCGCGACGGCATCGGCGCCGACCTGCTCGGCGATCTCGATCTGGCGCTGGGCGATCAGCGGGCGGGCGATCGAGGTGCCCAGGAGGTACATGCCCTCATAGAGCGCATTGGCGCGGAACATCGGGAAGACGAAATCCTTCACGAAGGTCTCGCGCAGGTCGTCCATGAAGATGTTCTCGGGCCTGATGCCGAGCAGCAGCGCCTTCTCCCGCGCCGGGCCCAGTTCCTCGCCTTGGCCGAGGTCGGCCGTGAAGGTCACCACCTCGCATCGGTAGGTGGTCTGCAGCCACTTCAGGATCACGCTGGTGTCGAGCCCGCCGGAATAGGCGAGCACGACCTTCTTCACGTCCTTCACGCGCATCGGGCGCTCTCCAGGCTTACGAAAACCGGGCGGGTATGGCGCCCGGCGCGGCGCGAGGCAAGGCCGGCCGGCGCCCGGACGACCACCGCGGACCCAAGGGGACGACCATGGCGGAACCCGAACGGCACTTCTTCGTCATCACCGGCGGGCCCGGCGCGGGGAAGAGCACGCTCCTCGACCACCTCGCTCGGGAGGGCGTTGCCTGCTGCCCCGAGGCCGGGCGCGGCATCATCCAGGCCCAGGCCGCGGTCGGCGGGCCGGCACTGCCCTGGCGGGACCGGCGGCTCTTCGCCGAGATGATGCTGGGCTGGGAGATGCGCTCCCACGAAGCGGCGCGGGGGCTGCCCGGGCCGGTGCTGTTCGACCGGGGCGTGCCCGACGTCATCGGCTACCTGCGGCTGGAGGGACTGCCGGTGCCGGACCATCTGCTGCGCGCGGCGGCGCGGCTGCGCTATCACCGCCGCGTCTTCGTCGCGCCGCCCTGGCCGGCGATCTACCGGCAGGACGCGGAACGCCGGCAGGACCCCGAGACCGCCCGGCGGACCTGCGATGCCATGCGCGAGGCCTATGCCGGCCTCGGCTACGACCTCATCGACCTGCCGCTCGCCGGCGTCGCGGAGCGTGCGGCCTTCGTGCGGGATGCCCTGGGGCTGCGGCCCTGAGGCGCCCGCGGCGGGGCTCAGACCCGGAGCGTACCGTTCCGCGCCGCCTCGTAGCGCGCCTGGATCTTTTCCCAGTCCAGCACGTTCCACCACGCCGCCAGGTAGTCCGCCCTGCGGTTCTGGTAGCGCAGGTAGTAGGCGTGCTCCCACACGTCGTTGCCCATCAGCACCCGGCCGCCCTCCATCAGCGGCGTGTCCTGGTTGGGCTTCGAGACGATGGAAAGGCCCCCCGCCGGCGTCACCGCCACGAAGACCCAGCCCGAGCCGAAAACCCGCGCGCCGGCGGTGTTGAAGTCGGTGCGGAACTTGTCCATGCCGCCGAGGTCACGGTCGATGGCGGCCTTGAGGTCGCCGGTGGGCTCGCCGCCCGCGCCGCCCATGATCTCCCAGAACATGGAATGGTTGGCGTGCCCGCCGCCATTGTTGCGCAGCGCCGTGCGCACCGCCTCCGGCGCCTGGGAGATGCGCTGCAGCAGGTCGTCGAGCTGCATCGAGGCGAGGGCGGAATGGTCCTTCACCGCCGCATTCAGGTTCGCGACATAGGCCGCGTGGTGGCGATCGTGGTGGATCGTCATGGTCATGGCGTCGATCGCGCGCTCGTTCGCGTCGGCGGCATAGGGCAGGGCAGGCAGGGTGAAGGGCCCGGACGGCGCCTGGGCATGGGCCGGGCGGCGCGCCGTCGCCAGCGCGGCGAGGCCGGCGGCTCCGAACAGAAGGCCGCGGCGGTTCGTCGTGATCATGGCTCACTCCCCGAGGATGGCGTCGGGGGAAGATGATGATTGCACCGGCACGCGGCAACCGCGTCCTGGCGGTCCCCGGCCGAAAGAGGCCCGCACGCCCGTGCGGCCGCAGCAACGGCAACGGCCGGACGGGAGGCGGGCCGGGGCCTGGGCGGGGCGCTGCACCGTCCCGCGCGCGGGCTCATACCAGGCGTTCGGCGTTTCGACCTGCGGCCCGCAGGGCCGAGCACCCGAACGGGCGCCGCCGCGGATGCGGCCCGCCCGGCGCACGAGGGGCACGAAGGTGAAGCCTTCGGGCGTTTGGTATCAGTTCTCCTCGTCGCGGTCCGCCTCGACCTCGATCTCCTCGCCGATGCTCTCGGCGTCGTCCTCGAGCTCTTCCGCGTCCTCGATCGCCTCGTCGCCCTCGACGTCCTCCACTTCCAGGTCGTCGGTCTCCTCCGGGCTCGCGGCGCGCTTCTTCACCTTCTCGTCGGGGACCGGGGCGACGGGGGCGCGGCGCAGGCGGGGCTGTTCGGCAGGCTGCTCGGTGCCGCATTTCGGGCAGACCGCGGGGGTGCGGGTCAGGTCGTAGAAGCGCGTGCCGCAGGCGACGCAGGTGCGCTTCAGGCCAAGTTCGGGCTTTGCCATGGTTCTGTCCGTCTCGCGCGCAGTGCCCGCGGGGGCCGTACGCCGTCTGCAAAGGGTCGGGCGCATTGCCACGCGATGCCGGGCCATGTCAAACGCGGCTTCGCCATGTCGCATCCCGATCCCCGGCCGCTCCGCGCCTCCGCCCCTTCCGCCCCGCTCACCGGCCGGCTCGGCGTGCCGGGGGACAAGTCGATCAGCCACCGCGCCCTGATGCTCGGCGCCGTCGCCGTCGGCACCACCGAGGTCACCGGCCTGCTGGAAGGGGAGGACGTGCTGCGCACCGCCGCGGCCATGCGCGCCCTGGGCGCGACGGTGGAAAGGACCGGCCCCGGCGCCTGGCGCGTCGCCGGCCGCGGCGTCGGCGGGCTGGTCGAGCCCGCGGACGTGCTCGACATGGGCAATTCCGGCACCGCCGCCCGGTTGCTGCTCGGCCTGCTCGCCGGCCATCCGCTGTTTGCCGTCATGACCGGCGACGGCTCGTTGCGCCGGCGCCCGATGAAGCGCGTGACGGAGCCGCTCTCGGCCACCGGCGCCCGGTTCTGGACGCGGGAGGGCGGCCGCCTGCCGCTGGCCGTCCGCGGCGCGACCGATCCGCTGCCGCTCGACTACGCCGTCCCCGTGCCGTCGGCCCAGGTGAAGAGCGCCTGCCTGCTCGCCGGCCTTTGCGCCCCCGGCACCACCCGGGTGGTGGAGAAGGAGGCGACGCGCGACCACACCGAGAACATGCTCCGCCACTTCGGCGCGACCGTTTCGGTCGAGGACACCGCGGAAGGCCGCGTCATTCTCCTGCAGGGCCAGCCGGAACTCACCGGCGCCCCGGTCCTGGTCCCCGGGGATCCCTCCTCGGCCGCTTTCCCCGTCGTCGCGGCGCTGCTCGTCCCCGGCTCGCGGGTGGTGGTCGGGAATGTCGGCCTCAACCCGCTGCGCACCGGCCTGCTGACCACGCTGCGGGAGATGGGCGCCGCCCTGCGGATCGAGAACGAGCGCGTCGCCGGCGGCGAGCCGGTGGGCGACATCGTCGCCGAATGCACCGGGCTCGCGGCCGTCGAGGTTCCGGCCGGGCGCGCGCCCTCGATGATCGACGAATACCCGGTCCTGGCCGTCGCGGCGGCCGCGGCGCGCGGCACCACCCGCATGAAGGGCCTCGCCGAGTTGCGGGTGAAGGAGAGCGACCGCCTCTCCGCCACCGCGGCCATGCTCGCCGCCAACGGCATCAGGGCCGAGATCGAGGGCGACGACCTGATCGTCCACGGCACCGGCGGCGCCATTCCCGGCGGCGGCGTGGTCGAGACGCACATGGACCATCGCCTGGCCATGTCGGCGCTGGTCATGGGCCTCGCCGCCCGCACGCCGGTCACGGTGGACGACGCAGCCTTCATCGACACCTCCTTTCCCGGCTTCGCCTCACTGATGAACGGGCTGACCGCCGGCACGCCGCTCGGCGCCCCGTGACCGGCCCGGTCGTGGCCGTCGACGGTCCCGCCGCGGCGGGCAAGGGCACACTCGCCCGCCGCCTCGCGGCGGCCCTGGGCCTGCCCTACCTCGACACCGGGCTGCTGTACCGGGCCGTCG
>JAFADX010000002.1 GCA_023424475.1 Pseudomonadota bacterium
GCGCTGCTCGCCGTGCTGCCGGCCGCCGCGGCGGCCGAGGCGGCAGCACCGGGGCCCGACATCGCCGGGATGACATGGACCGAGGTCCGCGATGCGGTCGCGGCAGGCAAGCGGACGGTGATCGTGCCGAGCGGCGGGCTCGAGCAGAACGGTCCGCACATGATCATCGGCAAGCACGACCACATCGTGCGCTTCGCCGCCCGCCGCATCGCCGAGGAACTGGGCGATGCGCTGACGGTGCCGGTGCTGTCCTTCGTCCCCCAGGGCCGCTTCGATCCGCCCGCGGGGCACCTGCGCTTCCCCGGCACGGTGGGCGTCAGCGAGGAAGCCTTCGCGGGGATGCTGGAGGGCATCGCCCGCAGCCTGCGCGGCTCGGGCTTCCGGCTGATCTGCTTCCTCGCCGACCATGGCGGGAGCCTGCGGCCCCAGGCGGCGGTCGCGTCGCGGCTGAGCGCGGAGTGGCGGCGCGAGGGCGTGCGCGTGCTCTCGGTCGACCGCTACTACGCCGCCATCGCCGAGCAGGACGCCTGGCTCAAGGCGCGCGGGGAGACGGAGGCCAGCATCGGCACCCATGCCGGGATCGAGGACACCTCGGAACTGATGGCGGTCCATGCGCTCGGCGTCCGGCTCGCGCGGCTGCCGTCCCGGCCGGCGGAACTGGCCGCGCTCGGGGCGTCCGGCGATCCGTCCCGGGCCAGCGCGGCGCGCGGGGAGGCCCTGCTCGCGCTGCGCATCGCCGCCGCCGTCGCCCAGATCCGCGCCGCGCGCGGCAGCTGAGCCGTTGCGGCGCGCCGCATGCGCGCCCATGGTGAGGCACGGTCCCTGGAGGACGCCATGCCGATCGACGAAACCCTTCCGTTCCTGCCGGTGAACATCGCCGTGCTCACCGTGAGCGACACGCGCGACATGGCCAGCGACCGTTCCGGCCAGACGCTGCAGGAGCGCATCGAAGCCGGCGGCCACCACTGCGTCGCGCGGGAGATCGTGAAGGACGAGGCCGACCTCATCGCAGCGACCCTGCGCCGCTGGATCGCCGATCCGAAGGTCGATTGCGTCGTCACCACGGGCGGCACCGGCATCACCGGCCGCGACGTGACGCCCGAAGCCTTCAAGCGCGTGATCGAGAAGGAGATCGAAGGCTTCGGCGAACTTTTCCGCATGCTGAGCTACGCGAAGATCGGGACCTCCACGATGCAGTCGCGCGCCCTGGGCGGCGTGGCGGACGGGACCTATCTGTTCGCGCTGCCGGGCTCGACCGGCGCCTGCAAGGACGCCTGGGACGACATCCTGAGGTTCCAGCTCGACAGCCGGCACCGGCCCTGCAACCTGGTCGAGCTGATGCCGCGGCTGAAGGAGCACCTGAAGGCGGCGTGAGGGCGTCCGGCGCGGGCAGGGGAGGGCGCTGCCCGCCATGTGCCGGGCTGGCGCGAACGGGCGCAGGGGACGGGGGCGTTCCTCCTTCGCCGCCGGGCCGAAGCCCCTGCCGCCCGGCAGCCGCCGGCATCGCCTCCCGGCCGGGCCGCTTCTTCGGGCCGCGGGGAGGCGATCGCCCCGGCCGCCCTCGATGGAGGAGCGTACCGATGTCATCGCCTGACCCGGCGCCGGAATGGCGCATCAGCGAATGGTTCAATGCGGCCGAGCCGGTCACCCTGGCGGCGCTGCGCGGCCGGGCGGTCATGGTATGCGCGTTCCAGATGCTGTGCCCCGGCTGCGTCAGCCACGCCTTGCCCCAGGCGCAGCGCGTGGCTGGATTGTTCAGGCCGTCGGACCTCGCCGTGATCGGCCTGCATTCCGTCTTCGAGCATCACGACGCGATGGGGCCGAATGCGTTGCGGGCCTTCCTGCACGAATACCGCATCCGCTTCCCCGTCGGGGTCGACGAGCCGGACGGCCTGGGGCAGCCGCACACCATGCGCCGCTACGGGCTGGAGGGCACGCCCACCACGCTCCTGATCGATCGCGAGGGGCGCTTGCGGCGCCAGACCCTTGGGCATATTCCCGACCTGCAACTCGGCGCCGAGATCATGGCGCTGATCGGCGAAGGGCGGATGCCCGCGGTCGTGGAGCCGCCTGATCGCATGGCAGCCTGCAAGCCCGGTGAATGCGGCTGAAGGCAAAGGAGCCGAGGATGGACCTTGCGGCCGGCAGCGCAGCCGCCCTGTCCGACACGGATATCGAGCGGTTCGGTCCCGATCCGCAGGGCGCGTTCCGGGCCAATCTCGCGGCGGTCGAGGACCGGATCGCGGCCGCCTGTGCCCGCGCCGGCCGCGACCGGGCCTCGGTCCGCCTGTTGCCGGTCACCAAGACCGTCCCCGCGCATATCCTGCGCCTGGCCCACGCGGCCGGCATCCGGGCCTTCGGCGAGAACAAGGTCCAGGAAGCGGCGTCGAAGCGTGAGAGCCTGGCCGACCTTGCCATCGACTGGAGCATCGTGGGCCACCTGCAGACCAACAAGGTGAAGTACCTGGTCCGCTTCGCCCGGGAGTTCCACGCGCTCGACAGCCTGCGCCTGGCCGGGCTTCTCGACGCGCGCCTCGCGCAGGAGAAGCGGGATCTCGACGTTTATATCCAGGTGAACACCTCGAGGGAGGAGAGCAAGTATGGCCTGGAGCCGGACGCGCTGCTGCCCTTCGTCGAGGAACTGCGGCGCTTCCCCCGGCTGAAGCCGCGGGGGCTGATGACGCTGGCCGTATTCAGCACGGACATGGCGAAGGTCCGCTCCTGCTTTGCCTTGCTGCGGCGTCTGCGGGACGAGGCGATGGCGATCGACCCCGCGGTGGCCGAACTCTCGATGGGCATGTCGGGCGATTTCGAGGAGGCGATCGCCGAGGGCGCCGACGTCGTTCGCGTCGGTCAGGCCATCTTCGGCAAGCGGCCGACGCCGGACGGCCACTACTGGCCCGGCTTCGCGGGATTGCCGGAACGAAGGTGAGCAGCCCTTTTCCGACGATGCCCTTCCCCGGAATCCCCCTGAATCAAACGGCTTCCAAAGGCCCTTCGGCCCTTGGCGGGAAGAGGTCCGAAGAGGGGCAAAGCCCCGCTCCGCGCCCCGCTCAGAACAGCGCCAGTTGCGCCGCCTTGGGCGCCTTCCCCGGCGCATCCGGCACGCGGAACCGCGTGCAGTCGAGATTGCCCACCCCGCCGCCGCGGCGTTCCAGGTTCAGCCGCCGCGCGGCCACCGCGAAGCGCTGCGCGAGCAGGTCGGCATAGGCGCCGGTGCCCTTCTGCCGCACGCCGAAGCGGCTGTCGTAGAGCGCCCCGCCGCGCGTCTGGCGGATCAGCGAGAGCACGCGCGCCGCGCGGTCCGGCATGTGGCGCGCCAGCCAGTCCTCGAAGAGCTGCTTGATCTCGAGCGGCAGGCGCAGGAGCACGTAGCCGGCATGC
Organism: Pseudomonadota bacterium; assembly: GCA_023424475.1. GTDB lineage: Bacteria > Pseudomonadota > Alphaproteobacteria > Acetobacterales > Acetobacteraceae > Neoroseomonas. Next base: position 3,385 of record JAFADX010000002.1, read on the forward strand.
GTCGCGCCCGCCGCGGCGGCCCGCTCGAGGATGGTTTCGAGTTCCGCGTCGTTGACGCCGGGGATCATCGGCGCGGCGAGGACGGCGGCCGGCACGCCGGCGGCCGCGAGGTCGCGCACCGCGGCAAGACGCCGTTCCGGCGAGGCCGCACGCGGTTCCATGATGCGTGCGAGCCGCGGATCGAGCGTGGTGATCGACAGGCAGACCCGTGCCAGGTTCCGCTGCGCCATGCCGGCGAGGATGTCGAGGTCGCGCAGCACGCCGGCGGACTTGGTCACGATGGTGACGGGATGGTTGAAGCGGTCCAGCACCTCGAGGATCGAGCGCGTCAGCTTCAGGGTGCGCTCGACCGGCTGGTAGGGATCGGTGTTGGAGCCGAGGGCGATCGGGCGCGGCTCGTAGCCCGGCTTGCGCAGCTCCTTCTCGAGCAGCGTGGCGACCTCGGGCTTGAACAGCAGCCGCGTCTCGAAGTCGAGGCCGGGGGAGAGGCCGAGATAGGCGTGGGAGGGCCGGGCGTAGCAATAGACGCAGCCGTGCTCGCACCCGCGATAGGGGTTCACGGCGCGGTCGAAGCCGATGTCCGGGCTCTGGTTCCAGGCGAGGGCCGAGCGCGACCTATCGGGCGTCAGGGTGGTGGGCAGGGGCGGAAGCTCGGCGAAGGCCGCTTCCAGCGTGCCCCAGCCGTCGTCGAAGGCTTCCCGCGCCGTCCGCTCGAAGCGGACGGCCGGGTTCAGGCCGGCGCCGCGACCCTTGCGGGCGGCGGAGGGGAGGGGAAAGGTCTCCGCCGCCTGGGGGAGACGATGGGGCGTGCCGTCAGGCATGGCGCTGGTCCCGTTGTTCCCGTTTTGTTCAATGCCATCCTGGATGGGGACCGCCCGCCGGTCAAGAACATAATGAGAACGAGTGGTTAATCCATCTTTAACCGCAGGCAGGCGCCGATGAGAACGCGACAGCAACTCGTGGCCCTCGTTCCGGCGCTGAACGCCGCGGAAAGGCTGCCGGACACGCTGGCGGCGCTGGCCGGCGCGGTCGCCGGCGTCATCGTGGCCGACGGCGGCAGCACGGACGGGACGCCGGACCTTGCCCGCGCGGCCGGGGCTCGGGTGGTGGCCGCCCCGCCGGGGCGCGGAACGCAGCTCGCCGCGGGCCTCGCGGCGGCCGAGGCGCCCTGGGTGCTGGTGATCCATGCCGACACGCGCCCCGGCCCCGGCTGGCAGGCCGCCGCCGAGACCTTCATGGCCGATCCCGCCAATGCCGAGCGTGCCGGCTACTTCCGCTTCGCCCTCGATGACGCCTCCCCCCAGGCGCGGCGGCTCGAACGCATGGTCGCCTGGCGCTGCCGCGCCCTCGGCCTGCCCTATGGCGACCAGGGGCTGCTGATCGGGCGCGGCTTCCTCCGGCACCTCGGCGGCTATCGCCCCATCCCGGTCATGGAGGATGTGGACCTGGTGCGGCGGATCGGACGCGCGCGGCTCGTCGCGCTTGAGGCCCCCTTCGTCACCTCGGCCGGGCGCTGGCGGCGCGAGGGCTGGTGGCGGCGCTCCGCGCGCAACCTCGCCTGCCTGTCGCTGTGGTTCGCCGGCGTGCCGCCCGGACGCATCGCGCGGCTCTATGCGCGGCGGCGCGGATGAGGTGTCCTGGGCGCCGATGCAGCGACCGACGGTGATCCTCTTCGCCCGCGCGCCGCGCCTGGGCGCGGTGAAGCGGCGGCTCGCGCGGGGC